>NZ_JAYGIH010000075.1:0-348259 GCF_034932455.1 Leptolyngbya sp. CCNP1308 | reverse complement strand
CCCATTCCCGCAGATGGTCATGAAGGGCGATCCAGGTGCCATCCTTACGCCAGTTTCGAAAGTAGGTGTACACCGTCTGCCACGGCGGCAAGTCTCCCGGTAAGGCCCGCCATTGCACCCCCTCGACTAGTACATACATGATGGCGTTGAGAATCTCCCACAAATCAACGCTCCGGGGTCGTCCACCAGGCTTGGCGGCAGGCAGTAAATCACTCAGAAGCTCGTACTGGTCTCGGGTTAGGTTGCTGGGGTAGTCTTTACTCATCGTCTCACTCCGGCATTGCTGACATTCATCTGCAACTTATACGGAGTGAGCTTTTTTACTCAAGCCCTAACTTTTCAAACACCCTCTTAGTCGCTATTGCTTAAATTTTAGACCTAAATCTCTGTAGCTACGGAGACCGAGCACAGCAAATTGAGACATCATAAATTCCGAATAGCTACTAGGGCGATCGCCCATTTTTGCCGCATAAAGTGGATAAACAACTGAGCCACGCAACTCCAGGGATGCATCTTGGAAACGGTAAGCCATGAGCTTTTATGGGTAACTATAAAAGCCCCTTGAGACTTCTAAATCCATTACCCGGCTGCTGCAAAACTTGGTCTTACCGTTTTTATTTTGGAGATACCCAAATGCCTAGACAAAAGAGAAGTTCCCCGGCGCTCGAAAAAGCCCATCGCCGCCTCGCCGGTATGCAGTCTGTCACCAGGACTATCGATTTTGGTAACGGCTACACCATAGAAGCCTATGAAGAGCACATTCAGACCATGCAAGAAAAGCTCATGGCCTACAACCGCATGCTGTCGATGGTAGATGGTGTCTACAACGACATGCTGATGGCCGAGCGCAAACTCATGGATTTTTCTGACCACATGCTCTCCGGCTTCGGCGTCCGCTACGGCAAAGACAGCTCCGAATACGAAATGGCCGGAGGCCGCCGCAAATCTGACCGCCAAAAGCGCGCTCGCCGCACCGCCAACACTATGAACGTCGCCTAAACAATAGGCAGCAGCCCAATCAAACACCATCCCTAGGCGGTTTTATTGAGGACGTGTACGGCTGTAGCAGACCGTATACGTCCTTTTAAGTAGGGTGGGCACCGCCCACCAACCCATTTATTCATTACTCAGAAGTGCTCCCCAATTAACTCCTCGCTCTCCAGAGCTACACCATTTTCCCAAAGCTCATATTCGCTAATATCAACCTCTTCGTTCCACACGATTCCGTAGCCTCCTGCCGCAATTTCAAAGTTCTTGAAGAAAGCCGGTTGTCGCAGTGGAGAAAACATCGGAATATTCAAAAGCTGATGGATGTCGTATTTTTTTGATTTTCGATTGGTAAATTCCACTACCAATGTAAAGTCATCAACTGCTCTAGCTTTAAGAATCCGGGGATATTTCATGGCGATTATCGACCCAAATTTACCTTAGAGGACGTTTGAAAAGTGATTTGCTGTAGCTTTAGTCCCTGCTGATCCCCCCTGCCCCCTTAAAAAGGGGGGTTTAAAATTCCACTTTTTAGGGGGGGTTTAGGGTGATCTCCACTTTTGTTACAAGAAAGAGGACTTTTCAAACATCCCCTTAGCTCGACTTTATCCATTTGAAATTGGAGCCATTTTCGGCGGTGCCTGGATCGCAGTCGGATAGCCAAACTTTTTCAGACATGCCATATTTGACTGACATGCTGAAAAGTCTAGAGAAAATCCGGCCTGCCAGAGCCAGCGCCGTGTAAGGGTTCTAGCAAATGGATAAAGTCGAGCTTAGTGTTAGTGCAGCCAGGTTTTTAGGCACAACTCTTCATTTCCGCCTGCGCGGAATTCATGCGCGGGGCATCGGTGGCTAATGCGGCGGCACCCAAGTACGCAGGACGCGACCGGGGATTGCTTTCCCCAGCCAGGGAGTATTGGCCGAAAGCGATCGCAGCGTTGACCGCGTAACCGTCCAGGTAGTGCCGGGGTCAAACAAAATCATTTCGGCGGGCTGCTGGGGCTGAATAGTCGGCGGGGTTTGGCCCCAGCAAGCAGCAGGATTTGTGCTCAGCGCCTGCACCAGCGTCAGCGGTGACCAGTCGCCCTGGGTGACAAAGGTATCCCACAAAATCCCTAACGCTAGCTCCAGGCCGATCGCGCCGGGGGGCGCAGAGGGAAAGCCCACGGTTTTGTCTTCGTAGGTGTGGGGAGTATGGTCGATCGCGATCGCATCCACCACCCCATTCTTCACCCCCTCAATCAGCGCTGCCTGGTCTTCAGGATTTCCCAACGGTGGCGACAGCCGCAGGTTGGGGTCGTAGCTGCGCAGATCCTTCGCGCTCCACAGCAGGTGCATCCAGGTGGTGCTGGCAGTAACGGGCAACCCGCGTTCCTTTGCCTGGCGAATCAGTTCGACCCCGCGTCCGGTAGAAATTCGCATCAAGTGAACGGGGGTGCCCACCTCGGCGACACATTCCAACAGCGCAGCCAAAGCCGCCGTTTCAGAGCTAGCCGGGTCGCCCACCAGTCCGTAGATCAGCGAAAACGGGCCTTCGCGGGCTACACCGCTGTCGCGCAGGGTGCGATCGCAGCTCCACAGCGCCACCGGCTTGCCCAGGGGTCGCAGGTATTGCAACAGCCGCTGCACCAGTAGTGGATTTTGAATGGCTCGACCGTCGGCAAAGCCTGCGATCGCAGACTCAGACAGCTCCACTAGCTCCACCATCTGCTGACCCTGGGCACCCTGGGTCAGCGCACCCCAGGGGTACAGGTGAGGCAGAGACGAATTGGTGCGCGCAATGGAGTCGTGTCGAGCCAGCAGCTTGTCTACCATCGCCGGATGGTCGATCGCAGGCTCAGTATTTGGCAAAATGCCCAGTCGGGTAAAGCCGCCCGCCTGCCCCGCTGCCAGCAGCGACTCCAGGGCTTCCCTCGGCTCGTGGCCCGGTTCCCCCGAGTGGCTATAGAGATCCACCAGACCCGGCAGCAAGACCTTCCCCTGGCCCTGAATCATCTCGGCACTGGCGGGGATGACGGTAATTGACGGAGCGATTTCTGTCACCACACCGTCCTGCACCAGCACATCGGCAAGCTGATCAGTCTGGGTCACCGCATCCAGCAACCGCACCTGCTGAATCAGCTGCACCCCAGTTGCCGAAACCTCCGTCACAGTGCCCCCGCTGCGGTCTTATCGAGCACGCTGCCCGACAGGTGAATGGTGATATTGGCCGTGACCAGCACCGGGGCGCTGTCGATGCCGTTGGGGTAGTCGATCACGCTCACTGCACCGTTGCCCTGCTTAAACCGCCAGAAAAACTCTGGCCCCATGCCCAGCATATGGCAGAGCAGCGCCTTGTTCACCGCATCGTGGGCCACCACCAGGACGGTCTGCACAGTGTCGCCGCCGCTGTGGGCCGCGACGATTTCCTTCCAGGCAGCGATCGATCGCAGCCACACCTGCTCCAGGTTTTCGCCCCCCGGCATTTGCACGGTTTCGGGCTGGCTCTGCCACTGCTCCAGCATCCCCGGATAGTTGCTCTCAATCTCAGACTCGTAAAGCCCTTCCCATTCGCCGTGGCTAATCTCTCGCAGCTCATTCACCGAATGCAGCGTTAGCCCTGGATGGTGCTGCAGAATGATTTCCGCCGTTTCTTTGGGTCGCGCCATAAAGCTGGTGTAGGCCGCGTCGATCGCCACCGGTTTGAGAAACTCTGCCGCCTTAGCGCCCTGGGCGCGGCCGTTGTCGTTGAGGGGCACATCGATCTGGCCCTGAAAGCGGCCCTGGCGGTTCCACTCAGTTTCGCCGTGGCGCACCAGCAGCAGGCGGGGGCCTTTGTGGCCGCGCCGCATTTCGGGCAGCGGTGCCCCCATATGGCTGGTCAGGTTCATGGCCTCGACCTGTACCGGGCTGCCCCAGCCAGCGGTAAAGTTCAGCACGCTTATGCTGCAATTGGCCTGGTGCAAATTGTTGAAATACTCTGGCCCCAGCCCAATGGCGGTGCTAATCAGCGCTCGGTTGATGGCGCTGTGGGCGACGACTAAAAGGGTTTTGCCCGCGTGCTCGGCCAGCAAACCCTGCCAAAACCTCGCTGCCTGCTGATACAGCTCGCGAATTGGGTAAAACTCGATCGCGGTGCCATCGGCCTGGGGCACCGCCATCACCAGGTTGGCCGGGTCGGTGCGCCACTGGTGAAAGGCTTCGGGATACTGGCCTTCAGCGTCGCTAAAGGCCATGCCTTCCCACAGGGGCAGGCTGATTTCTTTGAGGTCGTCGGTAAAGGTGGGGGTCAGGCCTTGCAGCTCGGCGGCAATAATCTCAGCGGTTTTGCGAGCGCGTTTGAGAGGGCTGGCCCACACCCCGTCGAAGGGAATGCCCACCAATGCCTGGCCCACCTGGAGCGCCTGGGCCTCGCCCTCGGGGGTCAGCTCTGACTCATCGCAGTGGCCTTGGATGCGCTTGAGCTGGTTGTAGGTGCTCTGCCCGTGACGAACGATAACAACGCGGGTTTTCAGGGGTCTGTCCTCTCAAGTTGCTCAATCAACGTCAGATTTTACCCTGTTGGGGAACCGCGCCGCAGCCGCGTCGAGCACTTGGCAGGCGCACCTGGCCTCATCTCCCCCTCGAACTACCGCATTCGATAGATGTGGCATAACTTTGGCCTTGCCACACTGGGGGGCATAGATCTTGGGCTGAACCGGCCCGAGAGACACCGCTCAGGGCATAAACTATGGTGCAATTTGGCTATCACGCCTCCCACGAGCAGTTTGCCCCCAGTGCGCTGCTGGGCTGGGCGCAGCAGGCAGAGCAGGCTGGCTTTAATGCCATTACGTCTTCTGACCACTTTCATCCCTGGAGCGATCGCCAGGGAGAATGCGGCTTTGCCTGGTCTTGGCTAGGGGCCGCTATGCAGGCGACCTCGCTGCCCTTTGGCGTGGTGTGTGCCCCCGGCCAGCGCTACCATCCCGCCATCATTGCCCAGGCGGCAGCGACTTTGGGGGAGATGTTTTGCGATCGCTTTTGGGTAGCCCTCGGCAGCGGCCAGGCCATGAACGAAGCCATTACCGGCCAGCCCTGGCCAATCAAAGCCCAGCGCAACGCCCGCCTCAAAGAATGTGTGGATGTCATGCGCACCCTCTGGGCTGGCGAAACCGTTACCCACCACGGCTTAATCCAAGTAGAAGAGGCCAAACTCTACACTCGCCCCGCCAACCCGCCCCGCATTATGGGAGCCGCCATTACCCCTAAAACCGCCGAGTGGGTAGGCAGCTGGGCCGATGGCTTAATTACTATTTCTCACCCCCACGACAAACTGCAGCAGGTGGTCGAGGCCTTTCGGCGCGGCGGCGGTGAGCACAAACCCATGTACCTCAAGGTGCAACTCTCCTACGACCCCGATCAAGAAACGGCCCTGCAAGGCGCCTACGACCAGTGGCGCACCAATATTTTTGAAAGCCAGGTGCTGGCCGATTTTAGGGTTCCTAGCCAGTTCGATGCCGCTGCTACCTTTGTCAAGCCAGAAGATATGTACCAACATGTGCGCATTTCGGCTGACCCCCAGCAGCATATTGAGTGGTTGCGACGGGATGTAGAACTGGGCTTTGAGACCATTTCTCTGCACAACGTCAATCGAGAGCAGCAGCAGTTTATTGAGGTCTTTGGCGAGAAGGTCTTGCCGTTTCTAAAATAGTTAAAATGGTGGGCGGTGCCCACCCTAAAATGGTTGCAGCCGCTAAATTCAAGCTGGTATATCTCTTCCCAGAAATCCTCTAAGACTGTCAGATATTCCTATTTTTCTCTTTTATTTTCGCTCTTTCCCGATACGCCGATTCATATAGGTTTATTATGCTAGATCTTTGGTACAAAAACGCAGTTCTGTACTGTCTCGATGTAGAAACCTACATGGATGGCAACGGCGACGGCGTGGGCGACTTTATTGGGCTAACCCAGCGCCTAGACTACATATCTGGCCTTGGGATTACCTGCGTTTGGCTGATGCCTTTTTACCCATCACCCAACAAAGACAACGGCTACGACGTGATGGATTACTACACCGTTGACTCGCGGCTGGGTTCGCTGGGCGATTTTGTTGAGTTTGCCCGCCAGGCCAGAGAGCGGGGCATTCGCATCTTGGTCGATCTGGTGGTCAACCATACTTCCGACCAGCACCCTTGGTTTCAGGCGGCCATCAAAGACAAAAAATCGAAGTATTTTGACTACTATTTTTGGTCAAAGCAAGAACCTGAAAACATCGAGGAAGGCATCGTTTTTCCGGGGCGGCAAGAATCGACTTGGACGTATCGGCCTGAAGTAGGTGCTTACTACGCCCACAGATTTTATAATCACCAGGCTGACCTAAACATCACCAACCCTGAGGTCAGAACCGAAATCAAAAAGATTATGGGTTTTTGGCTAGAATTGGGGGTGTCTGGGTTTCGCATTGACGCCGCCCCCTTCTTAATTGAGCTGACCCAGGCCGACAACGTGTTTGAACGGGTCGAAGACCCCTTTATCTACCTCAACGAACTGCGCGATTTTCTCTCTTGGCGGCGGGGAGATGCCATTTTGCTGGCCGAGGCCAATGAATCTCTGGAAAAACTGCCTGACTACTTCGGCGGCGGCGATCGCATGCAGATGTTGTTCAATTTTTGGGGCAATCAACACCTTCTGTTGGCCCTCGCCCGCGAATCGGCGGCCCCCCTGGCTCAGGCCTTTAAAGAGTTGCCCCCCTCGCCGCCCACCGGGCAGTGGGCCAATTTTGTGCGCAACCACGATGAGCTAAGTCTAGATAAACTTTCCGACGACCAGCAGGATGAAATTGCGGCGGCCTTTGCCCCCGATCGCGACACCATGTGGATCTTTGATCGCGGCATTCGCCGTCGGTTTGCGCCGCTGCTCGACGGCAATCTGCAACGGCTCAAGCTCACCTACAGCCTGCTGTTCACCCTGCCCGGCACCCCTGTAGTCAACTACGGCGAAGAGCTGGGCATGGGAGACGACCTGTCGCTAGATGAACGCCAGCCCGCCCGCACCCCCATGCAGTGGTCAACGGCCCCCAATGGCGGGTTTTCTACAGCGCCCGCCGACCAGCTGGTTTTGCCGGTGATTGACTCCGGCGACTATGGCTACAAACAGGTAAATGTCACTACCCAGCAGCGCAATTCTGGCTCACTGCTGAACTGGATGGAGCGGGCGATTCGCCTGCGCAAGGAATGCCCAGAGTTTGGCTGGGGCCAGCCGCAATTTTTAGACACCAACCACGACAGCGTTTTGGCCCACCGCTGCGAGTGGCAAGGCAACGCGGTGATCGCGGTGCACAATTTCAGTCAATCCGACTGCAAGGCGTCGCTAATGCTGAAGGATGACGTGGGCAAATGCCTGATCGATCTATTTGAAGATCAGCCGGAGGATGTAGTCTCAGATTCTGCCTACGATATTCCCCTGCCTGGGTACGGCTACCGCTGGTTTCAGGTGGGGCATCCGTCGGAGTAGCTATCGCTTGCACACAAATGCACGGCGATATTGGGATTGGTTGCCCCCCCCTACCCCCTACCCTGCGGGAAGCCGCAAGCATCTATAAAAGGGGGCAGTTGATCCAATATCTGCAAAAGGGGGATAGTGAAACCCTTTTTGAGGAAGACTGCCCCCTTTACGTAAGGGGGCTTTATTGAGGAACTCGGGCAGGGTAAATCTGGGGGATCGTAACGGGGCCTCAGCAAAAAAGAGATGTCTATGAGCCGTAGGTCTGATTAGAGCGGGCGACCTTCCAACCTGCCGATGCACTCGGTCACGTCACCCTAGCTCAAAGAGTTAACGTTGCATCAGTTGGGCCACGGCCCGAGCGATGGTATCGGGCTCGATCGGCTTGGCCAGGTGCCGCTGAAAGCCGCTGTCGATTGCTTTTTGAGAGTCTTCTTCGCGCACGTAGGCGGTGAGGGCGATCGCCGGTACCAGCCCCCCCTGCTCGGGGGGCAAAGCGCGAATCTGCTGAATCAGCGCGTAGCCATCCATCTCGGGCATGCCGATGTCGCTGACCAGCACGTGGGGTTTGAATTTGGCCAAGGTGGTGAGCACCTCGGCCGCAGACTCAAGACCCACCACCTCGGCCCCATACTCGCCCAGCAGCAGGGTCAGCAGGGCCAGCCCGTCGGGGTTGTCATCCACCGCGATGACCCGCACCCCAGCCAGATCGATCTGGCTGGGCAAAATCGCGGCTACTCGCTGGCTGGGGCGATCGCTCATCAGCGGCAGGCTCACGGTAAACGTGGCCCCCTGCCCCTCGCCGGGGCTGTCGGCGGCAATGGTGCCGCCGTGGGCTTCCGCCAGGTAGCGGACGATTGCCAGCCCCAGACCCAGGCCCCCAAACTGCCGGGTAATCGAGGTATCGGCCTGGCGAAAGGAGTCAAAAATATGCGGCAGAAATTTTGGACAAATGCCTCGGCCAGTGTCGGTGACCTTGAGCTGAGCCCAGCGGTCTACCTGAGCCAGCTGAATCGTAATCTGGCCCTGCTCGGGGGTAAATTTGATGGCGTTGGTCAGCAGATTCCAGACGATTTGCTGAATGCGCGCCCCATCGCCCTGAATCAACCCAATGTCGGGCAGGTCGCTCTCAATGCGAATCGCCTTGGCATCGGCGGCGGCCTGAACGGTTTCGATCGCCGACTCGATCACAAACACCGGATCGACCGAGGCGGGTTCGATCTTAAGTTTGCCGCGCAAAATCTTGGCGATATCCAACAGGTCGTCGATCAGCTGGGTTTGCAGCTTGGCATTGCGCTCAATCGTTTCTAGGGCGCGGGTGGTTTTGGCGGCATCGAGTTTTTTGGTTTGCAGCAGCTTGGCCCAGCCCAAAATTGGGTTGAGGGGCGACCTCAGCTCGTGGGATAAAATCGCTAAAAACTCGTCTTTGATGCGGTTGGCTCGCTCAGCCGCTTCGCGGGCGGCCTGCTCTTGGCGCAGCAGCTGTTCGCGGGCGGCTTCGGCCTGTTTTTGCTGGGTAATGTCTAGCACGGTGCCGATAAAACGCAGGGGCGTGTCGTCGCGGTCAAAATAGGTCTGTCCCTTGGCCCTCACCCACCGCTCTACCCGGTCTTGAATGCCGATGACGCGGTATTCGACATCGTAGCTGCCGCCGCTAGCCACGGTTAGAGAGTCTGCGATGACCAATTGCAGGCGATCGCGATCGTCGGGATGCAGCCCCTCGTAAAACCGCTCAACGCTGCTGTCGGCCTCGGGCGACAGACCAAAGATAGCTTTGCAGCCCGCATCCCAGGTGAGCCTATTGGTCGTCAGGTTCCAGTCCCAAATGCCCATGCGGGCCGACTCAATCGCCATCCGCAGACAGTCTTCGCTCTCCTGAAGGGCAAGTTCGGCCTGCTGGTGTTCGGTGGCAATGTAGATTCTTTCGCTGATATCCACAGCGGCGCAGGTGACGCCAACGATGGCGTTTTGGGCATCGTGAATCGGGTCGATGGTCAGATCGTAATAGGCGGTCTGGCCATTGGTCACCACCTTGACCTCTTCGCGCAGGCCAATGCCGGTGGCGATCACCTGACGCTTGAGGTGGGTGAGGCGGGCAGCAGTCTCGGGCGATGCGAGATCTTCGTCGCTCTGGCCAATCACCTGCTCTACGGACAAGTCTTGGGTGGGGTTGTAGATCCAGGTGTAGCGCAGGTCAAGATCCTGGTTAAACAGGCTGATGGGCGCACTTTTGAGGGCAATGTTGAGGCGCTCGGTAGTCTGTTGCAGGGTCAGCTCGGTCTGCCGCAGATCGGTGATGTCGGTGTTGGTGCCAAACCAGCGCACCACCCGGCCCTGCTCGTCGCGCACCGGAATGGCGCGGGAGAGAAACCAGCGGTAGGTGCCGTCTTTGCTACGCAGGGGAAAGGTGTCTTCCCAGGTTTCGCCGGTTGCCAGGCAGTGCCGAAACTTGCTGACCACGCGATCGAGGTGGTCGGGGTGGTGCACCTGCTGCCAGCCCCAGCCCTGCATGGCGTCGAAGGTGGTGCCGGTGTAGTCAAACCACCGCTGGTTGTACCAAAAAATCCACCCGGTGGCGTCGGTCATCCAGGTAAATTGCGAGATGTTGTCGGCCAGGGTGCGAAAGCGCTCTTCATTCTCTTGCAGCCGCAGCTCGGCCTGTTTGCGATCGCTAATGTCGGCCAGCGCCCCAGGGAAGGCCACGGCTCGGCCCTGGCTGTCGTACTCGGCCCGCCCGCGCGCAATCACCCAGCGCTCTTCTCCCTGGGGCTTGCCAATACGAAACTCGGTGGCGCAGCTCTCTCCGGTGGCGATCGCCTGGTCAATGGCCGCCGCCACCCGCGCCTGGTCGTCGGCATGAATGATGTTGATAAATTTCTCCAGGCGCACCCCGGCGGCAACGCGCTCGGGGTCGAGGCCCACCAGTTGGGCAAAGCTGCGGTTGGCCACCACCCGATTCTCTAAAACATTCCAGCACCAGGTGTAGACCGAGCCAGCGGCCAGGGCGGCTTCGAGCTGAATGTGGGCCTTTTGCAGCCGCAGCTCGGCCCGGTTGCGATCGCGCAGCGCCGCCTGCTGCTGGCTGATATCGACCGTAGAGCCCACCACGCGCATCACCCGCCCCTGCTCGTCGCGCACCAGGCAGCCCCGCTCCCAGACATCGACCCAGCGGCCATCCTGGTGGCGCACTCGGTAGTCTGACTCGTAGAGCTGGCTAGAGCTGGCGAACAGTTCCTCCATGCGGTGGCGCAACCGCGCGCGATCGTCGGGATGGATGCGATCTTCCCACCACCGAGAAGTGGGCGAGGCTTCGTTGACAGGCACCCCAATTAGATCGAACAGCTGCTCAGAGCGGTAGACGCAATCGTCCCCATCTAGGCTGACCTCGCTGGCGTCAAACACCAGCCCGTTTACCGCCTGCACCACCAGTTGAAAGCGCTCCTCTAGCCGCTTGTGCTCGTCGATATCAACGACGGTGCCCACCCAGCCGGTGATCTGCCCGGTGCGATCGCGCGTCGGTACGCCCCGATTCATAAACCAGCGGTAAACGCCATCGTGACGGCGAATGCGGTGCTCAATTTCAAAGGGTTGGCCTGCGGCAGTGGCTTCGGCCCACCTGTCTAGGGTGGGGCCATACTCCTGAGGATGAACGCAGCTAGCTCCGGCCAGCCCCGCCGAGTCAGCGGGGCTCAACCCGGTGTACGCATACCAGCATTGGTTCCAGTAGTAGACGGCCCCGGTGCGATCGGCCATCCACACCATGTGGGGCAGGGCGTCTACCAGCGCTCCAGGGGGCGATTGGGGAGGTGCCGCGATCGCCGCTTCTACCTGGGTTTTCCTCAGTACGGGGGCAATTCGCCCTGCGCTTCCTCCAGACATCGCCGCTTCCAGCGCCAAACCCAGTCCCTCTGGAGTGAGCTGATCTTTCACCAAATAGTCAGCCGCCCCGGCCTTGAAGGCCGCCACCGCCGTTTTGAGATCGTCTTCACCAATCACAATGGCGGGCGGACAAGGGGTTCCCCACAGTTCTTGCAGCTGCTGAAGCAGGTCTAGGCCATGCCCCTCTAGACCGTCAGCGTTGCCGTCAGCCTCAATCAGCACCCCATCGATCTGGGCAGGCTGGTATCGGCTAGCCATCTGCCCATCGCCAAGCACTTCGACGACCCGATAGCAGGCAGTCGGCTCATACCGCAGCATTTGCCCATAGCGATCGGATTGCCCAGGCAACCTAGTGACCAATAGAACTGTCCGCTCGGGGGGTGTCATAGCAAGACAATAGTTCAAACCTTGAATTCGCCCCTCTGCAATGGGCAATTGGCGAAGGAATGCCCCTTCCGAGTCCAATCCCCGTTTCCCGTTTTTGGAATGCCGCAGACCTTAGGCTGCGCAAATCGCCCCAAGAGCCCCCGGCAACCGAGCCAAGCACAACCCTAGAACAAGCCGTAAACCTCGCAGGCAGGCAAATCCGCAGATTATTGAACGAATCTTATAGTGTCTACCAGCACGACAGGAATATGTCTAAGGGAAGAAATACGTAGAGCATCATCCCCTAGTGGCGCTGTCGTGGAACAGGTTGTGGCGCGGCTGGCCTTGCTCTTTAATGGGAGGCAGCCCATGGCCAAGTTCCCCCATCACAGCCTCAATCGCCAACGCCAATCGACGAGGCTGTTTCGTCAGGGGCAGCGTCTTGATCTGAAAACGTAATCACCAGCACATCGTCATACTGAGTCTCAGCCAGCCCGACCAACGGTTTGGGTGGCTGAGACTCAAACCCTAGAGGGCGACTGCTAACGCCGCAGCGCACTCGGTAGCCCAAATCTTTGAGGCCATCGCTCAAGGTCTGAATCACCGCTTCATCCTTCAAAGCGGCCTCTCTCTGCCAGATAACGGCATATTTGGCCTCTTTAGCCAGCGCTTCAGCCGCGCCGGGGGCACCCCCCAGGTCTTGCCCCAAATCTCGATAGCGGCGCATCACCGCGCCCCGAATGCGCTTTTTGCTAACCTTCTCCCCCAGGGCGATCGACAGCTTTTTCCAAAGCTTATAGCCCACCGATTTTTCAATGTATTCAGGGTTAGAGGGATAGATTTCGTCGTAGGTTTTGCCTTCCCAAGAACCGAGAAATATACTGCTTTCCAAATCGTTGAGGCGTTGCCCTACGGCCTGCAAAAGAGCATTATCAACAAGCACAAGAGCCGCATGAGGCGTAATTTCTTCGGGGTTAATTATACTCGATCGATCTTGCATTGCGGATACCTCTTGAGCGGCATGAAAAAGAATTCTCTCCTTATGAGATGGCAAAGCAAAGGGGCATGAGAGACTGAAATTTATGCATTAGTTTAGACCTGCCAGCGGCACCCAAAGCTGATCCAGATCACATTCAAGCGTGATAATACGGGTTTATAAATTCACGAAAATCACACTTAGTCTCCATAAATTTCGTTAGGCTTTACCCACAACTGGTTAGAGGCTCAGACTAATGCTGAGAAATTGAGAGAAACCCTGGTGTTTTAAGAGGTTTGCAGCAACTATTCATTTTTACCGCCAGTTTATTTAGCCAAAACTATGCTCAAAATTCTTGACTTTAGTGGTGAGTTTTTATGGTTGATTAAATTGCTCACGACCAGAACACTGTGGTTGTGTTCTCTCTTCCTGGGTGCCCATTCGACTCGGTTCAGCATTGCATTGGATTAGCGGAGGGAAACCATGTCTCAAAATCTTTTCAAGTCTATAGAAGGCCATCTTTGGAAGAGCTACAGCGCCATGTTTGGCTGTACAGCCCTGGGCTATTGGCAGTCTTTTGCTACTGTGGCAAACGAGATCATGCCCTACCTAGAAGTGACTGATGCTCCCTACCACAATGCTGACCACACGCTGCAAGTGATGCTGGTAGGGCAGACAATTTTAGAGGGGCGCTATCTACAACACCACGACCTAACCCCCCAAGACTGGCTCAATGTTATGGTGGCCCTGCTCTGCCATGACATCGGCTACGTGAGGGGCATTTGCCCTGGCGATGATGGCTCTATTAACCACTTCATCACCGGGCAAGAAGACAACTGGGTAACGTTGACCTCTCGCTCTACGGATGCCAGTTTGACCCCCTACCACGTGGGCCGAGGGCAGCGGTTTGTGCGCCATCGTTTGGCCGAACAGCCCCTGATCGACCTTGATACCGTAGTAGCCTGCATCGAACATACCCGGTTCCCGGTTCCGCCTGGGGCTAAATATCAAACCACCAACGATTTGCCGGGGCTGTGCCGGGCCGCCGATCTGCTGGGACAGCTCAGCGATCCAGACTATTTAAAGAAGCTCTCGTCGCTCTTTTGCGAATTTGCGGAAACCGGCACCAACGCCGCCCTGGGGTATGAATCGGTGGCCGATTTGCGGGCTAACTATCCTCACTTTTATTGGTATGTGGTGTATCCGTTTATTCAAGCGGCACTGCGGTATTTGGCGGTCACGGCCCAGGGGCGCGAGGTCATCGCCCGCCTGTTTACCAACGTGTATCTGGTGGAGCTAGAGCAGTCGTTGTCAGATGCGGCCTCAACGGGCGTGAAACAGCAGGCCACCGGCCCAGACGTTTTGCCTTTTTGTCTGACCGACAACCTCGGCTATAGCTCCTAGGGCGCAGCTTGCCTGCCCAAATCGGGGGCGCTCAAGGGGTTTCAGGTTGCACTGCTCGCCCGCTGAAGAAAAACCCGTAGCCGATTTTGTAACCACGCCTTGGGGCTGAAGCGGGCTGGCTATGGTAATGGGGCAAAGCTAATCAGTGTTAAGTCTATGGCTCCCTTACCGCTTAAAACTAAGTCTCTAATTGCGCTGCTGGCCCTGGGTGCGATCGCCCTTCAAGGCGCGGCAATGGCCTGTTCTATGGTTCCTGGAGAGCAGAGCGAACCCCGCCCCGCCCTAGAGCCCATCGCCGAGAACTGGGAAGATGCGACGGTCGATGACCTGCTGACGCCGGAGGTGCGCGATCGCATCCTCCAAACCGCTGCCGCCGAGGTCGATCGCCCCGTCGCTGACCTGCGCATTGCCGCCGCCGAAACCGCCACCTGGGATGGCTGCATGGGCATCTATGAGCCCGACCAGTTCTGCACCATGATCGCCATTGCGGGGCTGCGCCTCGTTATCACCGATGGCGATCAAAGCTGGGTCTACCATGCCCGCCAAGATGGCCAGGGCATGGTGCAAAACCCCACGGCCATTAGCCGCAACGGTCTGATTCCCGACTTTATTCCGCCAGTGATGTCGGAGCCGGAAGTAGAGCCCGAAGCCCACATCTTTCGCTCGGTCGAGTCGGGCAGCTTAATTGGCACCCAGTTTGAGACCGTGCTGCTAACCGACGGGCGGCTGGTGCAGAGAGAGAACGGTAAGGTGGTGTCAGAACGGCAGCTCTCGGCTGAGCAAGTAGCGGCCTTTGAGCAGGTTTTAGCCGATCAGCGATTCCCTAACCTCAACCGCCTGCGGTACATAACCGACGCCGCCTTTGCCGATTACCCCACGGTGCAGCTGTCGGCTATGCACTACGAAACCACCTACATTGACCTGGCCATTGACGATGCCCCTCCGGCGCTGCAAGCCGTGGTGCAGGCCTGGAGCGAGCTGACGGCTGAGGCACAATAGCCTTGCAATCGGCGGCACGCCGTCTGGTTTGCCAATCCTTGAGGGCGTAGGGTGCTGCGTCCTCAAGGATTTTCTATTTGACATCGTAGTGAGAGGTGAGAATCAATGCGATCGCACCCTATGGCCCCATGGCATGTCGATAGATATAGACTGGAATTAAGCGTTTAGTATTCGGGCCAACGCTATGTTGACTGACGATTCTCAACCACAGCCTGCTGCGCATCCCGACAGCCCTGATCTGCCATTGAAGGCGATCGCCTACAGTCTTGACTGCCTTATTCCTGGGTTTTACCTCTGGCTAGGGCCAATTAAGTTGCGCCTGGGCGGCAGTTTGCCAGAGAAAGACTATCCAGGTACCATCCACAGTGATGCGGGTGTTGCGATCGTCTTACCGGGCTATCGCATTTTCAGCACCTATCAGGGTGACTATGACCCTCGACAAACATAAGCTGGACGGGATTCCACAAATCACTTCGAAAATACTGCCCGTCGAAAAATTTGAAGCCTTGCTTTTAGACGAAGGCTATCAACGGGTGGGTTCAGCTCCCGCTCAAGGCAACCGCATCAAGGCTTGGTGGAGCCATCTACAACACAGACGAGTCGAAGCTATTTATAGCCCAGACGGCAAAATTGCTATCACTGCTTATCACGTGGATTAGTTTTCTACTCTACTTGGGGGTTGTTCAGAAGCACGGAATCACACGCTTTGCTACGAGCCGTGGGATGCCGATACCACGGGATACAGAGGTTCCTGGCCATTTAAGCGCCACAGGCTGATGCAGAGGGCGGTGGCGATCGCCAGCCACACCAGCGACGGCAAAATAATCCATCCCGCCAATGGCACCACCTGAAAATAGCCGACCGTGACCACCGCTACCGACAGCAGCGGCCCCACAATCACCATCGGCACGGCGGTCCCCAAGCGACCTTCTACCGTAAAAATCGTGTTCCAGGTGTCGCCCAGGCTGAGGTGCGCCACGTAGAGAATCAGCGGCCAGCTCAAAAAGGTTTGCCCCATCGCCGACCACACCAGATAGGCCGAAATCACCCGCAGCACCGCAATACTCATCCACACAATGGGGAAGGCCAGCGGCGGTGGTGCCCAGCCGGGACGCTGGAGCGAGGTGTAACGACCGCTGTTGCGAGTGTTGTCGAGCAGAGAGAAGAGGCGCGATCGCAGCGTCACAAAGGCAAAAAACGCGCAGGCGATCGCCGTCGTGGCCCAAGGCGCTAAGGCACCCAGCTCGAAGTACCTAAAGGCCACATCCATGCCCCACAGCAGCCCGGTCATCGCGGCTATCTGGGCGATCGTCGCCCCCAGATAGGTCAACGTGGCTTTCTTGTCCCACTGGGGATTGGCTAAATCGGTGTGGATGGTGGTGTCGCGGGTGGCTTCGTTGACCCCCATCACCGTATTGACGCCGTTTTTCACAAGTTTTTTACGGTTCATCGGGCTGCAAATAGTGATTTAAAACGATGGACTGGCCGTTGGGCAGGTGTCTTGGTCTGATCTTGATCCTAAACTGTTGAGACGGTTTAACCAGCGGGAGGTCAGCATTTTTCAGCGGATTTGGCGATCGCGGGCAGGGGGCATACTCCTGGTGGTCATCCTGCTGCTTCCTGGGGCTGGGCTTCAGGCGCAGGAGGAGGAGGCTAGCCCCGCAGAACCTGCGCCAGCACCGGCCCTACCCGGCCCCGCCCCAGCTGCCCCAGAGCCGACCGAAGACGCGGTATTCTTTGCCGATGTGCTGGTGCGCGGCCAGCCGGTATTTCAGATAGGCAGCTTGCCGGGGTTGAGTGCCAGCGATCGCGCGGCAATCATCAACCGCCGCATTGGCGGGCTGCTGAGCCAGGCGCAAGAACTGGGTGCCGTCACCGTGCAGGTGGACGAAGACCGCCAGATTGCCCTGCTGACGGTGAACAACCGGGTGCTGATGACCGTCACCCAGCAGGACGCCACCGATTTTGGCCTGACCGTGGAAGAACTGGCCCAGCAGTGGGCCGACCAACTCAACCAGGTGCTGGCCCAGCCCAACTTAGCGATTGACGTACTGCAACGGCTAGACGGCACGGCGCGGCAGCTAGTCGATGACACGATTGTGCTGCTGCCGTCGCTGATGGGGGCGATCGTGTTGGTGGGTCTGACCTGGATTGTGGCTCTGGGGGTGCGGCGGGTAGGGTTGCTGTGGGCCGAGCAAACCGAGGGCGATCGCAGCACCGAGATTTTGATTGGGCGGCTGTGCTACGGCGGCGTTTGGGTGATCGGCAGCATTGTGGCCCTGGGAGTTTTGGGTCTCAACTTTACCACCCTGCTTGGCACCCTGGGGCTGACCAGCGTGGCGATTGGTTTTAGCCTCAAAGACGTGCTCAGCAACTACATTTCTGGGGTCATTTTGCTGGCGGCGCGCCCCTTTCGCATTAGCGACCAGGTGGTAATTGGCAGCTACGAAGGCACCGTAGTGCAGATTCAGCTGCGGGCAACTACCATGCGCACCTACGACGGGCGGCTGGTGTATATTCCCAATCAAAAGGTGTTTCAGAGCAGCATTGTCAACAATACCGAATCTCCGGTGCGGCGCAGCGATGTGATCGTGGGCATTGACTACGAAGACAACATCACCGCCGCCCGGCAGGTGATCACCGAGGCCGTTACCCAGGTAGAGGGGGTAGAGAAAGACCCGCCGCCGCTGATTTTGGTACATGAGCTGGCAGCCAGCACCGTCAATCTGGAGGTGCTGTTTTGGGTCAACTCTCGCCGTCAGTCGTTTTTGCAGGTGACTTCGGCGGCCTCCCAGGCGATTAAAGAGGCGCTGCAAGCCGCCGGAATCGATATGCCCACCGAGATTTATACGCTGACCTTTCGCGATCGCAAGATCGCCGACCTCGCCATTGCCAATGCCGAGGCGATCGCCGAGCCGTCAGAAACCCGGCCTGAGTGAGGGCAGTCGCTTAGAGTAAGAGAGCAGGTCTAGGCGACGGAGCTACCATGACAACAGAACAGACAGAGCATAAGCGGGTAGTTGTCGTGGGCGCAGGCTGGGCGGGATTGGGCTCTGCCTATCATTTGGCCCGCCAGGGCTATGCCGTCACGCTGTTGGAAGCCGGAGCTTACCCCGGTGGCCTGGTGGCGGGCTGGCAAACGCCCCAGGGCCGCGCCGTCGAAGCGGGCATCCACGGGTTTTGGTACCCCTACCGCAACATTTTTGCCCTGACGGATCACCTGGGCATTCAGCCCTTTACCGAATGGACGCGATCGGCCCAGTATTCGCCCCAGGGGCTAGAGGTCGAGTCGCCGCTGTTTCAGGCCCAGCCCTATCTGCCGACGCCCCTGGGCACGTTTCTCTACACCGACTTCAAGCGTCTGCCGCTGGTCGATCGCCTCTCGGCCCTCCCCCTGCTGCAAGCGCTAATCGACTTCGACAACTCTGACGAAGCCTGGCAAAAGTACGATCGCATCACCGCCCGCGAGCTGTTTCGCCAGTACGGCGTATCGGCCCGGCTCTACCACGAATCCTTTGAGCCGATGCTGTTGGTGGGCCTGTTTGCCCCTGGGGAGCAGTGCTCGGCGGCGGCGGCGCTGGGGATGCTCTACTACTTCATCCTGGCTCACCAGCCTGACTTTGACGTGCGCTGGTGCCGGGGCACGGTGGGGGCGCAGATCTTTCGGCCCTGGACGGAGGCGATCGAGCGGGCGGGGGGCAAGATTTTGGCCAATCACCGCGTGTCGGATGTGACGGTGGAGAATAGCCGTGTGACGGCGGTGGTGTGCGGCGACGAGGTGTTTGAGGCCGATGCGGTGGTGTTTGCCGTGGGCATCAGCGGGCTGAAGAAAATTGTGGAGCAGTCGCCGCAGCTGAGGGGTCGCCAGGAATTTAGCGATATTCGCAATTTGGGAGCCGTTGACGTTCTCGCTACCCGCCTCTGGCTCGATCGCAAAGTCAACATTCCCCTGCCCTCCAACGCTTGCTTTGGCTTTCACCCCACCACGGGGTGGACGTTCTTTGACCTCAACGCCCTGCACGACGAGTACCGCGACGAACCGGGCACCGTGGTTGAGGCAGACTACTACCACGCTAACCAGCTCTTGGCGCTAGATGACGACCAGGTGCTCAAGCAGGTGCAGCAGGATTTGGCTGGGTGCATCCCTGCCTTTGGGGAAGCCAAGATCATCGATCACGCTGTGGTACGCATCCCCCAGGGGGTGACGCACTTTGCCCCCGGCAGCTACCGCTACCTGCTGCCCACCACTACCAGCTTCGACAACCTGTTTATGGCGGGCGATTGGATTGTTACCCGCCACGGCTCTTGGTCTCAGGAGAAGGCTTACGTGACAGGGCTGGAGGCGGCGAACCGGGTGATTGCGACCTTGGGGCAGGGACAGCCTGCGGAGATTTTGCCGGTGATACCTGACGAGCCGCATATTCAGGTGATGCGATCGGTCAATCGCTTGGTAAGGCAGGGATTGCAGGGGTTGCCGAGCTTTTGGCTACCGTAGTGAGTGGTGAGCATTGCTGCTCTCTGTGGAAGTGGGAAGGTAGCCGCTAAATAGGTCTTAGAATTTAGGAGTGACGCAGGGACTAATCAAGCCAATGACGTTGGATGAGCTGCGAACCCATCTACTGGCCCTCACCCCAGAGGAGAAGGCTGAAGTTGTTCGGCTTTTGGTGCAAACCCTGGGCAACGTTTGGCCTGGGGTTGAAAAAACGCCAGGAATTGTTGGGGGCGATGCTTGCATTACCGGCACTCGCATTCCTGTTTGGGATTTGGTGCAATATCGCCGTTTGGGTGCCTCTGATGCCAAAATTTTGGAAGCTTACCCGCAATTGACTGCGACAAATTTAGCCCATGCGTGGCAGTATGCCGAAGCCCATGCTGCCGAGATTGAACTCGCGATTCAGCAGAATGAGGCAGCATAAGCGTGCTGCGCCTCTATGCTGATGAGCAGTTTCCGTTGCCTGTAGTGCAAAGATTGAGGGCGTTAGGATATGACGTACTAACGGCTCAAACGGCTGGACAAGCTAATCAACGCATTCCTGATGATCAGGTTTTAGCTTTTGCAACAGCTGGTAATCGAGCCGTTATTTCTCAGAATCGTCGCGACTTTATTCGACTTCATCAACAAAACCCAGACCATGCAGGTATTGTTGTTTGCTCTAAAAATTTGGATTGGGATGGCTTTGCTGCAACCATCCACCAAACGCTGAGCAATTATGAGGTACTTACGGGTGAGTTGATACGCATTACCAAGCGTTAAGACGGTCAACTGTAGGGTGCATTCGTGGCTTAGATCTTACCTGGCAAAAGCCAGATCGCTCCATTGGCCATAATGCACCGTTCACGTGTAGTCTCTCAATTCACAGATTTTGGTGCATTGCTTCGCGAATGCACCCTACGGCTGGTACTGCTGGTGCCAGGTAAGGGATCTCTGAAATGACCAGAAACAGGTACCAAAGGAGGCCGCAATAAAACGTTTGGATCGGGCTGAAGCGCTTACCTGCAACAGTATACAAGTCTCTGCGCGAGAGAAGAGAAACAATCTAACGAAATCACGAAATTCATACCTCTACAAAACCTCGGAAATTCTCCTGTAGGGGATAAAGAGGAATTTGCTTTTAGGTCTGAGTAGACCAGGTATTTGCCGCCTTTACGCCAGCCAACACAATCGCAAAAGGCTTTCCAATTCTCTTCATGGTACTCGCCATCGAGCAGGTTGCCTGTCTCCACATAAATTTGTTTCTGCACGCCAAAGCCAAATTTGCCGTTGCTGTACTTCACCCAAAGCTGATCAAGAGTCCGCAGATCTTCACAGGGAAATTTTTCTAAATCTTTGCGGTCAAACCACTGCCCTTCCTTTTTACCGACGGTGATGATCATCAACCGATAGGTTTCCTGATCTGCCTCACGCCACTTCCCGGCTTTTAATAAGTTGCGAAGGTTTTGGTAGTCAATTCCTCTTTCAGAACTTAGGTCATCTTCTGAAGTAGGGGGCGGTACAGCATAGGCATTGCCCAATACTTGAGAAGCGCTGTACTGTCGGGTGGGCTTGCGCTGGGTGATGCCCCACTCCAGAGAAAATAGCGCTCTTTCGTCTTCGATGCTGTCTTGAAACGAGACGGCATGAAACTCTTGCAAAAAAATGAGTTCTTCTGGAATTTCCTCAACTCCTGGCAGCAGCACCGGAATAACAGGTACACCACGTCGCACGCATTGACTGATAAAAGATTTTAGCTCTAGCGCCTGCCAACGCCCCAGCCCATCTGGTCCAAAGAAAATTGCTGCCGACTTGATACGCCCAATTGCCTGCTGAATCTCGCTTTGAAATGTGGTGCCAGGGGCAATTTCTTCTTCGTCAAGCCAGGGGCGAATGCCCAAATCTGCTAGTTTGCGATAAATGCGGCGAATTAGCGGTTTGTCTTTGCTGCTGTGGGCCAAGAAAACGTCAAACTGCTGCTCGGTCATCGATCGCTTGCCCCGCTGGCGTTAGCCCTTGCCTACTCAGAGTTTAGCCCGAATTGCTAGCCCTGTCTTCGTGCGATCATTCCTACACTCTGCGTGGGAATGCCCCGGTGGCGCTCCAGCGTCCTGGACTGAAAGACGCTGGAGCGTCGGGGGAGTGGTATCAACGCAGGAGCGTTGGCAACATCAGCTATGGGAGGCGGGGATAGGTCTTTTAACCCAACTGTCGATACCTCAGCAGGTAGCTAAACACCTCGCCCTGCTCTGGGGTGATCAAAATCCCCGACTCTGGAATAGTAAACAATCGGCTCCACTCTAACCGCTCGGCGTATTGCAGCAGGTGCAGGTGATTGATGGCTCCCTGCACCCCATCGGTTGAGCCAATCACCAGGTGGCGCAGTCGCTCGCGCCCCGGCTGGGGGCTAGGTGTCGTCAGGCTCAAGGGATTCAGATCTCCGAGTTCTTGAAGAACTCGGAGATCTTGACGAGTCAAACACAACATAATCGGGATTCCTTCAACGAAAGGGTAGGAATCCCAAAAACTTGGCCGCCCCAGACATGTGCAGTTCAGGACGGCCAGGTAAAATCACCTTAGCCTCCGAGACAGCAGTACCTGTCGACGGGGTTAGCCGCTGGTTGGTGTCCCCACACCTTCCAGTGGCGCTTAACCAAATTTTTGGGAAGACAAGCTGCACGCACACAGCTATAGCCGAATAATTTAAGCGATCGCATCGCCCAACACAAGTAAGAATTGTTACACTCTGAGCCTCAGCTCACCATATTCTGCGCCGAGTAATCTCCGAGCTTAGCTGAGTAGTCTCTGAGCTTAGCCGAGTAGTCTCTGAGCCTAGTCCAGCAGTCTCCGAGCTTAGCCGAGTAATCTCCGAGCTTAGCCGGGTAGTCTCTGAGCTTAGTCCAGTAATCTCCGGGCCTGAGCCAGTAGTCTCCGAGCCTGAGCCTGCCCCTTTTCTACGAATTCAGCCTTGCCTCAATTCTCTGCGATCTACTGAGACTGGCTACAGCTCTAAACTCCAGTAAAGACGATCAGCCAACCTCCCGCTCGACCACAATCACATTTTCGGTGATCTGCTCAAAGGTATCGTCGTGGCTAATCACAAACAGCTGCTGAAACGTTTTGATGCGGCCAATGGCCTCAGCTAACCCCTGGCGTCGGGTGCGATCCATATTGGTAGTGGGTTCGTCAAAGAAGGCGATATCGGCATCGGCCAGCACCTTAAGCAGGGCCAGGCGCACCGCCAGGGCCGCACACATCTGTTCCCCCCCCGACAGGTTGACGAACCGCCGCTGATTTGGCCCATCCTGCACCACAATTTCATAGTCCCGCGTCCACTGAAGGGCAACGTTGGGGCGGTTGAGCAGGTCTCGAAACAGGCGATCGGCCTGCTGCGAAATGCTGCGCACGTACTGCTCAGTGATTCGCGGCCCCGCTTCGTTGTAGGCCTTGCGGGCAAAGTTGATAAAGCGCCTGGCTTTTTCCCGCGCCTGGAGCTGCTGTTTGGCGATGTCGCGCCGCTGGGCGATCGCCCCTAGCCCGGCAAGTTGCTGATCTAGGTCGGTCAGCCGCTGGCGCTGCTGGGGCAGGCTCCCGGCCAGCTGGTCGGCCTCAGATTTGACGGTGCTGTAGGTGGTTTCTAAGGTAGCAGCGGCTTCGGGGTTGAACTCGGCTAGAGCGGCTTGGTAGGTCTGGTCAGCCTCGCGCTGCTGCTGCTGCACCTGGGAAAGTTCGGCCTGGGCGGCGGTCAGGTCGGTCTGTAGCTGGTTGTGTTGGTTGGCCAAGGGCTGATTTTGCAGGTACAGCCCGTAGCCTGCCTGATGTTGGGCGCGATCGCGCTGCACCTGGGCCAAGCGCTGGTCTAGGTCGGCGAAGGGCTCTAGCTGGCTGGTCAGTGCCTTGAGCTGCTGATCTAGTGCTTCTAGGGCGCTGGTTTGGGCGGCGGCGGCCTGCTCAACGCGGGCCTTGTCTTGCAGGGTGCGCCCGAGAATCTGGCTTTTTTCTCGCGGTCGGCCCAGGGCTTCCAGCTCTTTATCCAGGGCGTCTAGGGCCCTTTGTCCCTGGCCATATTGGGCAAGTTGCTGAGTCAGATCTTCTGCCTGAACCAGTAGCTCAGCTTGGGCCTGCTGAATTTGCTCCAGTTGCGTAATAATTCCCCTGAGCTGATCGATCTCGCCCCGCCAGCCGTAGCGCTGTTTGAGGTCGCTTTCCACGGTTTGGAGGGTGGTTTTGAGGGCCGCTTCATCAGTTTGATCGGCCAGGTCGCTGAGAATAGCGTCTAGGGCCGACAGCAGCGCTCCGTGCAGGTCGGTAGCCCCCTGGAGAGACTGCTCCAGACGTTCCAGGGTGGGGCCTGAGAGCAGCGGCAGGCTCTCGGCGATCGCGGCTAAATCCTTGAGCACGGCATCAATCTCGGCCTGCTGAACCTGGCCCTGGCGGCGGCTGTCTGCCACTAAGACGCTAATTTCAGCCTCAAACTGGCGGGCGGCGGCCAGGCGGCTAAGCTGCTGCTGGAGGCGATCGCGCCGATCTTCCAGGGCCGCAATTTCATCGACCTGGGGTTGCAAGGCCAGCAGGCGATCGCGAGTTTGAGCCGCCTGCTGCCGCTGCCGATCGAGCTGGGCGCTCTGCAATTGGTTCTGCTGGAGCTGAAGCTGCGATCGCTGGGCCTGCTCTAGCTGCTGCACCAGATCTTGGCGCTGGGCCTCCAGCTGAGCCTGAATCGCTATTTGGGGCTCTAGCTGGGCCAGCTCGCGCTCCGTCGCCGCAAACGATTCGAGCTGGGTTTGCCACCGGGCCAGTTCAACCTGCGTTTTACTCTGGGCTGTTTGCAGGGTTTGGTACTCGCTCTGCAAGCGCTGGCGCTGCTGCTGGGCCTGACCGAGCGCCTCCAGCGTTTGCTCGGCTGCTTGATAGTCTTTGTAGGCGGCCTGATGGGCTTGGCACAGGGCGATCGCCTGTTCGGCCTGCTGCACGGCTTGCTGGAGGCGGGCCAGGGTACTCTGCTTGACCTCAAGCTGATGCATCAGCCCCTGGCGCTGGGTGGCCAAGGTCTGCACCGTCTGAGCTTGGGCCTTGAGATCGTCCCGCTGGGTTTGCAGCGTGCGCAGCGTCTCTTGCAAGGTTGCTAGGCGCTGCTCGCTGGTGCCAATGGCATTGACCAGGCCCTGCTGGCGCTGGTGCAGATCATCCCAACTGGTTAGCGCCTCTTCGTACTGGGCAATTTCTCGCTTAGTGGCCTCCGCCTGGTCTTCGGCGTAGCGGCGCAGGGCATTCATCTGCTTAAAGGCCAGCTTGTAGTCTTCGACCTTGAGAATGGCGTCGAATACGGCCTTGCGCTGCTCGGCAGGCTGTAAAAAGTCGGCGGTAAAGGTACCTTGGGGCACCCCCAGGGTGCGGGCAAACAGCTGGGGCAGGTTGGTGGTGGGGCCTAGCCCCAAGTGCTGCCGCAGCCAGGGCAGCACCTCGTCTTTAATGCGGGTATAGGGCAGGCGCTCGTTGAGCTGAGGGTCAAACAGGGCATAGCCCCGCTGGGTACAGCGCTGGGCGTGGTAAGTGCGGCCATCGTAGTTGGAGGTAAAGGCCACTGTGACCTGGGCACTGCCGCTGCCGTTGCGAATCAGGTCGTCTTTGCCGTAGTCGCCCTGGTAGTTAAAGAGCACCCAGGCGATCGCCTCCAAAATGCTGGTCTTGCCCGCGCCATTTTCGCCGCAGATGGCGTTGGTGCCCGGCTGAAACTCAAAGTAGCGATCGCGGTGGGTCTTAAAGTTTTGCAGCGCCACCGACAAAATTTGCATTGTGTGCCCCGTTCCATCGCTTCAGCCACGAAGACTAGGATAGCTTTCTTTGCTGGGGCTAGGGCTGCCCCGGCAGGCGGCGAGCGGCGGTAGAGGTGAAACACACGGGTTCGGCCTCAGTGCGAGTGCACCAGATTTGAATCATCATCGATGGGTCGTCGGGCGAAACCCACCACGCCTCAAGCTGGACGACCTGGTTGGCTGGAGGTAGATTGCTGCCTGGGGCAGAGCTGGCTGGGGCAGCCGCAATGGCCTGGGCGCTTTCCCCAGCAACCGGTTGGTGAGCGAGCGGATCTAACCCCTGGGCTGTTTTAGCTAGGGTGGCCTGAAGCTGTGGCGCAGTTCCTCGATAGGTCTGGGGCGGTGGACTGGGCCGCGACCGTGCCAGGGGCATGATGCCGGTGCGCACTACGCCCGTCTGGGGTGAGCCGAGCTGAGGGGTAGCGGCAGAATCTGGGGGTTTGGCAAGATTAAACGAAGGGGTAACCGCGCTGGCGGCAGGCGCTTTCGCCAGGCTAAAGCTGGCCTCGGTCTGGGTCAGGTAGCTGTGGCCGTAGGCCGTGAGCATACCGGTAGCCATACTGAGCGGAATCAGCAGCCGCACCAGGTGGCGCTGGCGGCGGCAGCGCTTGGTGTAGCGATCGCAGGCTTCCAAATAGGTGCCAGCCAGCACCGAGAGCTGTTCTGGATGGGTTTGGCGAAAGGTTTTGGCCTCATTGAGGCGGGTCTTGGTTAAAAAGTAGTCGGGATGGTTGGGCTGCTCCTGCTGTTGCCACTCCTGGGCGGCAACCTCAATGGCCCGCTGCTGCCTAACCTTGGGACCTTGAATCGGCAACCACTCCTGTAACAGAGGCCAGTTGCGAATCAAGGCCTCGTGGGCAATGTCAAAGCAGGGAGCGCGGACGGCGGGAGCCGTTTCAGCGATCAGAAGCCCGTTCGTGATAGTAGATAAGCTACCGTCTGAATCTGTCGGTGCCCATCCTGGCACCGCAATGGCCGCAATGTCACAGCTAGCAACCTGGGGCTGAGCTTGGGCGACCACCAGGCGGGCGGCCACGAGCCGGTCTGCTACGGCGACAACGGCTGGCTCGGGCATGGCCTCGGTGACCAACTCGACCAAAGATACCGGGCGACGGGTCAACACCGTTCCATCGCCCAGGTCGCACAGACTTAGAAAGATCCGCTGGGCAATGGCTTGCTCAGCATCGGTCAGGCTCTCGTACAGCTCGCTCGCTCGCTGGTTAAGCAGGTGGCGAATACCTCCCATCTCCGCATAGGCAGTCAGGGTGAGATGGGGCGGATCGGGGAGGTTTGGGGTGCTTTCTCGCCGCAGCCATAGCTCCTTTAAAACTAGCTGGAGCAGAGCTAGGTCGGCGGGCGCGCTGACAATATCGAGCAGCAGCGTGTAGACGAGATTGGCATCGTAGCGCAGCCCTACCTTTTCGAGGGGGCCGACAATAGTGGCTTTGAGCTGGTTGTAGGTCATGGCCGGTACGGCCAGGCTGTGGGCCGCAACCAACGCCTGAAAGTCTGGGAATTCCGCCAGGCTGTCGATCTGCTGGGCCCGCAGCCCCAGCACCAGGTGGAGCGGCAGATGGGCGTTTTGTACTGCCGCTGTCAAACAGTCGATCACCAGGCGGCGATCGCGATCGGGCATTGAACCAGGCGTCAGCAGCGCCTCCACCTGATCAACGACTAGCACCAGGTGCGCCTCTGGGCCTTGCTCCCCCATCAGAGCCTGAATCAGTTGGCAAAAACCCTCAGCTCCCCGCTGTAAAAATGCTTCAGCCCGGCGCAACTGCTCAGCGCGGTGCAACCCCGCCGCGCCGGGGTCAACAAAGGCTTCCGCCAAACTGGTAAGGGGCGAAGACCCCACGGCCAGGTAGCGCAGAGTCCAAGCAGCAGTGCTCTCGCTTTTGGCTAGGCGGGGCAGCAGCCCGGCCCGTAGTAGAGAGGTTTTGCCAATGCCCGATGCGCCCGTGACCACGCAGAGCCGAGAAGACTGCACCCGTTCCACCAGGGTTTGCGTGATCTCGTCACGGCCAAAAAAGAACTCGCTGTGGGTGGCCTCAAAGGGGGCTAACCCCGGAAAGGGGCAAAAGCCGTAGCGCAGCTTTTGCAATCTCTCTAGCAAGGGGGGCGGTGTATCTCTGGCCGGAGAAATCATCCCCGACATGCGGGTGAGCACAATTTCGCTGCCGGAGCTTTCAAACAGGGGCTGTTGCAGCTCACCCTTGAGCTCTCGGTTGACCGCATCCGTGAGGGAGTGGCCGTTGACGATGCCGCCCTTGACCTTGTAGGGGTTGAGTCCTGACAGAAGCGCTTGGGTGAAAACGCTGTGGCTGCTATCGAGGGCTTCGTAGGCGGCTTCGTACTCTCGGGCCGCGGCCATGAAGAGGCGATCGGTGCCGGCTCGGGCACCGGGGTCGGCCTCTAGCATGTTAAAAAACTCGCCGCTGTTGCAGCAGTCGAGCAAAATGACGCGCTGGCTCACCGGGCTCTCTTGCAACAGTCGCCGCAGCCAGTGTAGCGATAGGCCGTAGTGGCCTGCGGCTGGGTTGGCGTCGCTGGTGGCTAGATAGCCTTCTTGAATACCGGCCTGGCGCTGCAACCCGTGGCCAGAATAGTAAAAAATAGCGGTTTGAGGAATCGTTTTGCCGGCGGGCTTAAATAGTTTGATCAGCGCTTCTTCGAGCAGTGCTGTAGTAACCACACCTCGCTGGCTAATGGCCGGTTTTTGATGGGTAATAGCCTCTGGCAGCCGCACTACGCGGCATTCGCCAAAGCTCTCTAGGCATCGGGCTACCGACTCAGCATCATGGGCTGGTGCCTGCAAACCTGGCAGGTTCTGATACGTATTTATTCCGACAACAAGCGCATCCCTTGACATTTTTCTCGCACCCTGATCCGGCGTTATCTAAACCTAAGTGACTGATGAACAGAAGAGGGAACATGACACTTTAGCCATTACTTTAAGTGAGTTTTTTAGTGACCCAATTACTTGAGAATTCCAGAATATCCAGATCTCAAACTGAGCGCTCACGCCTCACCAGGTTAAGTTTAACTAAGAGGTCAATATTCCCTAAGAGGGGTTTCACCCCTAAAAGAAAATCCTAGGCTGCTGATTTTTTTCAAAAGTAAAATCGCTGCGTAAATCTACGTAAAAACTTGGTGCTTGAGCGCGGCCTGGGTGCGATCGCAACAGAGATAGCCTCAGAAAACAGCGCCCTTTTTACTCTTTAGCGGAAAATTAATGGTTAATTTCCGTATACTTTCGGAAGTAATTTTGTACTTCCGTCATCTGACCGAAGTACAAAATTGTGACTTGTTTTTTGAAATACGAGATTAGCTTCTGTTGTTTTGGAGATAGGTGAAGAGCCAGTTCGACTGTCGTAAAGGGGCTTGGCTGGGTAGGGGCGATCGCGCTTTCATCAGGCGATCGCTAACCACTTTGACAGCGTTGTGCTATTGAATAGTTTAATCTTGCTGTAGGGTCTCTACATCTCGATCTTTGGGCCAACCGCAGCTGGGAGATTGACAATGCAGCCTTGCTTGAGAAAATATAGGATGCCGCAATACTGCTGTAGCTTTGCGCTGGGCATGTCTATGGCGCTGCCCACCGCAGGACTGGCACCTCTGGGGTGGGCGCAGGAGGGCGATCGCCTGACGACGGTCTGCCACTTCGCTGACTTTGCCGCCGCCGTCGCCTTTGTGGAGCGCCTCGTCGAGCCAGCGGATAGACTGGGGCATCATCCTGACCTAGCGATCGCCTACAACCGGGTCACGCTCCATTTGACCACCCACGACGCCGGAGGGCTCACGGCCCTAGATTTTGCCCTAGCTGAAGAAATCTCGGCGCTGCACGACGGGCAATGCCAATAGGCCTTGGGTTTGACGATATAGACTGCCATTGGAAGTGGCGAGAAATGGCGCTGCTGGCGGGCCTCAAACCTTTGAAGAGCTAGAGCCCTAGGCCCAGCTGCCTGGCCAGGTGGTGACTAAAAACACGATTAAGCTAATCAGGGCGAGAACCCCCTGCAAAATATTGCCGACCAGGGTACCGACTACGATGGCCAGACCCACCTTGGCCGACTGCTTAACTCGCTGGAGCAGCTTTAGCTCGCGGCGGTGCAAAAATTCGCCGATAAAGGCCCCTAGCACTGTGCCCACCAGCAGCCCGAGCAGGGGAATGCCCGTTGGCAACAGGGGCAGCAGCCCAAATAGGCCCAAGAACATGCCCACAAAGGCCCCAATTTGGCCCCAGTTGCTGGCCCCGACCCGTTGAGCCCCCAGCACCCCGGCCAGATAGTCGATGGCAAAGCTGAGGACGAGCGCGGCGATCGCCACCCCGAGCGCCCACTTGAGCCCCACAAACCCCACCACTAGGCCCCAAATCACGATGGCCCCGACAATCAGCGTAATCCCAGGTAGGGCCGGTACGACTGCGCCCACTACCCCCACCCCCATGACCAGCACCAGGAGCCAGTACAGGGCTAGATGCCACGCCTCAGTGGTGTCGAGCGTCGTCGGCACCTGCACCTGAGCAGGCAAGCTGGCGATGCCGTGGCCGATCTGGATGAGCGCGTTGCTGAGGCCGTTGACCAGGCTGGCCACCCACTGCGTCACCTGGTAGTAAAGCCCAGAGGAATCCGGGGGCAGGGGCGATGCCGTTGGGTCAAAGGCTAAAAAATCAGGCATAGAAAACATCCTGGAGAAATGTTGCACGGCTGGGAGCAGGGTGCTGGGGTGATTGCCATTAGTCTAAGGCGGATCATAGCCAAAACCAGGGCGATCGCCAGGACGGTTAGAGGTGCGGCCATCCAGACATCTATATATATCCACGCTGGTTATGACAGAGTATCGACGCTGTCGTTAGGTTTGATGGGGCGGAGGGCGCTAGAGTTGGAGGACTCTATTTGACCCTACCGCTCCTGGAGCCCTGCCCTGTGCTGCCTAACTCTTGGCTACCCAAGCCTGTGCTGCCTGCATTCAACCCCCCAGCGCCTATCTTGGTCATTGCCGCTATGGCCTCGACCCAGCTGGGCTCAACCCTGGCAAAAAGCCTGTTTGGCCAGGTGGGGCCGCTGGGTATGGTGCTGCTGCGGGTGGGGTTATCGGCGCTGGTGCTGGTGGCCTGGTGTCGCCCCCGCTGGCGAGGCCATCGCCCGGCAGACTACCGGCTGCTGGTGGCCTTTGGCCTGTCGCTAGCGGTAATGAATGCGCTGTTTTACTGTGCGATCGCCCGCATTCCCATCGGTGTTGCCGTCGCGCTAGAGTTCTCGGGGCCGCTGACCGTCGCCCTGCTGCACTCGCGCCGCTGGCTCGACGGGCTGTGGGTGGCGATGGCGGCGGTGGGCATCGTGCTGCTGTCGCCCCTCAACACGCCATCGCTGGACAGTCTAGGGGTGGTGCTGGCGCTGCTGGCCGGGGTGGCCTGGGGTAGCTACATTGTGCTGTCGGCCCGCATGGGGCAGGCCTTTCGTGGTGGGGAGGGGCTGGCCCTGTCGATGGCAGTGGGTGCACTATTGCTGCTGCCTGTCGGGATCATGGCGGAGGGCCGACTGCTGCTTTCGCCTCATATTTTGCTGCTGGGGCTGGGGGTAGCGATGTTGGCCTCGACTCTGCCCTATTCGCTAGAGATGGCGGCGCTGCGGCGCATGCCGGTGACTGTGTTTGGTGTGCTGATGAGCTTGGAGCCTGCGATCGCCACCGTGATCAGCTTTTTCTGGCTCGGCGAAACCCTGACCCTGACGATGATCGGGGCCATTGGCTTAGTGACGATCGCCGCCGCCGGAATTGCGCTATCTCAGCCCGCCGCCAAGGTCGTTTGAATTAATTGGTTCCGCCAACGTGGGCTGTTCTGCTGAACTTAGGAAGCCAGCACCGCCTGAAACCCACCATTGCTTTATCCCAGCAGCGGGACTGCGATCGCCCATCGTCTTGGGGTAGGCTGTCTTGAGGGTCGGGCCAGCGGCAGAGGGGAATCGAAATCCTTGATTTTGGGGCCATTGATCAATTGCAAAGAAAGGCGGTTGCCTGGGTAAACCGCTGGCATTCCGTGGAACACTGTTGCTACACAGGGAATGCATTCTACCGTCGGCTATGAGTCTTTGTATTAATCCACGTTGCCGTCAGCCTAACCATCCCGAGAACGGCGGCAGCTCTACCTGCGTGGCCTGTGGGTCAGCCCTGGTGCTTCAGGGACGCTACCGAGTCATGCGGCTGATTAGCAGCGACAGCGGCTTTGGCCGCGTCTATGAGGCCTACGAGCGCAACGTCCCCAAAATTCTCAAGGTGCTCAAAGAGGGCTACAACGCCAACGCCAAGGTGGTGGAGCTGTTTCGCCGCGAGGCTCAGGTGCTGAGCCAGCTCAACCATCCGGGGGTGCCTCGGGTAGAGACCGAGGGCTATTTTCTCTACTACCCGGCGGATGACGGCGAACCCTCCCACTGCCTGGTCATGGAAAAAATCGAAGGCCCCAACCTGAGGCAGTGGATGGTGCAGCAGGGTAACCACCCGATCAGCGAAAAGCAGGCGATGCTCTGGCTCACCCAGCTCACCGACGTGCTCGATCTGGTGCACCAGCACAACTACTTTCACCGCGACATTAAGCCCGAAAATATTATGCTGCGCCCGTCGGGGCAGCTGGTGCTGGTCGATTTTGGGGCCGCCCGCGAGATGACCCAGACCTACATGGCCAACCTGGGCGACAGCGGCATTACCACGGTGAGTTCGGCGGGCTACACCCCCCCCGAGCAGGAGCAGGGCCAGGCGGTGCCCCAGTCTGACTTCTACGCCCTGGGCCGCACGCTGATCTATTTAATGACGGCCAAGCTGCCCAACGACTCGGCCATCTATAACTCACTCACCAATGCGTTTGCGTGGCGGGCTGTAGCATCGCAGATTTCGGCCCCCCTGGCCGATTTGATTGATGACCTGATTGCTCCGGCGGCGGCCAATCGCCCCCACAGCACGGAGGCGATTATGGAGCGTCTGGCTCGGGTGCGATCGCGCCAGGTTTCCGGTCTGCCTCGCTTGGCCAGCGCCGCCGCGCCCACCTGGCCCATGACCACCCTCAACCCCAACGAGGCCCAGACTCTCCCTGACCCGTCGCGCAGCTTTTTGCCCCCCTTATTTGATCAGCGCCCCTGGCTGCTGGCGGGTCTAACAGGGCTGGCCCTGGCGGTGCCCCTGGGCTGGTACGCGTTGAGCCAGGGGGCATTGCCCCTTGCGATCGGTGGCCCTCGGGTTGCAGCACCGGCTCTCCAGAATTTGACCGTCAGCCCAGGGGCGGTTCTGACCGGGCACGAGAACGATATCTACGATCTACTGCTGCTGCGAGACGGCAAAACGCTAATTTCTGCCAGTGCCGACAGCACCATTCGCATTTGGAACTTGGAGGACAACACCCTGCGCCACACCCTGGCCCATGCCAATGTGGTTCAGGCGATCGCCACTACCGTGGATCAGACAACCTTGATCAGCACCGGAGATGATCGCACCATTCGCTTTTGGTCACTGCCCGATGGCCGTGCCCTGGGGCAGATCGACAACGCCCACGGCACCCCCATCCGCGCCCTGGAGGTCAGCCGCAATGGGCGAATCTTGGTGAGTGCCGACAGCGAGGGCACCATTCAGCTATGGCCGTTGACCGACAGCACCGGTGCCCTCAACCTGGCGGGGATGTCGGCGGATGGCCCCAGCCACACCCTCCAGGCCGATGGCACCCTAAATGATCTGTTGTTTACCCGCGATAACACCATGCTGATCAGCGGCGGCAAAAGCCTCCAGCTTTGGGATCTGGCCAGTCTGGAGGATGCCGTTGCGGGGGCGGTCAACCCGCCCACCACTCTGGAGGGGCACAGTAGCTTTGTCAACCGCATCGAAATTACCGACGATGATCAAACCCTAGTGAGTGCCTCAGCCGATCAAAATGTGCTGCTTTGGGATATGGCGACAAAATCCCAAAGCGCTGTGCTGGAAGGACACCAGGGCTACGTCAACACTCTGCGTCTGGAGGGGTCTCAGCTCTGGAGCGCTGACGCTGACAAAACAATTTTGGTGTGGGATTTGCAGCAGAAGGCTCCGGTTCAGCGGATTACCGGCTTTGAAACCGATATCTGGCGCTTTACGGTGCAGCCCAGCGGCCAAATTATTACCATCGGCGGCACCCAGCCCTACATTCGGCTCTGGCAGCTAGATCAGTCCCTTGAGCCCTAGCTTTTGGCCGTGGCCAAGACTTTGCGGTGGTTGATGTCGAAGCGATCGCCGTGGGCCAGCAGGTGTAGCCGCAGCCCGTGGATGCTGAGCGGGTCGGCGGCGGTGATGTCGGGCTCGTTGGTGTGGATCATGGCGCTGGGGTCGACCACGGCAATTACCCCCTTGCCGATCACTTGAAAACTGCCGTCGCCCTCAAACAGAGCGCAGGTGTCTTCGTCAATGCCCAGGCCCAGACGGCTGGGCTGCATGGCCATGGCGCTCATCAGCCGGGCCATGCGGTTGCGGTTGTGGAAGTGCTGGTCAACAATCACCTCGGGCACAAAGCCGAGGCCAATGGCCATATCCACCAGGGAGCGGTTGGGCGACTCGCCGCTGCCGCCCCCGGCAATCATGTGGTGGCCCATGACCGCCGCCCCGGCACTGGTACCGCCCAGGGTAATTTCGCCGAGCTGAGCCCGCTGGCGAACAATATCTATCAGCGGGGTGTCGGCCAGCAGCCCGCACAGGCGCACCTGGTCGCCGCCGGTAATAAATACCCCAGTGCAGGGTTCGACAGTGGTTTTCCAGCTGGGGTCTTCCCCCTGGGCGCGATCGCGAATATCCATCACTACGGTTTCTGGGGCGCCCATATCGGCAAAAATCTGCTGATATCGGGCTGAAATCGCCACCGGATCCCGAGACGCACAGGGAATAATACCAATGCAGGCCGCCGTCCCCCCAGACCGCTCGAAAAAGGTATGCAAAATCTCTTTACCGTGGACTTTATCTTCTGCGCCGCCAATGGCCAGAATCGCATGGTGCTTAACGGGAGACATGGGCCGCTCAACAAAGGGACGAAAATTGCTACCTAGACTCAATTACTGCATGATAGAGAGCGTTATATACCAAGTCCAGCTTGAGATCTGTAGTTTGCCTACAGGTAAGACTCCACTTTTGGACTTGGATGAAATTGACTCAACCCATCAGGTCGTTAGGCCTCAGCAGTCTAGGCTATGACAACTGGCATTTCGGGGGCTTCCCATCTAAGAGTAGATGTTGTCAGCCTGTTTCCAGACTTTTTTGCATCTCCCCTGGAGTCAGGGCTGATTGGTAAAGCCCTGGCGCGCCAAATTGCAGAAGTTTATCTTACCAATCCCAGGGACTTTACAACGGATAAGCACCACCGGGTCGATGACGAACCCTACGGCGGCGGTGTGGGCATGCTGATGAAGCCCGACCCCATCTTTGCGGCGGTAGAATCGCTGCCGGTGCTGCCCCGCCGCGAGGTGATTTTGCTCACCCCCCAGGGCGAGACCATGACCCAAAACTTGTTTCGCCATTTGGTCACGATGGATCAGCTGGTGCTGATCTGCGGCCACTACGAAGGGGTCGATGAGCGGGTCAGCCATTTGCTCACCCGCGAGGTATCCCTGGGGGATTTTGTGCTCACCTGCGGCGAAATACCCGCCCTGACGCTGATTAACGGTGTGGTGCGGCTACTGCCGGGCACTGTCGGCAAGACCGATTCCCTGCGCTTTGAAAGTTTTGAAACGCCGCTGCTGGACTATCCCCAGTACACCCGCCCGGCCAGCTTTCGCGGTTGGGAGGTGCCGGAGGTGCTGCGATCGGGCAACCACGAGGCGATCGCCCAGTGGCGACGGCAGCAGCAGATCGAGCGCACGCGGCAGCGGCGACTGGATTTGTATGAGCGGTGGGTGGAGGAGGGTGGGGAGTAAGTGAGTGGATGGGTAGGCGGGTGGGCTGCCGGAGGGGGCATCCGCGCAGCGATGCCCCCTCTCAAAAGTCTTGTCCTCAGGTCATTTAAGCGTGGAGAAGAACATGGGAATCCGAATTGGCAACGGGTACGATATTCATCGGCTGGTGGAGGGGCGATCGCTGATTTTGGGTGGCGTCACCATTCCGCACCACCTGGGGCTCGATGGCCACAGCGATGCCGACGTGCTGACCCACGCAATTATGGATGCGCTGCTGGGGGCACTGAGTTTGGGCGATATTGGCCTGTACTTTCCACCGGGGGATCCGGAGTGGGCGGGGGCCGACAGCCTGAAGCTGCTGGTGCAGGTGAATGCCATGGTGCAAGATCGGGGCTGGCAGGTGAGCAACATTGACTCGGTGGTGGTGGCCGAGCAACCCAAGCTGAAGCCCCACATTGAAACGATGCGAGCGCGCCTGGCCGACAAACTGGGCCTCAACCCCGACCAGGTGGGGGTTAAAGCGACGACCAACGAAACCCTAGGCCCGGTGGGCCGCCAGGAGGGGATCGCGGCCTATGCCGTGGCGCTCCTCACGACCGCCGACTAACCCCCTCGCTGGGCTTGCCCAAGTCGCTAAAACTTAGCTGCCGTGACCTGGGAACCTTTTGAACCTCAGAGGGTCAAACCACTTTGTAAAATCTTTGTGAGCCAGAGCCTCTGCGTATGTAGATTTGACCCAAAAAACTCTCAGCAATGGTTGTAAAAGATACTTAATCTGTTCGAGAAACCCGTAAGCTTACTTTATAATATCTTCAAGATTGATAAAGGTTTAGAGCGGAATTTGCGGTAATAGCTGTGTATCTACTGCTGAGCTTCGATTGGGTCTTGTCTCAAGGCTAATCCGTAGAGGGTTCGCGGCTTTAGGTGCTGGTTTTTGTCTTAGAGGCAAAGGGGTAGGCTCAGATGACTAACGTCATGCAATCGCTGGTGGCAACGGGCCACACCATTCGTGGAGTTTGTTACGCAAAGTCCAGTTATTTAAACCAGGCGATCGCAGCGCTGTCGGCCATTCCCCCAGAGCGGGTTGGCCTCAACGGTGAATACGACTACTACGGCTTGGCTAAGCGCATTAAGACGAGCTTTCACGGTCAGGTGGGGCGCGACGCCGTCAAGCAAATCACCGTCAAGCAGCGCGGCTCAGCCGTCATTCTCAGCGGCCAGGTAGACACCCTAAACCTGCTCGATCAGCTCGTTGACCTGGCACTGCATACCGAAGGTACCACCCACGTCGAGGTACACGACGTGCAGGTCAATGTTCTAGAGCTAGCCCAGCCAGCGCGGGTCGCTTAAGGAGATTTTTAGAAAAGAAGATCCTCTCTTTATCAAGCAGCTGTAACCACCGTAGGGTGGGCAGTGCCCACCATTAGGGAGAAAGTTTTCCAAAAGTCGCCTAAGCAATCTCCACCCAGCCTGGGTTGCTTAGGCCATAGGCGTTGAGCCATCGTTGACGGCCAGGCGCAGGGCAGAGAGGGCGAGAATCACCAAGAACAGCCCCAGCCCAATGGTGCAGGCATAGCTAATTTCTAGCTTCTGAAAGGCCTGCTCGTAGATGTAGTAGACCACCGTTTTAGAACTGTGGCGCGGCCCGCCCTGGGTCATGATGTAGACCTCCTCAAAGACTTTGGTGGCGGCGATCGCCGAAATCACCCCCACCAGTACCAGGTAGGGCCGCATCAGCGGCAGGGTAATATCCCAGTGGCGTCGCCAGCCGTCTGAGCCATCTAGCGCCGCCGCCTCGTACAGGTCTTGGGGAATGCCCTGGAGCCCCGCCAGATAAATCACCATGTAGTAGCCCAACCCCTTCCACACCGTCACTGCCATGACGCTGAACAGCGCCAGGGTTGGGCTAGTCAGCCAGGGAATGCCGTTCTCAGTCAGCCCTAGAGACTTGAGCACCTGGTTAAACAGGCCGGTCTCGGCGTAGAGCCAGCGCCAGGCAATACCCGCCACCACCATCGACACCACCACGGGCGAATAGTAGGCCACCCGCAGCCAGTGAATGCCCCGCAGCTGCCGGTTGACTAAAATGGCCAAGCCCAGGGGCGCAAAGGTGAGAATTGGCACCACCCCAGCTAAGTACACCAGGGTGTTGCGCACCGTCTGCCAGAAGATTGGGTCGGTTCTCAGCCGCTGCACATTGGCCCAACCCACCCAGGTGGGCGCCGCCGTCAGGTCTACCCCAAAGGTGGTAAAGCTCAGATAAAATGCTCGCAGCGCGGGCCAAAACACCGAGATCCCCAGAGCCACCAGGGCGGGCAGCAAAAACAAATAAGGAATCGCCCGCTGGGGAATAGTCAGCCGCGATCGCCAAGATTGACCCAAATTAACGTGAGGGGAAGTGGTCATGGGGAACTGAAATCTCAAGAAAGCCCGTAGCCAGAATAGCGGAAAGTACCTACTTGCGGGAGGCCAGAAACCGGGTTTCTGGATTTAGAAGTTCTCGGCCTGGGTGAGATGCCCCCGCCAAGGTCAAAGCCCTTAAAACATAGAATTTCAGGTTGTAAAATTAAGTCTGATTGAGATTTTCGCGGTAACTATTCCCGCTCTGTCGCCTATGGCACCCATCACGTATTCTCCTCCTGTCAACGCCTTGCTCCAGCTTGGGGAAAAGCATATACACCTGGGCGAAGAATGGCCCGACTATGCCAAGCTCTATGACTTCACCGCCGAGCACATTCCCGATCTGATTCAGATGGCGATTGACCAAGATCTCAATTGGGCTCCAGCCGATAGCCCAGAGGTTTGGGCACCTCTTCACGCTTGGCGAGCGTTAGGGCAGCTCAAAGCAGAGGCGGCCATTGAGCCACTGCTGTCTGTCTTTCACGTAATGGAAGACAGCGACTGGTTCTCGGAGGATATGCCCAATGTATTTGCGTTGATTGGGCCAGCGACCATTCCCCCGGTGCGTGCTTTTTTAGCTGACTCTGAGAATGCCTTCTATTGTCGGTGGACAGCAGCTAGTATCTTGGTCAAACTTGGCCAAACCCATCCCCAGGTGCGAGCTGACTGCCTAGCCATCCTAGAACAGCAGCTTGAGCAATATTCTAAAAACAGTCCTATGTTCAACGGGGTTTTGATTGCCAGCCTGATGGATTTAGAGGCTCAGGAATCAGCCCCCTCAATAGAGCGAGCATTTGCGGCTAAACGGGTTGACCCATCCATCGCTGGAGATTGGATTGACGTCCAATACGGACTGGGGCTGATTTCGCGGGCAGAGGTCTATGACCTTCGCCGCCATGTGGATGCCGAAAAGCTCAGGTCAAAAGCCTCTAAGGTAGGTGCTGAACCCACCAAGGGCTTTGGGGCCAAGCTACCTCAAAAGAAGAAAAAGCGCTGACTTGTCGGCTAACGCCCTTCCCCCAGTAGCGGCGTCAGATCCAGATGTTCGCCAACGGCCTCGGTGAGTTCATTGAGAATGACCTCGCGCTGTTCGCGGTAGTTGGGGATGCCGGTGGGCAGTGAGCTCAGGCCCCGCTGCTGGCGCAGACGGTTGAGCCAGGCCCGCCGCCAGGGGCCATTGTCGAAGATACCGTGGAGGTAGGTGCCCCACAGCGACTGGCTGGCATCAACTACGCCCAGGCTGCGGTCTTCAAACAGGAATTCGAACTTGGTGCCCTTCTCGTCTAAGCCGTCGGAGAGCAGCAACTGGGTGCGGCCCTGGTGCAGCTCGTAGCCCGACACCGGTAGCCCCTCCTGGGGAAAGCGGGAGCTGACGGTGCGCTGGCGGGCAATCTTTTGCTGGGTAATAACTGTGCGTAGCGGGAACAGGTCGAGGCCGGGGAAACGGCCCTCGTGGCCCTCAATGCCCTCGGGGTCGGCCAAGAACTGCCCCATCATCTGGAAGCCGCCGCAGACGCCCATCACCGTGCCCCCAGAGGCTACGTAGTTCTGGATTTCTTCGGCCATGCCGGTGCGCTGCAAAATCAGCAGGTCGGCAATGGTGGTCTTGGTGCCGGGGATGATGACGGCGTCTGGGTAGCCCAGCTTTTCTTTGGGGCTGCGGTAGACCACCCGCACGTTGGGCTCGGCCTCTAGCGGGTCGAAGTCGGTGAAGTTAGAGATGCGGGGCAGGCGAATGACGGCGATGGTGATGTCGGCCTGTTTTTTGCTGCCAGGGGTGCGATCGAGCAGGCTGAGGGAGTCTTCGGCGGGCAGAGCGTTTTCAATCCAGGGCACGACGCCGAGGACGGGGATGCCGGTGCGCTCTTTGAGCCAGGTGAGGCCAGGTTCGAGCACCTCGCGCTGGCCGCGAAACTTGTTGATGATGATGCCTTTGACCAGGGCACGCTCTTCAGGATCCATCAGCTCTAGGGTGCCGACGATGTGGGCGAAGACGCCGCCGCGATCGATGTCGGCCACCAGCACGGTGGGGGCATTGAGGTGCTTGGCGATCCGCATGTTGGTGAGGTCGCGGTGCTTGAGGTTAACTTCCACCGGGCTGCCCGCCCCTTCGCACACCAAAAAGTCAAAGTCTTGGCCGAGGCGGGTAAGGCTTTCTTGAATGGCCTGCCAGCCCTGATCAAAGAAGTTTTCGTAGTACTGCATGGCGGTAGTACGCCCCACGGCTCGGCCCTTGAGTATCACCTGGGAGGTCATGTCGCCCTGGGGCTTGAGCAAGATAGGGTTCATCTCGACCTGGGGGGGCACGCCTGCGGCCCAAGCCTGTACCGCCTGGGCATAGCCCATTTCGCCGCCGTTGGCGGTGACATACGAGTTAAGGGCCATGTTCTGCCCTTTAAAGGGGGCGACCCGCCAGCCCCGGCGGCTGAGAATGCGGCAGAGGGCCGTGGTAATCAGTGATTTGCCCACGTGGGAGGCTGTTCCCACTACCATGATTGCTCTCATGGAGCGTCTCCAAAGTTGAATGAGTTCGACGGGCGCAAGCCTGGGCTTTGGTAAAAGGCTCGTCTTGAGGACGAAGGCCTAGCCCCCAGCTACTCCCTATGCAGATTCTTCAGGAACAACACAACCCATCAGGACGATGCTAGGTCAAGTCAAGTCTAGACGGGGCTCATCACTGGCCTGGGCACCAGCTTGGCGATGGTCAAAGACTATTTCAGTAGAGCCATCGCACCCACCGGCACCATGCATTATAGAGATGATCGCCTAGGGTGGGGCGATACTGCCCTGGGCTGAGGGAAGACAAGCTCTCAAACACCTGGCGACCCATAGGGGTGAGGCGAAAGCTGTCGGTGAGCCCCTGACCATCGACTTCGCGGCGCAGAATGCCAACGGCGATTAGCCACATCATTTCGTTTTCGGCCCGAAGCTCGGCCAGGTTGCGACGGCTGTAGCGGCTTTTGACGCCCGCTGGGCCGCACACCTGGCGGATGGAGATGCTCTGCGATCGCATATCTCCCAGCAGATCTAGCCGAAACGAAGAACACCGAAAGGCGCGCTCGGCCCGTTTGAGCGATCGCCGGGGATAGCGCAGGGCAATGGCTTGATCTGATTCAACTGGCTCGACTGGGGCCATGGGTTTAGCAATGGTGACTGTCTTAAATTGTAGGTTTAATCCACCCATAAGCGGGCGATAAGCGGGCCGCAAGCAGGGAAGAATTTTGAATCAAGGGCGATTTAGTAGCAGCGATTACTTTCTAATCCCTAAGCAATTGCTAAGCCTATAGGTGCATCAACCTAAAACCAATCAACCACTCTAAATAGCCAAAAGGGTTTCTAGGGTTCCGGCCTGCCGCAGCGGTAGGTGCCTGGTCCGAGAGAAGCCGCCAGATTGCCCTTAGCCCTGCGTTGTTAGCGGCTCCATGCATTTGGTACACGGCGGGATAAAAGCCCGGGAGGATAGCGAAGCACCGCTTTGCCATTCTCTCGGGCTGCTGTTTTTCGTAGTTTTTTCTCCCATAGCACCCACCACCCATGGCCCACCCGCTCCCCCCGGAAATTGAAGCCCTCAAATCCTCCCTAGAGGCCAAAGGCGTCAAGTACGCCCTAGCCAGCTACGTGGATATCCACGGCATGGGTAAGGCCAAAATGGTGCCGCTGGCTCACCTGGGTCAGATGATGGCGGGCTCAGAGCTGTTTACCGGGGCGGCCCTGGATGGGGTGCCCCAGGCGATCAGCGATGAGGAGGTGGCGACGATGCCCGACCCGGCCTCGGCCACGGTGCTGCCCTGGAAGCCCGAGGTCGCCTGGTTTGCCAGCGATCTCTACCTGGAAGGAAAACCCTTTGACGCCTGCTGCCGCACCATTCTCAAGCAGATGCTGGCCAAGGCGGCGGCGATGGGGTTTACCTTCAACCTGGGCATTGAGACCGAGTTCTTTATGCTCAAAGAAAACGCGGACGGGAGCTTTGGGCCGGTGAGCGATCGCGACCACCTGGCCAAACCCTGCTACGACCTGCCCAGCCTGCTTGACAACGCCCCCTGGCTGACCGAACTAGTCGAGTACATGAACGATCTGGGCTGGGACGTGTACTCCTTTGATCATGAAGACGCCAACGGCCAGTTTGAGACCGACTTTGCCTACAGCGACGCCCTGACCATGGCCGATCGCCTCACGTTCTTTCGGCTGATGGTGAAAGAAGTGGCCCGCAAACACGGCTACCTGGCCAGCTTTATGCCCAAGCCCTTTGGCGATCGCACCGGCAGCGGAGCCCACTACAACATGTCGCTAGCCGACATCGAAACTGGGCAGAATTTGTTTGAAAACTCCGACGACCCACGCGGCTGCAAGCTCTCGACGCTGGGCTACCAGTTTATTGCTGGGGTGCTGCGCCACGCCAAGGCGATCTGCGCCGTCACCTGCCCCACGGTCAACAGCTACAAGCGGCTGCTGCGCCAGGGCAGCATGTCGGGCTTTACCTGGGCTCCGGTCTACATCTGCTACGGCAACAACAACCGCACCAACATGCTGCGCATTCCCCTGGCGGGAGGCCGGGTCGAGTGCCGCGCCGCCGATATTGCCACCAACCCCTACCTGGGGGCGGCGATGATTTTAGCTGCCGGGCTGGAGGGCATTGCTGAGGGGCTAGACCCCGGCGACCCCCACACCGAAAACATGTATGACTATTCCTTGGGTGACCTAAAGGCGATGGGCATCGACATGTTGCCCCGCACCCTGCAAGAGGCGATCGACGCCTTTGAGGCCGACCCCCTCAGCCAGGCCGTGATGGGGCCGCTGATGTACCAAACCTACATCGACTTTCGCCGCCAGGAATGGGAGGAGTACCACACCCACATTTCCGACTGGGAAATTAAGCGATATCTGAAGTTTTTCTAGCGGCGTCAGCCATACCCCTCGGGTGTTCCTACAGTTTTCCTTCCCTGTATTTATGAGTCTTCAACAACCATGAAACGACGTACCTTTTTACCCACGCTGTTTGCCTTCTGTTGCAGTCTGTTGATTACCGTCAGCTGCGCCCAAAGTACCCCCCAGGCCGATGCCCCGGCTGAGGGCACTGCGGATGCGCCCGTGACCGCTACAACTGGCGAACCCGTGAAGCTTGGCTACAGCAGTTGGGCGGGCTGGTGGCCCTGGGCGATCGCCGAAGAAGAGGGCCTGTTCGAAGCCAATGGAGCCAACGTCGAGCTGATCTGGTTTGACGGCTACCTGGAGTCGATGCAGGCTCTAGCCGCCGGGCAGCTCGATGCCAACAGCCAAACCCTCAACGACACCATTTCTTTTGCGGGGGATGCGGTCAACGGCATGGTGGCGGTGCTGGTGAACGATAACTCCGCCGGTAACGACAAGGTGATTGGGGCCGAGGGCATCGACACAGTCGCCGATCTGGCGGGCAAAAGCGTTGCCCTAGAAGAAGGCGTGGTGGGCGACTTTTTGCTCACCCTGGCGTTAGAAGATGCCGGGCTGACCCGCGCCGATGTGGAAATTAAGAACCTGGAAACCGGAGCCGCCGCCACCGCCTTTGCCGCTGGACAGGTAGATGGCTTCGCAGGCTGGGTACCTTTTTGGGAGACAGCGCTGTCTCGCGAGGGCAGCCAGGAACTGGTGACCTCAGAGGAATATCCCGGCGCGATTCCTGACCTGCTGGTGGTCAGCCAAAAGCTGATTGACAGCCGCCCCGACCAGGTACAGGCCCTGGTAAATACCTGGTTCGACATTTTGGCCTTTATCGAAACCAACCCTGACCAGGCAAACGCAATTATGGCAAAGCGAGCCAGCATCAGCGACTCTGAGTTTGAGAAGTACACCGAGGGCACCAAAATTTTCACCCTAGACGAAAACCTGGAGGCCTTTAGCGCTGGCGGCGACGACATGAAGTACATGCCCTACGCGGCGCAGCAAATGGCCGACTTTATGGTGGAGGTTGGGTTTATCCCCGAAGCCCCTGACCTAGAAGCCATTCTCGATGACCAGTTTGTTAAGGCTTACTCTGCTGAGAAGTAGCCGTTGATGCAAGCCCCCATCGCCGAACTGTAGATGATGGGGGTGCCCGCCTGTAGGTTTGTTGTACGTTTGGGCTAACCCCTGTGACTCCTGCTTCCCCATCGTTTTCCACCGCGCCCCGGTCTACCCAGGGCATGAAGCCCAGCGTCTTTTGGCGACTGGCAGACGACATTCCTAAATCCATGAGCACGGCGCTGATGGTGCTCTCCATCGCGGTGCCCTTTGCCCTCTGGTGGCTCGTGGCCAGCCTGGATCTAGTAAACGACAAGTTTTTGCCGTCGCCCTGGCAGGTGGCCCAGGCGCTGGGGCGGCTGTGGACGGACGGATTTTTGCTGGGCGATACCGCCGCCAGCATTATGCGGGTGACGGTGGGCTTTGGGCTGGCAGCGCTGGTGTCGGTGCCCATCGGCATTGCCATGGGGGCGTTTGCTAGCGTGCGATCGCTGCTTGAACCCATCATCGGCGTGGTGCGCTACATGCCGCCCCCGGCCTTCATTCCTCTGCTGATCATCTACTTGGGTTTGGGGGAAGCGCCCAAAATCGCCCTGATCTTCATGGGCACCGTGTTCTTCAACATCCTGATGATCATGGATGCGGTGAAGTTTGTACCCAAGGCTCTGCTCGAAACCACCTATACCCTCGGTGGCAAGCGGCGGCAGGCACTGTTTCAAGTGATTACGCCCTACGTGGTGCCCAACATTATCGACACCTTTCGCATCAACATTGCCACCTCTTGGAGCCTGGTGGTGGTGGCAGAGCTGGTGGCGGCAGAAAACGGTTTGGGCAAACGGATCGTGCTGGCCCAAAAGTTTTTCAACACCGACGAAATCTTTGCCTGCCTGATCATTCTGGGCGTAATCGGCTTCGCCCTGGATTTGTCGCTTAGAGCCTTGATGAAAGCCACCTGCAAATGGGCCGTGGAATGATCGATGACCTTCCCCAGCTTGTAAGACACAGGGTTTCCCAGAGTCGATCCCTCCGGATGCTCGTGGTCTAAGTCTCACTTCATACCCCCCTTTTTAAGGGGGGCCGGGGGGATCAAAGCAGGGTCTCCCACCCCACCGAACTTTCTCTATTCATCCTGAATCCGACTCAATCCAGTTTTGGTGGGCACTGCCCACCCTACGGTAGCTATCCGCCCCGTCATCCCCACCAACACCATGCACTTAGAAATCAACAATCTCAGCAAACAGTTCGACACTCCCCAAGGGTCGGTGCTAGCGCTCGATGACATCAACATGCACGTCGAAACGGGCGAGTTTGTCTGCGCGGTGGGAGCCTCAGGCTCCGGCAAATCGACGCTGCTGCGGCTGGTGGCGGGGCTGGATATGCCGACGGCGGGAGAGATTACGGTAGATGGCCAGGTGGTGACCGGGCCAGGATCCGATCGCGGCATGATCTTCCAGAGCTATACCCTCTATCCCTGGATGACGGTGCAAAAAAATGTGGAGTTTGGCCTCAAGCTCCAGGGCGTGGGGCCAAAGGAGCGGCGAGAAATGGCCTCCTACTATTTAGACGTGGTGGGGCTGACCAAGTTTGCGCGATCGCTGCCCAAGCAGCTCTCTGGCGGCATGAAACAGCGGGTGGCGATCGCTCGCACCCTGGCCTCGCGGCCCAAAATTATGCTGATGGATGAGCCCTTTGGCGCGCTAGACGTGCAGACCAAAGAGACTATGCAGCAGTTCATGCTCGACCTGTGGAACCGCACCGGGGTGAGCATTTTGATGATCACCCACGATGTCGATGAGGCGGTGTTTCTCTCCCAGCGCATCTATGTGCTGACGGCCCACCCCGGCACCATTCAGCGGGAGGTGTTTGTGGATCTGCCCAGCGATCGCGATTACACCATTCGCCGCGATCGCGCCTTCCAAGACACCCGCGAAGGCATCATGGATCTGCTGCGGGGAAAGACAGCTCCGGCGTTAGTGAGCTGATGGGGAGTGAAAACTGATGGTTTCGAGTCTGCCGATGCGATCGCCCACTGCCCCCGATGCCCACGGGCTGCCGGAGCGATTTTTGCTCACCGCCGATCACTACACTAATCCCCGCTGGATCCCCATTGAGCAGCGGGCGATTTTTCGTCGCACCTGGCTCTATGTGGGTGACGGGGCACAACTTCAGCCAGGCATGGTATGGGCCAAGTCAGTAGCGGGCGCTCCCTTGCTGATCGTGCGCGACAACGTTGGCGAGCTGCGGGCCTTTTACAACCTCTGCCCCCACCGCGCGGCGATTCTGTCGCCCCAGGCGGGCATTCACCCCTGCCAGAAATTGGTGTGCCCTTACCACGCCTGGGTTTACGATCTGGCTGGAGATTTGGTGGGGGTGCCTTCCCAAAATCAGTTTCCGCAGTCATTTGAGAAGCAAGAGTTTGCGCTGCGATCGCTGCGGCTAGAGACCTGGGCAGGCTTCATGTTCGTCTGTTTTGATGACAGCGCGCCGCCCCTGATCGAGTTTCTGGGCAGCATTCCTGAGAACTTAGGACAGCACCGCACCGCCGCCACCCAACACCTAGCAGCCAAGCAGTACACCGTCGCCTGCAACTGGAAGAACTACCACGACAACACTTTGTGCGATTACCATGTGGCGATCGCCCACCGCACCACCCTCAACCAGGTGCAAGGCCCCATTCGCCACTACCAGCACCAGCTCGAAGCCTTCGTCAACCTGCTCTACACCCCCACCACCTCTGACTGGCAGGCCGAAAACCCCATTTTGCCCACCCTCCAGGGCCGCAGCCGCGAGGGATTTTTTACCTACGGCATCTACCCCAACCTGCACCTGCTGGGGCTGCCCAACGGCCTGCTGGCCTGGCTGCACATTGAGCCGCTCACCGTCGAGACTTGCCAGGTTTCCCTAGATATCTACGGCGATCCCGAATTTTGCCCGCCCACCGAAACCTTGCTGGCTGAGTTTGAAGCCTTCATGCAAGAAGATATGGTGCTCACCGAAAGTGTGCAGCAGGGCTATGCCAGCGGTGTCTACACCCCCGGCCCGGTGAGTGGTTTAGAAGCGCGGATCATTCACCAGCAAAAATTGATTTGGGAAGCCCTTGCAGCGGTTGGTGAGGCTGCTTAGCAGCATGAATGGATCTGGGCAAACCACCGTTTGCCCCTACGCAGAGCCCTTGTTGCATAGCGCTGGGTTAACTGGTGGGCAATGCCCACCCTACGATTAGCTAATCCTAAATTTTGAATTCTAAACTTTGAACTGATCGGGTACATTCAAAACTCAAAACTCTCCCCCTTCCCCACCCTCCTCACCTCCCCGACCCTCCTCACCTTCTCCACCTCCCCCATGCCCCCCAACCCATTCCTCGGCGTCTGGCAGCGCCGCTCTATCCAGTTTGACCAAGGCCCGATCGAAACCAGCCAATCCGTCCTGTGGATCCAGGCTGAAACCTACTTTGCCGACGTGCGTAGCGCTCCCTTTGCGGGACGGCTGACGCCAGAGCGGTACCGGGGGATGGACTGGCGATCGCGCTTCGACGCCGACCTGCTGGGCTTTGCTGGCACCTTTATCTGGTCTGAAGCCCCTCCGACCTGTACCTGGCACCATCGCCTTGCCCTCACCCCTCGCCAGTGGCCTGACACCAGCAACTATCACTGGCTGGGACCAGACGAATTCTTAGAACAGGGCACCTGTGAGGATGACGAGGGTGGTCTCCACCCCTTTGTTGAGCACTGGCATCGCCTGCACCCCGGCCCAGCACAGGTGTGGTGTTTGGAGCGGGGCGAACATCAGGGGCAGGCCCTGAGGGTGGGCAACTGGGCTGTCTTGGTGCATCAATGGCGTGATCCCCTAGCGGCTGTCCCCTTAGATGGGGAGACCTTTCGCGCGTTTTCTGCGACGGCTTGGGAGTATCGGCAGGGCACCTGGCAGGCTCTATTTGGGACAGAGGCCAGCCTCGGTATCCCACCGCAGTGGACGCCGCTTGACTTGGATGACCCATTAGGCCCGTGGCGGCTGAACTGCTCGGTGCCAGCGAACCGGAGCCTAGAGCTTAACTAAGTATTGAGCCTGGACATCTGGCAAACTCTCGATGATAAGGTAAAGCCTTACGTTCTGTAGAAACGTTCAAACGTTTGAACGTTTTCAAGGAAAATGTCTCAACCAGACAGGCTATAGCCACAAACCAACGGCAGAGATATTTTCAGCATTCAGCACACAGGTCGCGCTATGAGTCCAAAAGTTCTCCCTGGCCAAAGCTTCCCCCTGGGGGCCACCGTCTACGCCGTGGGGGTGAATTTTTGTCTGTACTCCAAACATGCCACTGGCATAGATCTGCTGCTGTTTGAGGTCGATGATCTGACCCAGCCTAGTCAGGTCATTACTTTAGACCCGATTCGGAACCGCACCTTTTACTACTGGCACCTGTTTGTGCCGGGGTTGAGAAGCGGGCAGATCTACGCCTACCGCGTCCACGGCCCCTTTGACCCGGCCCACGGCCACCGCTTCGACGCCACTAAGGTGCTGCTCGACCCCTACGCCCGCGCCATAGTCGGGGACGACACCTACGATCGCAGCCATGCCATTGGCCCCGGCGACAACTGCGCCACCGCCATTAAAGGGGTGGTGGTCGATACGCGCAACTATGACTGGGGGGGCGATCGCCCCCTGCACATTCCCTACTCCAGCAGCGTCATTTATGAGATGCACGTGGGCGGCTTTACCCGTCACCCCTCCTCGGGGCTGCCCGATGAGCAGCGGGGCACCTACGCCGGGCTAATCGAAAAAATTCCCTACCTGCAAGAGCTGGGCATTACGGCTGTGGAGCTGCTGCCCATTCACCAATTCGATGCCCAAGACGCCATGCCCGGCCACGAAAACTACTGGGGCTACAGCACCCTGGGCTTTTTTGCTCCCCACCGCGCCTATAGCTCGCGCAAAGACCCCCTGGGGCCGGTGAACGAGTTTCGTGACATGGTCAAAGCCCTGCACCAGGCCGGTATTGAAGTCATTCTCGATGTGGTGTTTAACCACTCCGCCGAGGGCAACCACGAAGGCCCCACTTTGAGCTTTAAGGGCATCGATAACGAAACCTACTACATGCTCGAAGACAACCCGATCTACTACTCCAACTACAGCGGCTGTGGCAATACGCTATCGCCCAACCATGCGGTTGTCGGGCGCATGATTCTCGACAGCCTGCGCTACTGGGTGTCAGAGATGCATGTGGATGGCTTTCGCTTTGACCTGGCTTCGGTGATGTCGCGCGACATGGCGGGCAACCCCCTGGAAGACCCGCCGATTTTGTGGAACATTGAGTCGGAGCCGATTTTGGCGGGCACCAAGATCATTGCCGAGGCCTGGGATGCGGCGGGGCTATACCAGGTGGGCAGCTTTATCGGCGATCGCTTTGCCGAATGGAATGGCCCCTACCGCGACCATGTGCGCCAGTTCCTCAAGGGCGATGCCAACTGCGTGCCCGACCTGGCCGCCCGTCTGCTGGGCAGCCCCGACATTTACCAAAAGCCCAACCGCGAGCCCAATCGCAGCATTCACTTTGTCACCTGCCACGATGGCTTTACCCTCAACGACCTGGTGTCATACAACCAAAAGTACAACGAGGCCAACGGCGAACACAACCGCGACGGCACCGACGCCAACTACAGCTGGAACTGCGGGGTAGAGGGTCTATCGGCCCCGCCCGAGGTCGAGCAGCTGCGCCAGCGGCAGATCAAAAACTTTCTCACGCTGCTGTTTATGGCCCAGGGCACCCCCATGCTGCTGATGGGCGACGAGGTGCGTCGCACCCAGCGGGGCAACAACAACGCCTACTGTCAAGACAACGACCTGAGCTGGTTCAACTGGGATGCCGTGGAGAAAGAACAGCCGCTGCTGCGCTTTACCCGGGGGCTGATTCACTTTATTCAAAACCTGAAGGTGTTTCAGCTAGAGCACCTGTTACGGGTGACCAACACCTGGCACTACGAACCCCACATCGTCTGGCACGGCACTGCCCTCAACCAGCCCGACTGGTCTGAGCAATCCCGCACCCTGGCTTTTACCCTGCGCTACCCCGACGCCAAGGAGCAAATTCACGTCATGCTCAACGCCTATTGGGAGGCGCTGACGTTTGATCTGCCAGAGCTGGGGCCGCGCGATGGCCTATGGCCGGTCTCTGACCAACGCTGGCACCGCATCGTAGACACTGCCGTGCCGCCGCCCCGCGATTTTTGCTACCCCGAAGAAGCCCCGGTGTTTGAAAGCGATCGCTACCCGGTGGGGGCGCGATCGACCGTAGTGCTAATGAGTCAGGGGCAAGTTTAGCGTTCCCTGGGTCTGCGCGCCCAGATCTGAGATTCTCTACGCTGTCCTGTATCCTAAACCCAGATCAGCCCTGGCTTAGCCGTCTTGTACCTCACCTCCCTCTCGCTCAGGCACTTTCGCAACTACGGCGAGCAGCAGATTGACTTTGCCGCTCCCAAGACCATTTTGGTGGGGGAAAATGCCCAGGGTAAGTCAAATTTGCTGGAGGCCGTGGAGCTGTTGGCGACGCTGAAGTCGCACCGGACGAGCCGCGATCGCGATCTCGTCCAGCAAGACCAGCCCGTCGCCCAAATCACCGCCTCAGTCCGGCGCGACCTGGGCCTGGCCGATCTCTCGTTGGTGCTGCGCCAGGCGGGGCGGCGCACGGCCATTCTCAACGGCGAAAAGCTGCGGCGACAGCTCGACTTTCTCGGGGCGCTTAACGCGGTGCAGTTCTCTAGCCTCGATCTTGACCTGGTGCGGGGCGGGCCGGGGGAGCGGCGCGACTGGCTCGATACGCTGCTGATTCAGCTAGAGCCGGTCTATGCCCACATTCTCAGCCAGTACAACCAGGTGCTCAAGCAGCGCAACGCCCTGATCAAAAAATCCTACGGCGACGACGAGGGGGAAGCTGGGCCATCTGTAGACGCCACTGAGTTTGCCCTGTGGGATGCCCAACTGGCGGCCCTGGGCACGCGGGTGATTCGGCGGCGGGCCAGGGCGATCGATCGCCTCGCCCCGATCGCCCACCAGTGGCACCAGGCAATCAGCGGCCAGCGCGAAGACCTGCGGATTCACTACCAGCCCAATGTGCCGATGGTGGAGGATGACCCGCAGGTGATTCAGGCCAGCTTTTTGGAGAAGATTAAGCTGAGGGCGATCGCAGAGCAGCACCAGCGCACTAGCCTAGTTGGCCCCCACCGCGACGACATCGAGTTTGCCATCAACGACACCCCCAGCCGCCAGTACGGTTCCCAAGGCCAGCAGCGCACTCTGGTGCTGGCCCTCAAGCTGGCGGAGCTGCACCTGATCGATGAGGTGGTGGGCGAACCGCCCCTGCTGCTGCTCGACGATGTGCTGGCCGAGCTAGATCTCAACCGCCAAAACCAGCTTTTAGACGCCATTCAAGACCGCTTTCAAACCATTATCACCACCACTCACTTGGGCGCTTTTGGCAGCCAGTGGATGGCCTCATCGCAGATTTTGACTGTCAAGGCGGGGCGGATTGAGGGCAGCTAAACCATTTCAGTATTTGGCTTTATGAGAGAACGTTTTTACATTCAAGTTTGAGCAGGTGATCACAGTATGTTTGAACGACAGCAAACCGTCTCCACCCCTGCGAATGGTCATACCATTTCCCACGGCATCGCGCCATGTTGAGCCGTGGCAGCTACTTTAGCTTGCTCAGTCTGGGCAGCGCGGGCAGCATTCTGAGCATTGGCAGCACCGGCAGCATTCTGAGCATCGGCAGCGCGGGGAGTATCTTGAGCATTGGTAGTGCAGGCAGCATTTTGAGCGTGGGCAGCGCCGGTAGCGTGCTGTCGGTTCTGAGTCTGGACAGCATTCTCAGCGTCTTGCAGTTTTGGGCCGTTCGCAACTTTTGAATAAGTGTTCTTTTAGCTATAGTAATGGCAAAAAAATGGAAACCAATACAGAAAAATCGCCAAAAAGGATTTTAACATGGTGAAGAATATCTCTTATTCTCAACCAAGAAATTGACAAGTATTTCATAATATCTTTGGCAATCCCGAGCCGACAAGGAACAAATAAAGATACTTCCAACGGTCAATTCAAGAGTAGCAAAAAACATAAGATGAACCTCCAAAAATGATCCCTTGAAATACTGGCACCAAACATTAGCATTATCCCATCAACAAAGAGCAATGTATTTACCAGTACAATTGTACTCTATAGATTCTAGATAAGAAATGCAAGAAAAAATCGACCAGGAAGCGAGAGATTTTCTCAGTCAGTGTGAACTTGTGACGTACAGCAAAGCAAAAAGAAGAGAGTTCAAAAAAAGCATTAGCTTATCTCCATACATCTTAGCCTTCATATCAACAAACATACTTATAATCTTAACCACTCCTCTTCATCCTAAAAGTCTCGCTATATCTGCATTTGATTTTTATTCAGACTCAACAAAGATTACCTCCTTAACAAATTTTTTCGCTGGTTTTTTGTTAGAAAACCCCTCAGGCTTATGGTTCATATTTCTTATCGGAATCTTCACTTCGAACTTAATCCTAGGAATCCCCCTCTTTTTACCGATGATTTCTGTTGTTCCATCAATTCTTATGACAGAAATATTTATCAGGGATATTCGAGAAAAAGAAGAGATAAAGATCAAAAAGATTAGTAGAGCCACAGAGAAATCCAGGAGAAATGATGACTATATATTCGTATTTGCATTTCTGATACCTGTAATAGGATTTACAATCACTGCCCGAGCAGATTTCAGCGCGGGGGCTTTGTATTTCGTTATGGGATTTTTCGTCATGTCCTATTGCTGGGTACTTATAATTATTTCAGTTCTAGCTTACGCCTTTCTTACAAAAGTGAGAGACTCACTATTTAAGCAAAAATTTCTAGACGAGTATGTGATCTGCTTGCTTGCAGATTGCATAAAAGACATAACGGATAGGGGGACGTGGAGAAATATTCAAAGTCGTAGGAAAATTAAACTTAGGCTAGAAACTATCGCAAATATTTTCCAGGAAGTTATTCCTGACCAGGCAGATATTGAGGATCCTGAGATCAGAAGAAATTTTCGTTTAATAGCAGGGAGATTTAGATCATTAAACCGGTGGCTTTTTACTCCAAAAGAAGACACCAGACTGGCACTCATAGCGGAGCTAGTTTTTATATTAAAAAAATATGTGCACTTCGACCTGGATTCTCTTATTCCGGAGAATGAAATTGAATTGAGTGGAAGGAAGCCAATCAGAAAAATACTCAATATAGTGATTTTGACATTTAAAATGTCGGTTCCAATACTATTAATATTTTTGTTTTTAAAGACACCAATTGCTCCCCAGGGGCCACTCAGAGACTATCTAGCCATAGGAGTTTTTGCACTTACAGGATTAAGAATTCTACTGGCAATAGATCCGGGCTTCGGAGAAGCCTTGGAAAACTTGCTAAATTTCATAGGCAAGGCTAGGAATAGTATCAAATGAATACATTCTTTTTTTGGCCTAGAAGAGAAACGCATTATTGAGGTAACCCAACACCAAAATTATAGTCATCTTAGCCAATGCGACTGAAAACCTGGAAATTTTGGTCTTTGCCAATGGACAGTGGAGGTTTAACGATGACGAAGCCTGACTTTAGCCAAATGTCGCGTCAGGAGCTGAGAGCCTATATTTTGGCCCATCGAGATGATGACGAGGCGATCGAGGTATTGATCCGAATGGGAAATCCTCATAGCCGAGTCTATCCATTTCCTCAGACTGAAGAAGATTTAAAGACAATGGAAGAGATCCTTCAAGCGAAACTGGCGAGCAACGGGTAAACGGGCTGTGTCGTCCTCAACCCTGATTTGCCTGGTTCAGCTGTAGGTCGATAGCTCCTGTAGGTAGGGCCGCTGCTCTTCTGGGCTCAAGAATGACGCTTGGAAAGAATTTTTGGCCAGCTGCACCAGTTGTTCCGGCGTCAGATCCAGGGCAAACTCCACCGCTGCGAAGTTTTCGGCCATATAGCCGCCAAAGTAGGCCGGGTCGTCGGAGTTCACCGTGACGCACAGGCCCAGCTCCATGAGCTGCTTGAGGTTGTGCTGGGCCATCTCGTCAAATACGCAGAGCTTAACGTTCGACAGCGGACACACGGTTAAAGGTATTTGATGCTCCACCAAATACTCCACCAGGGCCGAATCTTCCACACAGCGCACGCCGTGGTCAATGCGCGACACCCTGAGCAGGCGAATCGCTTCCCAAATGTATTCTGGCGGCCCCTCTTCGCCCGCGTGGGCCACGGTGAGAAAGCCCTCGGCCCGCGCTCGGTCAAACACCGCCTGAAACTTCGAGGGTGGATGCCCCAGTTCTGAGGAATCAAGCCCCACGGCGATGATGCTGCCACGGTAGGGCAGGGCTTGCTCTAGGGTGGCCATGGCGGCCTCGGCGCTGAGGTGGCGCAAAAAGCAGAGAATCAGCGCCGAGGAAACCCCCAGCTGAACTCTGGCATCTAGCAGCGCCTGGGTGATGCCGCTGTGGACAACCTCAAAGGGAATGCCGCGATCGCAGTGGGTCTGCGAGTCAAAGAAAATTTCGGTGTGGCGCACCTGCTGGGCGGCGCATTTTTGCAGGTAGGCCCAGGTGAGGTCGTAGAAGTCTTGCTCGGTCTGCAACACCTGCGCCCCGGCGTAGTAGAGGTCTAAAAACGACTGAAGGTTTTCAAACTGGTAGGCGGCCCGCACCGCTTCAACCGAATCGTAGGGGAGGGTAATACCGTTGCGCTGGGCCAGGGCAACCATCATCTCGGGCTCAAGGGAGCCTTCGATGTGGATGTGGAGTTCGGCCTTTGGCAGGGTGAGGAGGGGCGATCGCATAGGCATCAGCACTTTTTAGCGGCCATTATCGCCCAAACAGCTGGTATTTGCCTGAGTGGAATGCTAACAACTGATAAATAGGCCAAGCCACTATTGCGGTTTACCTCAAAAAGAATGAGTTGAGGCTCTGTCGAAATAGTAGTCATTCCCATCCTAAAGGAGCGGTTAAAAGTAGGGAGGTTTACAGCTGAAGAAAGAGGTTGATGCCGATACCGGTGCTTTATGGTCTATGCAAGAACTACCACCTAACTAAGGAAATAATCTCATGTCTTACGAAAACACAGAAGCGTTGCCCCAAGATACTCAGTCGTTGCCCCAAGCAGCTAAGCAAATATTTATGGCGGCTTTTAATGCTGCTTCGAGCGACGGTTTCAGCGAAGATGGTGCTCGCGATGTGGCTTGGAGCTCGGTGAAAAACACCTTTGCCCAAGATGGCAATGGGGAATGGTACTTTAGAGCTGAAGACCGTGACTCTAAAAGCACCACAGGTACTATGCCTGGTGGCTAAGGGTTGATGAGCTAGTCTTTGAAACCCGCTCTATATTAAACGACCTTTGACATTGGACTTGGATATGAGGGCAAGCACTGGTTCGACTGGTTTACAGTTGTAACCGGCTTGCCCAGCTCTATTCTTGCCCGTGTTGATGCTAGGAATAGATCGCTAGCGGTGTTAGTCAGAGACCATGCTCTGCCTTAAGCATTCAGAGAGAGAGATCGCCCCGTCCCGCCGCGCTGCACCATAATCAGCTCGGCACCAATGCTCACAGCAATTTCTTCTGGGGTTAAGGCTCCAATATCTAATCCGATCGGGCCGTAAATGGTTGCCAGCTTTTCGCGGGGAATGTCTGTCTGGGCGATCGCCCCATAGACCTGACGCACTCGCTTTTCGCTGCCGATCATGCCGATGTACTGGCAGGGAATTGTGCGCTGAAGCAGATGCTGGAGGGCTTCGAGGTCATAGGTGTAGCCGCGCGTCACAAGTGCAGCGTAGAGGTTTTGGTGGGTGGCAAGGGTGGTGATCGCGTTGTCTATGGGTTCCGCCAAAATCTGGCTGGCCTGGGGGTATAGGTCGGCATTGGCCCACTCGGGGCGATCGTCCTGCACCACGACCTGAAAGCCGATCAGGTGAGCGACTTTGGCAAGCTGAAGGCCTACGTGACCGGCACCGACGATCAGCAGCATGGGTGGGGGTTGGAGGGTTTGGACGAAGGCGATCGCCGCGTCAACCTCAACGGCATCCTCTGACAGGTAAGGAGCGTTAGCGCCATCCAAAGGTGTTACCAGCGTCACCGCCTGCCCCTGCTGGAGCTGCCGCAAGATTTCATCCACCAGGGATTTCGCTGCCTCACCCTGCCAGCGCTCTAGCCACACTCGCATGTGGCCCCCACAAATGCCCTGGGTCTGCCGCTGGGGTGCCCCAGACAGATCAATTTCGACGAATTGCTTTTCCCCGGTTTTAAGCACATCCTGGGCCTGACGCAGTACCTTAGCTTCCCCAGCACCGCCGCCGACAGTGTTGAAGGCTTGACCGTTGGCATCAACAACTAACCTAGCCCCTACCTCACGGGGAACAGACCCTGTAATACTAGTGACAGTAGCGAGAACAGCGGGGCCAATATCAAGAGCATGAGCCAGTTGTTGAAAACAATTCACCAAAGCAGTTCACCGTCGACTACAAAGGATTAAAAAAGTTAAAAGCTCAAACTACAGCGATATAGAAACGTTAGTTTACTATCGCTCGCTTCAGAGTTTATGCTACGGCTAAACCCAAAATCAAAAGGCGAAGTTATGGGGAGCTTGGCAACGCTCTACAGTTAGTTTACCCAGTACTCTACTGCTTGATGCTCTACACTACCGTCAGGCATAGTGGTGCGGCTAAGTTTAGCGCCGTTAAGCTCCACGCCTTGTAGCTCGGCCCACTTAAGCTCAGCCTCTTCAAGGTTGGCTCCTAAGAATTTGGTTTTCCAAAGTTCTGCTCCCCGCAGATTAGCGCCCTGTAAATCTGCATCTTGCAGGTCGGCTCCCGTGAGGTCAGCATTCCGTAGATTTGCCCTCTGTAGCTGGGCTCCGCGCAAGTTGACGCCTCGCAAATTAGCATTCTGTAAATTAGCCCCCTGAAGCAATGCTTCCGCTAAATTCGCACCCTGTAGGTTAGCTTCTCGCAGATCAGCTTCTTTAAAGTTAGCTTCGACTAAGTGCGCTTGGCTCAATTGAATTTTGACTAAATTAGCCCCATTGGCCTCCAGCAGCCGGAGGGGGACGCCATCGTTATGAAGATCCTCCAGGGCTCGAATACGGGCATAGCTAGTCGATAGTTTGGTGGCTGCAGCGTTGTCAATAACACGCCAAGCTTCATAGTGCTTTTGAGCTTTGCGATCGGGGGCACCCTTAAAATATAAAATCACAGCGGCGACAATAGCAAACGACTCTGCATTCTCAAAAAAGACTCTTAGGATTTCTCGCTTGAACAAATCTGATGGAGACTTAAGGGCTACATCTTCATGCACCCATATGGCAACTGTCGCCAACACCAGCACAGACATTAGCACCGCTAACCAGGTCGGAACATGCTGAATGCATCTCTCTAGTTGTCGAACTAGCTTGGACGGATTCCAACGCATAGATAAAGCTCTGTAAACTATAAAATCCTTGGATCAAACTCAAAAAAACAGGGCACAACTTAAAGCTTGCTGACTAAATCATTTAGCCATCTCTCAGGCTTAAAAAGCTATGGAAAGCGGGATGCACGCAAAAATAATCAATGTTTTCTAAGTTAATAGTAGGAAGCTCATAGTGACCCAGATAGGCTCCATGGGATGTGGAAGCATTTCGCATCTTTTGAGGTACTTTGGCTTTGAGAAAGCCGATCTGCCAAAGCAGCTTCTTAAGCTCTAGATAATCTATCTCTAAGATCCAGTCTGCCGCCTGATCGACATCGAGTTCACCACAGACAATGGCCAGTAAAAGATATTCAAGATCGGCTCTCTCGAAAACATCTTTGCGCCCCCGAAACACCTCAAACAGATCCAGTAGGCAGGGATATTTGAAGCGATATTCAGAGGCTAAGTCTTTGGTCTTTTGTTCGGAGTAGACCTCTTCTGCGGCAAATATAGAGGCTTCCTCAACTCGTTTTCCCTCAGAATAGTAATCTAGGCAAAGTTTGCAGAACTGTAGCAACTCGCGGGGGCGATGCTGAGTGCGATCGATTATATAGTCGATGGAGTTTAGGCCTTGAGCACTAATCATTGAGGTAAAGACTGAATTCCAGCGACGCTGTCCGTTTTGCTGAATTAGTTCTGGAAAACAGTGGGCAATGCGTAAGCCGATTAGTTCTAAAAGCTCAGCTTTCCCCCAGCGAATCACTTCAACGTCTTCTCGTATTTTTTGGGCATCCTCATAAATTTGGGGGATATTGTCAAACAGCTCTTGGCGAATGGAAATATAGACTCTGAGGTTAGGGCTAATGCGGTTGAGCTTTTGAGAAGCTTGAAACAAGCCTGCCAGAAAGTACTTGGCATCTTCTGAGTTGTCCCAGCCCTTGTCTAGCTCGTCAACAAAGATTTTAATCCGGGTTTTTCTGAGAATTATTTCTAAGCTAGGCTGTAGATCTTTAATTTCTTCTAAGCTATATAGTGCCTGGAGTTCACGAGATTTCTGGAAGCTCTCATGATTGCCTACTTTGATTTGCTCTAGTCGTTTTAGATATTCAAATAAGATGCCTATAGAGTTCAGATCTTGACTATTTAGATTATTGACAACATAGGTATAAATATCTTTTTGCGCACCTAACAATAGGCCGCGCTTTTCTTCAGAAATTTTCTTAAAAACTAAGCTATAGAGAAGGTATTGCCAAGCTACTGAGTAGGAGCTTTGCTTACCCCAAGAGCCTTCCTTCTCACTGCGCAAATACTGAGACAGGAGTTCGTAGGAATATTCTTCTGGCGAAAGCTCAATCACCAAGTGGCCTTTGCGGGCTTCTGCCGCTGCCATATATTTAAAAATGGCGCTTTTCCCCGAGCCTCGACTGCCAACCAAAATCGTTTTGTCACTATTGAAAAACTTTTGGTAAGTTGAGTTTTGATAAAAATATTCAGACAGGCCGACAGTGATATCGCGTTCTGCCGAGTCCGATCCCAGGTTGAGCAGGCGAATATCTAGTGGCATGAGTAGGTTTAATCGTTGAGGGACAAGGGGGTAATGTCTTGCTCCTAGTTTAGGGTTTGAGACTGTTTTGCCATAGTACACTGCTGGGTAATACCCCTCAAAGTTAGGCTCTCCTCATTCGCAGACCATTGGAGGTAGGAGTGAACGATCCTCTAAATGCTGACCAGAACTCGGGCATGTTTTAGGGAGGCCAGGTTGTTGGCGATGGTCAAAGACCGGCCTTGAGGGCCAACGCCCCAACAACCCATTTCTACCTTCTACTAAGACACAACTTCTACAGGTTGCCCCTGACTGACGGCTGCTTTTACGGCCTCGATCGCCCACAATGTCGCCTCCGGGGTCGCCGGTAGCGCCAGCGGCACATAGTCGGCATCCCCAAACGCCGCCACCGCTGCGCGAATCGCCTCTCGCACCGCCATTGCCAGCATAAACGGCGGTTCACCCACAGCCTTGCTGCCGTAGATCACGCCATCCTGGGCGGCGCGCTCTAGCAGGTGCACGGTGAACTGCTTGGGCACTTCGCTGATGGTGGGGATTTTGTAGGTGCTGGGGGCAAAGGTGCGCAGGCGACCTTCGCCGTCCCACACCAGTTCTTCCATGGTCAGCCAGCCCATACCCTGCACAAAAGCGCCTTCGATTTGGCCCTTATCTACCAACGGATTCAAGGATTCGCCCACGTCGTGGACGATATCGACCTGGCGCAGTTTGAAGGTGCCGGTAAAGCCATCGACCTCGACTTCGCAGACCGCCGCACCGTAGGCAAAGTAGTAGAAGGGGCGACCCTTGCCCAGTTTAGGATCCCAAAAGATGTTTGGAGTACGGTAGAAGCCGGTGGCAGAGAGGCTGATGCGCTCGCTGTAGGTCTGCGTCACGACTTCATCAAAGGCGATGCGGGCACTGGGGTAGGTGCGGCAGTAGATCCAATCGTCTTCGAGGACCATGTCTTCGGGGGCGTCGAGATTCAGCATGCGGACGGCGACGGCGGCGAGGCGATCGCGCAGTATCTCACAGGCATTCTTCACCGCCTGACCGTTCAGGTCTGAACCGCTAGAGGCCGCCGTCGCCGAGGTGTTGGGCACCTTGTCGGTGCTGGTGTGCATCATGCGAATGCGATCGATTTTAACGCCCAGAGCTTTGGCTGCCACCTGGATCATTTTGGTGTGCAGCCCCTGGCCCATTTCGGTGCCGCCGTGGTTGAGCTGAATGCTGCCGTCGGTATAGATCAGCACCAGCGCCCCGGCCTGGTTGTACATTACTTTGTTGAAGGAGATGCCGAACTTGACCGGGGTAATGGCCAGGCCGCGCTTTTTGTAGGGGCTGGTGTCGTTAAAGGCCGCAATTTCGGTCTGCCGTGCCTCGTAGTTTGAGTTTGCTTTGGCCTCTTGCCAGACGCGGGCGATGCGGTTATCGACAATATCTTGGTCGTAGTGGGTGCGGTTGGTCTCGCCGTCGCCGTGGTAAAAGTTGCGATCGCGCACCACATCTGGCCGCAGGTTGAGGGTGCGGGCAATCCTGTCCACAACTTCCTCGATCACAATCATCCCCTGGGGGCCGCCAAAGCCGCGATAGGCGGTGTTCGACACCCGGTTGGTCTTAGCTATGCGCCCTTCCACCACTAGGTTGGGCACGTAGTAGGCGTTGTCGATGTGCAGCATCGCCCGCCCCAGCACCGGGGGCGAGAGATCCAAACTCCAACCCCCGTCAGCTGTCAGCACCGCCTTCATCGCGGTGATAGTACCGTCGCTGTTGAATCCGACTTCGTACTCCCCCAGAAAGCCGTGGCGCTTGCCGGTGATCAGCATGTCGTGGTGGCGGCGCAGGCGGCAGCGGGCGGGTCTGCCGGTTTTGTAGGTGGCCAGGGCCGCCGCCGAGGCAAAGGGGTTCGCCTGGGATTCTTTGCCGCCAAAGCCGCCGCCCATGCGTAGGCAGGTGCAAACCACCCGATTTTTGGGCAGACCTAGAATGCGGGCGACGATCTCCTGGGTTTCGGTGGGGTGCTGGGTGGAGGTGTAGAGCTGGAGGTTGCCTTCCCCGTCGGGCACGGCCCAGCTGGTTTGCGTTTCGAGGTAAAAGTGGTCTTGGCCGCCAATCTCGACTTCGCCCACAAAGGTGTGCTCGGCCTGGGCCAGCATCCCATCGGGGTCGCCCCGGCGAATGAATAGGGGGTCGTTGTGGTAAGAACTGGCGGCGATCGCCTCCTTCACCGTCTTAATCGCGGGCAGTGGCTCGTACTCCACCACTACCTTGGCCGCTCCCTCCCGTGCCGCTGCTTCGGACTCCCCCACCGCCCAGGCCACCACCTGGCTGTAGTAGCTCACTTCATCGGTCGGCAGCAGCACCTCGTCGTGGACGATGACGCCCGTGTTGTTTTCCCCCGGCACATCCTCAGCGGTGAGCACCGTAACGCAGCCTTCCACTTCTAATGCTGAGGCTACATCCAGCTTAGTAATTTTGGCTCTGGTGTGGGGCGAGAGCACCGGGTACAGCGACAGCATCCCCGCCGGTTCGCGCTGGTCGTCGGTGTAGACCGCTGTGCCGCTGACGTGGGCCACGGCGCTTTCGTGACTTTTGTACTTACCGACTGGGCTCATGGAGTACCTCAATGGGGATGTTGGATTTGGGGGTAGGGTGGGCACTGCCCACCACAATCATTGGGCAAAAGCAGTGGACATAGGGTGGACTATCGCTTGCCCTGGGGTGGTGGGCACTGCCCACCCTACGCAGCTTTAGATGGGGATGTGGGCGAAATAGCGGCTTCCCAGAAGGTGGGCGCTACGGAAATTCCACAGAGAACTTCTCGAACAGATTCACCACCAGGCGCTTGCGGTACTCGGCGCTGCCCCGTAAGTCAGTAAGGGGCGTAAAAGCGTCTTGAAGGATGGGTTTCACCGCTTGAACAGTGTCCGCTGTCCAGGGTTTGCCGATGAGGAAGCTTTCGGCTGCGATCGCCCTCGCCGGAGTCGCCGCTACCCCCCCGTACCCCAACCTGGCGTCAAGAATCTGATTAGCCCAATCCACATCCACCACAAAGGCCGCCGCTACAATGCTGATGTCGTCGGTGCCGCGCTTGCCAATTTTGTAGGATTGCGCCAGGCGGCGGGTTGCACCAGGAGTCAGCGCTTTGGGAATTTGCACCGAGACAATTACCTCGCCGGGCTGCAACTCGGTCTGGCGATAGCCGGTGAAGAAGTTGGCCAGGGGGAGGGTGCGATCGCCCCCCGGCCCCGCCAGCTTGAGCATCGCATCCAGGGACAGAAGCACCGGGGGTAGGTCGCCAATAGGAGAAGCGGTACCGATGTTGCCGCCGAGAGTGGCCCGATTGCGCACCTGCCGCGCAGCAAACCAGTGAATCATCTCATCCAGGCTGGGGAAGACGCCGTGGAGAGTAGTTTCAATGTGGCTGAGGGGCACCGCCGCGCCGATTTCCACCAGTTCATCGGTCTGCTGAATCTGCTTTAGCTCCCCCACCGCCTCTAGGGAAATTAGCGTCGGGTAGTGCTGCCGATGCCAGCTCATCTCCAGGCCCAGATCCGTTGCCCCGGCGACTAGAGTAGCGGCGGGATGCTGCTGCAACAGATCCAATACTTCCGAGAGCTGGGTGGGTCGGTAGAACTGCTCGTCATGGCCGGTGTAGGCCAGGGGCACAAGCGTTGTGGAAGCTGAAACCAGCTGTTCTAAAAACTGATCTTGAATGGTTGCATCTGCCACCATCTGAGCGGCGCGGCGAATGGGAATATAGCCGGTGCAGCGGCAGAGGTTGCCCTCTACCGAGAGGTCGTCGGGGGTGCCGTCGTAGTAGGCGGCAAACAAACTCATGATGAAGCCGGGGGTGCAGTAGCCACACTGAGAGCCGCCCGTTTCCACCATCGCCGACTGTACGGGATGGAGCTGGTCGGCGGTGACGGGTTCTTTGACAAACGCATCTTTGGGAATTTGGCACTGGGTAATGCCGTCGGCGGTCAAGACCTGCCGCCCCGCCACCGCCCCTAGGGGAATCAGGCAGCTGTTCACCGCCTGGTAGTGGGGTTGGCCATTGGCCCCTGCGCCGATGAGAGCTACGGTACAGGCACCGCAGTCGCCGTCGCCGCAGCCTTCTTTGGTACCCGATCGCCCACTCAGGCGCAGGTACTCCAGCAGGGTCATGGCTGGCGAGAAGTTTTTTACAGAGACCGGTTCGCCATTGATGGTGAAGCTGAGCTGAATGTCGAGTTGTTGAGTCACAGGAGCTGTATGGCGGCTAAAAACACGTACCCACGAGCCATGAGATTAGTGTTCAACTTAGCGATAATTTAGTAAGCGAGATGACAAATTGACTAAATTTAATTTGAGTTTTGAGAATTGAGTCCGCACTAGGTTCAGCCGTGGGCAGACAGGACGATTTGAGCAAAACTTGTTGCGAGATGATACCTGCCAAACCGATGGGTGCCTAACTACCACTTCAGCTGCACCCTGCACCGATGCAGCGGCCCGCCCCGATCGGTCATGCTAGGGAAAATCGCTTTTTCTACAGAACCATGACCCTACCTGCTCTAGCTGCACCCCTATCCACGACCGCTTTGCTAGAGGCGCTGCACTTTGCGGCGACCAAACACCGCGACCAGCGCCGCAAAGATGAAGCAGCCTCGCCCTATATCAACCATCCCATCCGGGTGGCGCAACTGCTGGCCAGCGAGGGCGGGGTAACAGACCTGGTGACGCTTCAGGCGGCCATTCTCCACGACACCGTAGAAGATACCGAGACCACGCCCGAGGAGCTAGAGCGTCTCTTTGGCCCAGCGGTGCAGCAGCTCGTGGCGGAGGTCACCGACGATAAGAGTCTGCCTAAGGCAGAGCGCAAGCGCCTGCAAGTTGAGCATGCCCCCCATCTGTCGCCCCAGGCAAAACAGCTCAAAATTGCCGATAAAACCGCCAATGTGCAAGATATCACCGCTTCGCCCCCAGCAGACTGGCCCCTAGAGCGACGGCGCGAATATCTGGACTGGGCCGATCGCGTGGTGGCCGGGTGCCGAGGCTACAACCCCGCGCTAGAAGCGGTTTATGACGATGCGATCGCCGCCGGTCGAAAAGCGGTGCAAGCAGCGGCACCGCACGCTTAACGCCTCAAACTCAAAGCGTCTACGCCTAGCCTTCTCACCACGAGTACCGCTCCATAGCCCCCCACTGCCTTGGGCTTAGGTCGAGGTACCCAGAATGGCGATCGCCGAGCCCACGAAAAGTAAGCCAGAGGCTGCGTTGATCTATCGGCCAAATTTATCCATTTTTCTCTGAGTTTGCCTAAATTGGCAAAATTTTATTTTTTCGGAAACCTGGCGCAGCGGCGTGTAGCTATTCAAGCTGTGTAACGCTAACCCACTTATCCATTGAGTAGAAGGAGGCCGACCGAATGACCCCAGCTATTATGAAACCTGCGCAATCTGTCGCTACCGCCAGTGCGGAAACTCAGTACCCCCAAAAGACCCGCGAGCTGCATAGCCACCACTTCGATTCCACCATTTGGAATGACTTTCAGTTTCGCGACGATGACATTATTATTGCCACCTACGGCAAATCTGGCACTACCTGGATGCAGCAGATTGTTGCCCAGCTGATTTTCAACGGCCAGGACGGGCTCATCGTGGGCGATATATCCCCCTGGATGGATCTGCGAGTGCCGCCCGCCCCTGAGAAAATGGCCGCTGTTGAGGCCCAAACCCACCGCCGCTTTCTCAAAACCCATTTGCCGGTGGATGCCCTGGTCTTTTCTCCCAAGGCAAAATATATCTATATTGGCCGCGATGGCCGCGACGTGCTCTGGAGCCTCTACAATCACCACGCCAACGCCAACGACCTGTTCTACGACTTGTTGAACAACACGCCGGGCCTGGTGGGGCCACCCATTGAGCCACCGACTAGCTCAATTCGGCAGTACTTCCATGACTGGCTCCAGGGTGATGGCTACCCCTTTTGGTCGCTGTGGGACAACATGCGATCGTGGTGGGAGGTACGCCATCTGCCCAACGTGCTGATGGTGCACTATACCCAGCTCAAGCAAGATCTGCCCGGCCAAATGCGCCGCATCGCCGAATTTCTCGAAATTCCCATTGACGAGGCTCAGTGGGACACAGTTGTCGATCGCTGCACCTTTGACTATATGAAGCGCAATGCTGAACAGGTCGCACCCCTGGGTGGCCAGATCTTTGCGGGCGGGGCTCAGACCTTTATCAACAAAGGCACCAACGGTCGCTGGCGCGACACCCTAACCGACGAAGATATTAGCTGGTACGAGGAGGTTGCCCAGGCCCAGCTCGGCGAGGAGTGCGCTTACTGGCTAGCTAACGGTGATTCACTTGATCTCGGTTGAGAAAAAGTCTACTCCTGGCAATAGGACGCATTGGTAGCCACTAGGATGTCCTAACTGCCCTGTTGTTTATCCCCTCGACAGAATTGTTGTCGAGGGGTCTAGCGAACTTGGGGCCACTCGTTTTTCGCGGAACGGCAGTCCAGCGCAACGACGAAACCCATGGCAGCTACTCCAGTTGATAAACGCGCTTTTCCGTCAGGCATAGGGCGATACCTTTTTCGTAATAGGCCGCTTCATTAATAAACACGGGATACATCCTGGCGTTGCCTGCATAGGGGATGACCGCTTCCTCAAATGTTAAAAATAGCGGATCCCCTGACTCGAGGGGCACATAGTCTTGCCATTGGCGTTGAGGATGGATCATTGCCAGGATATTGCCTTCGTCATCTCTGGGATAGTCGAGGGCATCAACGTATTGGTAGAGAGTGAGCGCTGTGGGCGGTTCAGCAGCAGCGGTGCCGAGGTTGTAGCGCTCTAAGTAGTCGAGGGTGGTTTGCACCACCGCCTCAGTTTTTTGAAACAATTGGGCGCTTAATGTGCCGTGGGCCAGGGGGCCAACTTCAATGCCGATGCGGTGGGGGGCGAGCGATCGCAGCGAATCTTGACGGCGGCCAGACCCCTCAGAGCTGTACAGCTTAATCTCTGGATTCGCCTGACTCAAATAGGCTGCTAGCCCTAGGGTAAAGCCGTCCAGGCTATCCAAAATAATCATGACGCCAGCGTTAGATGTGGTGCTGTGCAGGTCGATGACAAAATCTACAGGGGTTTGCCCAGCTGGCCCAAACCGCTGGCGCAGGTGCTCTGACCGCTGAACCTCATACCCAGCGGGGGCGATCGCCGCGCCAGTGTTAAACGAGCGGTTTAGATCCTGGTCAATGTAGCGACAATTGGCCGCAATCGCCCTGGGATTGCCGAGCAGGGTGACGGTTTCAAAGCTAGATCGGCGCACCAGATCAGGCGATCGCTCAAACTTTTTAACGGCGTAAACGCCAGTCAATTCGTTGCCGTGGGTGCCCCCGGCAATCAAGACGCGGTTAATCTTGCCCATATCGTTTACCTACTCAACGGCTTGCCCGATGCGAGCAGCTTAGCGGAGCTGACGATGCTATGATCAACATGCTTGGCATACATCTATGACGAAATCGTCATAATAGCGATGGATTTTAACCGCTGGGACGACCTTGAATTTCGGCATTTGAAGTATGCGATCGCTGTCAAAGCGCACCAGGGGTTTATTCAGGCGGCGATCGCCCTCGATCTGGATCAAGGCTTCTTAAGCCGCCAAATTCAGCGCTTGGAAACCAGGCTAGGCTTCAAACTATTCGATCGCTCCATGCGCCCACTGGGGCTCACTGAGGCTGGCGGCCATTTTTTAGGCAAAGCTGAGCAAATTTTGGCCCAGACCCAGCGAGCCGTTACCCTGGGGCAAGAAACCCAGGCGGGGCAGCGGGGCAGTCTCAACATCGGCATCAATACTTCAATCGCCAACAGTCAACTGCCCGCCATCGTCCAGGCGTTTTGTCATCAGTTTCCCCTGGTCAATTTGACGCTGCATGAATTGGCCTCCTACGACCAAATTAGGCAGTTAAACAGCAACCAAATTGACGTTGGCTTCTTTCATCAACACAACCTGTCGGCGCTGTCAGCAGGCGATTCCGGGCCGGATACTCGTTCCGAGTCGGTTCCCGAACGCTTCGCGAATCGCCAAGGCTTTGAGGTGACCTCCATTTTGTCCGAGCCGCTGGTGCTGGTTTTGCCCGCCCAACATCCCGCGACTCACCACCCATCGGTGTCCCTGGCCCAGCTGAATGGCGAGAGTTTTGTGCTGCCGCCCAGCACAAAACTCTCCGGCCTGCGCGGTCAGATTGACGAGCTTTTAAGCCGCACCAATTGCACCCCCGTCATTGTGCAAGAAGCCGCCTGGATCACCACCGTCTTGAGCCTGGTGGCGGGTAATGTTGGGGTGTCGTTGCTGCCTGCCAATGTGACCCAGCTTCAGCGCCAAGGCGTAGTCTATCGCCCAATTCAAGAGGCCTCCCCCAGGTTAGAAATCGTGGCTGTCTGGCAGCCAAGCAACCCATCGGCCCCGCTGAAAAATTTTCTCGCGGTGATTAAATCGCTAAACCCTTGAGCCGATCGCTAGCCTGTCAGCAGATCCCGCAGGTTGGTCATCCAATTCAGCCCGACACGCACCCGGTAAGAGAAGGTGAGCATGCGATAGAGGTAGCTGGGGGCGATCGCTTGAGACTCACCACAGACAAAGCTTTCAATCAAACTATTTGGATGAAGAGGGGGCCAATCAGGCCAATGAGATATTTAAATCATCAAAAGATCTCACCCATTAGCTAGATGCCAGAATTTTCTATCTCAAGTATTTTTCGGCACTTTCACTAATCCGTATTCTCTGGATTTTCCAAGAAAATTCTCATCAGGGTTCAAACCTTTGAGAGCCAAAATTTTTCAGCGAATCAGGATAGAGTTCTTAGCCAAAAAGCCTCTTCACACAAACTTCATAGCTTCATGAAATCGTTGTGAAGCGAACGAATCCAAGTGTTAATCTCACTTAACCTGAGCTTAATCTGTTGCTATAGGCCAAATATATATCAGCTCTTTTGAGAGCTGAGTAATGAGTCATTTTTACGTCAAGATTGACCCGATTTCAGCCTTCAGCATAAGGGCGAACTTTATCTTGGCATCTAGTTCTAGGCACAGGCCGAAGAGAGCCAAGTCTCATGCTTTTACCCTAACTCAGTAATGTAGCTCAGTTGTTATGAAATACCGCGCTCCTTTGACTAGGATGCCAGATCCCCGATCGACAAGAATTAGATCTCATCAGATCGTTTCAGGTTTATTTGGCTCAGCTAATCGACTCAAAATGAAGATTAATAATCCACTCACCATACAGCTTTTAACCCTAACATTACTGACAGACATAGCTTTTATTGTCATTCACCTCTTTCATTCGCTCACGTCTTTACCCGCCGTGGCTGATCAAATGTTTAGCCTAGAGTTTGACAAGGGCTATCCAGAAATGTTTCAGTACATCAAGCTTTTTTGGATTTCCCTTATTTTTATTTATATGGGTGTTCGGCGAAATCGAGCATATTTTGTGTGGGCATGTTTTTTTGGCTATCTGTTACTAGACGATGCCCTTTCATATCATGAGAATTTTGGCTCGGCTCTGGCCGAGTGGATGTCTTGGTCGTCAGCACTACGGCTGAGGCCCGTTGACTTTGGAGAGATTGTCTACACCCTTTCAATAGCTGCTGTTTTCTTCATCGCAATAGGGCTAACTTACCGAAAAAGTGCGCTCGACTTTAGGCAGGTTAGTCATCAACTGCTTTTTCTGATTGCTGCCCTAGCCTTTTTTGGCGTCGCAGTAGACATGGTTCATGTCATGGCTTCTAATATTCCGTATGTCTATGGGCTTATAGGCATGGTTGAAGATGGGGGAGAAATGATGGTGATAAGCCTAATTCTCTGCTATTCCCAGGCCCAAATTCCCTTAGCTGCATCCTTTAGAAACACGCCTCGACATGGCTATGTAAACCATTAAATTCTAGGCAGAGTACTTATTATCAAATCCCGAGTGAATAACCCCCGATTCGTAGGGGCGTAGCATGCTATGCCCCTACGGGGTTCCTGATTATGAATCGGGGTTTCCCAACTCGGATTTCGTATTAAACCCCTGCTACTACCGAACCCAGAGGGTTGGGCGGATGGGCTAACGTTGTTGGTCATCAACTGCACGGCTCTACTTTGCCAGCGCGTCTCGCAGCGGTTTGGTCATCCAGTTCAGCCCGACGCGCACTTGGTGCGAGAAGGTGGGCATGCGGTAGAGGTAGGCCAGGCGGCGAGCCACATGAGCCAACTCGCCATCGAGTTGCACCCCTAATCCGGTAAGGGTGGCGCGGCTGGTGCCGAGGGTGAGCATTTCGCCCAGGTGCTGGTAGCGGAAGGGCAGCTGGGGGCGATTCTTCGCAGAAGAGCCTTCGCCAGCGCTAATCGCTGCCCAGATATTCCACCCGACAAAGTCGGCCTGTTGTAGGGCGACCTGGGCGGTGGTGGGCACCTGCTGACCGTCGGCATCGCGGCAGTCGGCCACATCGCCCAGGGCGTAGACGCCGGGGGCATCGATCGCCTCTAGGGTGGGCTGCACGACGACTTGCTGACGCTCGTTGTGCTTGAGGGGCAGGTCGGCAATGACGGAATTGACCTTGGTGCCCACGGTCCACAGCACCAGATCTACCGGCAAAATGTCGGTCTGCTCACGGAAGGTGAGGCTGATGGTGTCGGCGGTGAGGTTATCCACAGCAGTTTCGAGATCGACCCACACCCCCAGGTCGGAGAGGGCTTTTTGAGAGACCTCGCGGTTGTACTCGGGCGAGGTGCGCAGCAGCATATCGGTGCGCTCGATCAGTCGCACACGACCGCGATCGCCCAAATGCTCGGCCACTTTGCAGGCCAGCTCGACGCCGCTATAGCCGCCACCCACTACCGCCACGCGAATTTTCTCAGCGCTGGAGGCTTCGAGCAGGCGCAGGCGCTCTTTGAGGTGGTAGGCATCTTCTAGGGTGCGAAAGGCGATCGCATGGTCGGCAACGCCGGGGGCCATATCCATGGGGGTGGTGCCGCCCAGGGCCAGAACGAGGCGATCGTAGGTGAGCATTGTGCCGTCGCTGAGGCTGACGCGGTGCTGCTCCATATCAATGGCTGTCACCTCGGCCTGGCGAAACTGCACGGCAGTTCCGGCCAGCAGCTCGGCGTAGGGGGGGGCAATTTCCCAGGTTTGCAGTTCGTCGGTGACCAGCTCGTAGAGCAGGGGGAGGAAGAGGAAGCGATCGCGGTGGTCAACCAGAGTAATCGTTGGCGGGGTGCCCTCCCAGGGCAGATGGCTGAGGCGCAGGGCGGTGTAGAGGCCGCCAAAGCCACCGCCGAGAATACAAATTTGCTGGGGAGCGTCTGCCATAGTGTATGTCTGTTGCTAAGGGCCTGTGGTACCTCCTCTACCTTCTAACTCAAAATGGAAGGAGTCATCCTGCTTTTCGGAGATTTCTTTTGGCTACTGCGTCAGACTTTGGGATGCGATCGCCCCGCCAAGAAGTGCTGGCTGGGGCGCGAGACATCATTCCTTTGGTGGTGGGGGCGATTCCCTTTGGGATTATTTTTGGCACCCTGGCCCAGGGCAGCGGCCTCTCGTTTGGGGCGACGATTGGCATGTCGGCATTTGTCTTTGCCGGGTCGTCGCAGTTCATCGCGTTGGGATTGCTGGCGGCGGGCAGTACCCTGCCGCTGATTGTGCTCACCACGGTGGTCGTCAACCTGCGCCACATGCTCTACGCCGCCAGCCTGCTGCCCTACGTGCAGGGAGCATCCCAGCGGTGGAAAGCGGTGATTGGCTTTTTTTTGACGGATGAGGCCTTTGCGATCGCCATTCGCCGCTACCTACAGCCCGACCCTAGCCCCCACAAGCACTGGTACTACCTGGGCGCAGCCGTGACCATGTACATCAACTGGATTTTCTGCACCTGGCTGGGTCTGACGGTGGGCCAGCTGATCCCCAACGCGGCGGCCTGGGGGCTAGATTTTGCCATGGTGGCGACGTTCATTGGCATGATCGTCCCCTATGCAACGACTCGACCGATGGTGGGAGCGATTCTTATTGCCGGAATCGTGGCTGTCTTAGCGAATGGGCTGCCCCACAAATTGGGATTGATGGTGGCGGCGATCGCAGGGGTCGCCACCGGCTATTGGCTTGAAACTCGACCGCAGCGGGTCAAGGACAAACGGTAAGGTTTGCCCGGTTCAAAGTTCAAAATTCAAAGTTCAAAATTAAGCACTCCCTATGAATGACTGGCTGCTCGTGGCCGCTATGGCTCTAGTCACCTTCACTATTCGCTACGTGCTGCTGGCTTTTAGCGGGCGCATTCAGCTGTCGCCGACGCTGGTGCGGGCGCTGGGCTACGTGCCTCCGGTGGTGCTGACGGCGATCGTCGTCCCCGCCGTGGTCTTTCCCGATGGCGAGACGCTGTGGCTGGGGTGGCAGAATGCGCGGTTGGTGGGCGCGATCGCCTGCGTCGCCCTTGCCGTTTGGCGAAAAAATCTGCTGCTCACCATTGCCGGAGGCATGGCCGCATTTTGGGGCTGGCAGTGGCTCGTGGGCTGAGTCGGCTGGCGTGCGCTGCTAAATACCACCATCTACCATCAACCCCCGGCATTCCGTAAGGGATGCTGAGGGTCGAACGTTTCTGAATGTTGAAAGAAATTGCCTAGCGACGGCGGCGAGTAAAGCCAAGCCAGGCCAACGCTCCGCCAATCGAAAACACCAGCGGCATAAACGCAGCGGCGGCGCGGTAGTGCACATCCTCGGTCGAGTCGAGGCTGATGCCGTCGTAGATAATGCCCTTGTCGCCTACGGGCACCGTCCAATAGTCGGCGTGGCTCTGGGTTTCGTCTTCAATCGAGACTTCCCAATCGCCGGGAATCGACTCGTCGGGCAAAAATGCAAACCGGCCCTCGCGATCGGTGGTGGTGGTCATCCAGGGCTCGTCGGGGTTGTTGGGGGCGTAGATGCTCACCGTTGCGCCCACAAAGGGTTCGCCCGAGCTAAACAGCGACTGAAACTCTAGCTGATTGTCGAGGGTATAGAAGGTTTCAACCTGGTGCGCATTAGCTTGGGCCGGAAACCCCACCAGCGCCAAACACATCACCAGAGCAACAAGCAACCGTTTCATAGCACAAGCAATCCGTAATTCGTGTGGCCTTTATTCTAGCGAGAGTTGCGGCGAGCTGAAGGCCAAAATCCCACAACCAACCTCCGCCTCAGCAATGCCATCCCGCGACAACCTACAACCACGCCCCGACTTCGCAATGCAGAGCAATGACACGCAATATCTACCCGGCGACCCAACAATGCCCCCTGTGGATTTCCCAATGCCACCCGCCGCATTGGCAGATCCACTCGCCGCATTGGCACTGCCGCCCGCCGCAGAATCAAATCGCCCCCAGCGACTACCATCGTAGCCATAGCGGCGTTGCTGATTTCTGGGATGAATCTATTGTCGCAAGCTTAGCGCCAATAGAATTTCATAAATCCGTTCATCCCCCATTTCTGCAACGCCCACAAGCTATCTCCTAAGGAGATTTCTAGGAAAGAAGATACCAGCTTCAATCCAGCGACTATAGCCGCTGTAGGGTGGGCACTGCCCACCATTAGGGAAACTCTTTTTCAAAAGTCTCCTAAGAGTGTTCCAGCTAAATACTTGGCCAGAGTTTTACAACCACAGGCCCAACGGGCCGAGTTTGCGACACCAAAAGGGACGTCTATTTAGATGGAATACTCTAAAGCAAACCGCCCGTAGAAAGTCTCTACAGGCGGTTTCTTAAATAGCGGGTTGCAGCTTGGGCTAAGGCCAAGCCTCGTCCATTTCACTCAGACTGGGCATTGCCTACCCTTAAGCACCAGGCAGCACCGCCTTTTTGATCACGCCGTGGACGCCCCAGTTTCCATCGACAATTTGGGTGACGCCAAAGTCGGTCGCCACCGACATCAGGCTAATGGCTTCGTCTTCGCCCATGCCCTGGGTGGTCATGAGAAAGTGGCGCATTTTGTGAAAGGCATCGCGCATGGCCTTGTCGATGGAGGACTGGCCAAAGATGTCTTGTTGGGCCGTATCGCCCAGTTCTTCGAGGTAGTTGGCGTAGCTAAAGCCATGGACGACGTACTCTTCGTCGTTCTCGAGCAGCGGGTAGTAGAGGTCTTCGAGCACGGTGCCCGCCAGGTCGCTCTGCTTGTGTACCGTGACCTGAATTTTGCCGGTGAGGGAAGTTTCGATCGCAGTGCCCGCCAGCTCAGAGTCGCCCTGGGCCGCGTGGGGGTCGCCCAGCGACAGCAGCGCCCCTTCGACGGCAACGGGGTAATACATGGTGGCCCCTTCGCCAATGCGCCAGTTGTCGATGTTGCCGCCAAAGTAGCTGGGGGGCACCGAGTCAACGAAGTCGGCCTCGCGGGGGGCCAGGCCAATCACACCAAAGTGAGGTCGAATCGGCACCTTGACGCCCTCTAGCACCTCGTAGTTTTTGTCGATGGTGGCCGGGTCAACGGGCACGCCGGGATAGTCGATGGTTTCGTGGACAACGCCAAAGGGGTCGGTTTGGGGCATCCACCGGAAGTTGTAGAGGGCGGTGGCGTAGTCTTCGGTTTCGGTGGCGTCTAGCTCGTAGATGGTGATCACTTCGCGGGGTTTAGGGTCTTCGATCATGTCGTTGTAGTGGAAGCCCCACCAGGCGGCGGCGTTGCTGCCAAAGGTGCGTCCCTGGTATTCGGGGTTGCCGCTGGGGCGCGGCGCCACATCGAGAATTTTGACTTCGAGCACGTCGCCGGGTTCGGCCCCGTTGACGTAGATCGGCCCGGTTAGCACGTGTACGCCCGCCCCTTCGCCTGCGCCTGTGGTGTAGACCTCGGGGTCAACGGAGCCTGCACCCCGGCGATCGACACCTTTGCCCTCGGGCGTCCAGGCGAAGACGCTCTCGGCACCGGGGTCACCCATGACCATGAGGGAGGCGTCGTCGTTGGCGTGGTGGGTGAGGGTCTCGACGGTGACAATGTCGCCGGAGTTGATGGTGAGCTTAGGCTCTAGAGATTGACTGAAGTAGCCCCAGTGCACGGTGTCGGCATTGGCCGCGAGGTAGTGCTCTTGGGGGGTCTGGGCGATCGCCCGATTGATCATCAGCCCACCCAAGCCGAGAACTACTGCCAGCCCCAGCCCCAGCAGGCCAAAACGCCATTGTCTAATCATTCAAAAACTCCTCAATACTGACCAGGAACGACTTAATTGATGTGGCTACGATGCTACGGGGGGGGATAGGTGAGGGTTGTAGTCTAGGGAACATTCCAAAGGAAAGAATTGGTGCGGCAGGCGGCATCGAGCGGCGATCGCTGGGTTACCGCCCCCCAATCTAGGCTGCGCACAGTAGATTGCTACAGGATGGTGGTGAGGAAAACGGGCATGGACTTAGACACTATTCTGTTGGGGCTAAATGGATTGCTGGGGGTGGCGCTGGTGGCGATCGCGGCGTTTTACCTCAAGCTCACCCAGTCGCTGGCATCGGCTCCCCGCCTTCAGCCGGCAGCGACGCCCCTGACCCCAGCGCCCTCGGTAGATGTGGTAATTCCGGCCTACAACGAGGCCAGCAATATTCGCGCTTGTGTAGAAGCGGTGCTGACGACCGAGATGCTGGGGTCGCAGCAGTTTGAAGTTTGGATTGCCGATGACCAATCTACCGATGCCACTGGGGCGATCGCCGCAGAGTTGGCGGCCCAGCACCCCAACGTCCACCATCTAGCGGTGCCGCCACGCCCTGATGGCGAGACGTGGCGCGGCAAAAACTGGGCCTGTGCCCACGCGGCAGAGTTTGCCCAGGGCGACTACCTGCTGTTTATCGATGCCGATGTGCGGCTGTCGCCGGGGACAATACCCGCCGCCCTGGCCGAGGCCCAAACCCACCGGGTTGACCTGCTAAGCTGTGCGCCCAAAATTGAGTGCAGCTGTTTTGCCGAGTGGCTGGTGCAGCCGATCATGATGAGTGCGATCGCGATCGCCTACGACTTCAACGCCATTAACGAGTCCACCGCCGTAGAAGATGCCTTTGCCGCTGGGCCATTTATGCTGTTTCGCCGCGCCGCCTACGACCAAATCGGTGGCCACGCCGCCATCCACGCTGCGATTGTGGAAGATGTAGAACTCGCCCGCCAAATTCGGCGGCACGGCCTCAAGCTGCGCTATGTGCTGGGCATCGACCTGCTGAGCGTGCGGATGTATTCCTCTTTTGCAACCCTGTGGGAAGGGTGGACTAAAAACTACTACCTGGGCACCGAAGAAAATCTGCCGCTGACGCTGCTGTCAGCCTTCACCATCGCCATGGTGTTTGTCATGCCCTGGGTGGGGCTGCTGGCAAGCCTAACCGTGGCCTGGTTACAACCTGAACTCTCCTGGCCGACAGCCGCACTGTACGGATTGACGGTGTTAACCCTGGGGGCCTACGGTCTGTTGCGAATCACTGGCTACCGCCTGGTGGGGGTGCCGCTGCGCTACTGGTGGTTGAGCAGCGTGGGCGGCGTAATTGTGGTGGCGATCGCCCTCACCTCCATCGTCAAAACCAAGACCGGCTGGGGCTGGACCTGGCGGGGGCGATCGCTAAAAGCCTCCTAGCAATCGCCGTTGGCCTTAGGAATTAGGGCTAGTGTTAGCTGGCAACTGGGGCACCACCACAGGAGCGTCGTCTAACAGCTCAACTTCGTAAAACAAAGAACTCGATTGAGACGGACAGCAGAGCGCATCCTCTGAGGTGTAGCGGTTAAAGGAAGCGCTCAGGTAGCCCTGCCGATAGAGATCGACGGTGACTAAACTGCCGTCGGTGCGAGCGTCCATGGGGGTGGGCGACAGCGTGCCAGAGAAGGTGCCATCGGTAAACACAAACACCTGGTATGCCATAGGGCGACACATGCCGTCGGCATTGGCCATGCCGGTCACCACCGTAGTATCGCCAAAGATTTGGGCGGCTCCAGTCAGGGTCCAACCCGCCGCTTCGACCAGGGCATCTTCATAGAGGGCTGCCGGGCGCGCGCTGTCTAGGCACTCGGGCAGATTGCCGCCGCCCTCCACCACAGGAGCCTGGGGAATGGCCGCATTGGGCGAGTTCCAGTTGGTATCGCTATCGAGCCAGACCCCGTTGGGCTCAGGTTGGGCGATCGCCAAAGGGGCCAGCAACATTGACCCTACCACCAGAGAACTCGAAGCCAAGCAGGCAAAAAATCGCATCGTTCATCACCCTCAACCCACAAAAATAATTGTCTGCGGTCTGGCTTGGGGTTGCAATCGCTGTTGATGTTTCTTAGCTCAAAGCGTTGCAGCGTTTGAACGTTTGAACGTTGCAACGCTTTGAATCAGATGCCTATAGCTATAAACCATCTACTTCTAGGCTCGAGGAGCGTACATCATCACCAAAACGCCGAGCAGTACCACCCAGCCACCCAGCAGATCAAAGCGATCGGGTTTCACCTGGTCAACCAGCCATCCCCAGGCAATAGAAAGCACGATAAATACGCCACCGTAGGCGGCATAGGCGCGGCCAAAATGGGTAGGTTGCAGAGTGGGCACTGCGCCGTAGATTCCCAGAATAGCCACCCCTAGCACCGCTAGCCACAGGCTCTTGCCCTCTCGCAGCGCCAGCCAAACGAGATAGCCCCCGCCAATTTCACACAGACCAGCCATCACAAACAGCAGCAGCGATTGAAGCATGACGCCAGCCCTGGTCATTGTATAACGTTGCCGCTAAAGCTTACCGTGCTGCCGGGGGCGCGGTGCTGGGGGCGGGCAGGCCTAGCGCTTGCCGAACCGCATCGAGCGGCATTTCCCACATTTCCTCAAACCGGGTGCCCAGTAAACACTGGGCCTGCTGCCCTAGCGCCAATCCTCGGCGGCGGTTGGCCAAAATCTCCCCAGTTTGCCCAGGAGCCAAAAGGGGATACAGCGCACTGGCCATCCACAACCCCAGCCGTTGGGCACTGCTGTAGTTTTGGGCGACAGCAAAGGCCAGCACGCCGATTTCACCGGCATAACTGGTGTCGAACCCCAGCAGCACGTGAAAGATGTCGTGGGTAATGGCGTAGCGCAGGGCAAACACATTGCGCCACGCCACCTCGTCTAGCCCAGGGCTAATGTTAAAGGGGCTGAGATGATTCGTTTGCATGTGGTGGGCGTACTCGTAGCCAAAGGTGCCTTCGGGCAATTGGCTTAGGGCATCTAAATCAATTGGGGGATAATACCCGACCACGGGCTCAAGCTGGGCCATCACAGCATCGCTGGCCTTGGCTCCCAGGGCATCGGCCTTGAGAATGGCAAAATCGCCCAGGTTAGTTCCCTCATGACTGCGAATCTTACGAATCGCTTGCAGCAGCTGCTTGGGTTTGAGCATAATCGCGTTTTCTGAAAACGACTTTCAGGCCCGATCGCGGCCTCAGCGTAGGAATCGGCGTCATCTCTAGATTCTGAGCGGGCACCAGTTCCCAGGTGTAGTGGCGCAGCAAATAGGCCGCCACCAGCTTGATTTCGAGCTGGGCAAAGGCCAGACCTAGGCAGATGCGGGGGCCACCGCCAAAGCCCACCAGGCTAAAGTCGGCCCGCTTGTGCTCGGCCCGCTCGGGGCTAAAGCGATCGGGGTCGAAGCGGTCGGGGTTGGTATAGATGGTGCGATCGCGGTGGGCAGCATCAATTCTGTACAGCGCCATCCACCCGGCGGGCACGCGGTAGCCGTTGAACTCAAAGTCTTTGACCACGCCGCGAAAGCCTCCGGCCACAGGCGGATACAACCGCTCGATCTCTTTCACAATCTGATCGAGGTAGGGCATCTGCCGAAACTGCTCTAGGTTGACAGCGTCGCTCGTCGCCATCAACCGCACCTGCTCCTGCCGCGCCTGCTCCCATACCTCAGGGTGCTGCGCCAGCGACATCACCAGCGAGGTCAGCATTGAGGTGGTGGTTTCGTGCCCCGCAAACAGCATTAGCAGCGCCTGGGCCTTGAGTTCTTCGAGGCTGAGGCGGTTGCCCTCCTCGTCTTCGCTCTGCACCAGCAGCCCCAGGGCATCTTGGGTGGGGCGGGCCTGACGCTCTTTTACCACCTGCTCGATGTGGTGCAGCAGCATATCCCGCGCCTTAACGGCTTTGCCAAAGGGCATCCACCCCCAGCGAATCGGTGGGGCAAACAGGCCGCTGGTTAAATCGGCAAACCATTCCGACATCTGCGTGGTCTGGTTGCCCGGCTCACTGCCCAGCAGCAGCGTGCTGGCGATGTCGAAGGTAAGCTGCTTCATCTCGTCAAACCAGGTGAACTGGCCGAGGGTTTCCCATTTCTGGGTGTAGCGTTCGGTAAGACTCTGCATGGTTTCCACATACCCAGCCAGGGCGGGGCCGTGGAAGGCGGGCATCAGCAGCTTGCGGTTGCGGCGGTGCTCTTCGCCCTCTTGCAAAAACAGCGACTCGCCTAAGAGTTCTTTAAATGTGCCGGGCCACCCCTCCTTCCAAGAGAAGCTATCCATGTTGGTGGAGAGCACAAATTGGTTGGCTTCTGCCCCCATCAGCACTACCGTAGAGCGACCCAACAGGCGCGTTTTGAAGATAGGGCCATATTTGGCCTGGCGCTTGCGGGCAAACTCGCGGTCAAATAAGAAGTTAAGGGTTTCACCGACAACCGGCAGGCCAAAACTTCCAGGGGGCAGCGGGGCAGGCGTAGAGGCAACCATAGAATGGGGTGAAATGCAGCAGCCGAGACCGATTCAGAGAATCAGTCCCCAGAACCAATGCAGTCTAGGGTAGCGCAGAGCAGCGATCGCACCAAGATCGCCTAAACCACTGCCTTAGCTCCTGTTCTAACAGGTTGTCTAACCCCCTAGGCAGGAGTTACTTTGTGGCCAGCGGCAGAGATGAGTTGCTGAAACGTTTCCTCGGAGGCGGTGGAGTCAATAGTGACGGTTTTAGCCTGAGGATCAATGTCAACATTAGCCTCGGGTTCAGAGGTCAGAATTAGATCTTTCAGCTCCTGCACCGATTGCTGATCGCCCAGGGTTGAAACTTGAAACGTCAATGACATACAGCTTTCTCCAATACTTTGTGCTCATACTCTAATAATCTCGTTGGGCTGCCGCCGTCTGTAGAAGGGCTGAATTCTAGTCTGGGCGTCAGTACAGTTCGACTGTCGCACAAGGCAGTTGTACTCGTGATGGTTCCCGCCATTCTCTTCTTCGCGTTGGCATATGGCCATCGCCCCAAGCAGTTATGCAGAATACCCTGACCGATCTTGGCAATGGCTATATGGCGCTGGCCTAACTCAGTACCGGGGGCAATTCTTCCCCCTTATAGTCGCGGGTGGGCATCGGAAAGCCGCAGGAAGTGCCGTCTTGGTGAACCACCTCATCTTCCCAGGGCAGGCGATAGCGCTCTTTCACCATGTCTTTCATGTAGGTGTAGGGGCAGTCTTGGGCACCGCCTTTGACCGCCACATAGCCGCGGTGGCCAAACTGGTAGATGTTGTTCTCTACACCCCAGTGAATCCGCGCCTCGCGCACCAGGTCGGGTCGCACCTCGGCGGTGATGATTTCGTCGGGGCGGTGACTGCCCATGGCGATGGGCGTGCCGTCGAAGTTGACGATCATACCCTCGCCCATGGAGTCAAAGCTGCCGTCGCTGCCACACATGCACACCGAGGCCGTCACCATCAGGTTGCAAAAGGCGTTAGCCTGGTTGGTGATCTGCCACGAGTGGCGAATGGGGGCGGTGTAGCCCGCCGTGCGAATCATGATCTCGGCTCCTTTGTAGGCGCATTCCCGAGCCATTTCGGGGAACATGCCGTCGTGGCAAATAATCAGTGCCAGCTTGCTGCCGTTGGGGCCGTCGCAGACAGGAATGCCTACGTTTCCAGGTTCCCAGGGTTCTACGGGTATCCAGGGGTGGAGCTTGCGGTAGTAGAGCTTGATTGCGCCCACATTGTCGATAATCAGGCCGCTGTTGTAGGGGTAGCCATCGGGGTTGTACTCCATAATCGAGAAGCAGCCCCAGATATTGCTGTCGATGCAGGCCTGGCGAAAGGCGGCGACCTCGGGGCCACCCAGGCTGCACATGATGGCGGGGTTGGTATCCATCGACAGCCCGTGAAGCGAGTATTCGGGGAACACCACCAGATCCATCGTGGGCAGGTTGCGGCGGGCTTTGGCGACCATCTCGCAAATGCGCTGGGTCTGGGCAGCGAGGTCATCGGGGGTGACGACGTTGGGCAGTTGCATCTGCACCATGCCCAGCACCACACCGTTAGGAGATTTATTGAGGCCACCAAGTCCGCTCATGCTGATATCTCTCTGGAACAACCTGACTCAAAAGTCGAGTAGCACTATAGGGCGATCGCGCCGGGGCGATGGTGTTAGATATTACGCAATACAACGCCCCTTAGGTAGAAGGCTCGCCAACCCACCCCAGGTGCAATCGCTAAGCCAGGCCGGGTATGTTATAAACGTTAAGGAATTATAAGCATTCTCATGGGCCAATCTTTGCCCCATATAAGCTGTTTGCGGCGGTTATCAGAGTTATTGAAGTTTCGGCTTGTTAATATCTCGATTTTGCAATCAAGCTTAGGCTCTGTTCGGTTCCCTACCGGGAGAACAGATTTTTTTTGGGCAAAACAGTCTAGCTCTGATGTGCGCACCTTAACTTCTGTGGAGACTATTCCTTGACTGCAATTTTTGAGCCTTCCGCCAGAGCTGCGGATGTGAACCCCTACAGCGACCTGACCCTAAAGCAGGTTATTCAAACTATTCCTAAAGCCTATTTCCAAAAAGACCCGCGCAAAGCCTGGACTGCTGTAGCGCTCAGTGTGGCAGCTGTGACCCTGGGCTATGTGGCGATCGCCTTTTCCCCTTGGTTTCTTTTGCCGTTTGCCTGGTTTTTGACCGGCACCGCCCTGACCGGCTTTTTTGTGGTGGGCCACGATTGCGGTCATCGTTCTTTTTCTAACCGCCGCTGGGTCAACAACTGGCTGGGGCACATCATGTTTCTGCCGCTGATTTACCCGTTCCACAGCTGGCGGCTGCTGCACGACATTCACCACCGCCACACCAACGACATGGAGATCGACAACGCCTGGGCACCGTGGAGTCAGGAAGAATACTCTGGTGCTGGCGGCTTCTTGCAGGCGGTTTACCGGAGCATGCGGACTTGGCTGTGGTGGCTGGCGTCGGTGGCCCACTGGGGCGCTCTGCACTTTGATCTGCGGAATTTTGAACCCCGTGACCACGGCAAGGTCAAGCGCTCGATCGCGGCGGTGGCAATCTTCGCGCTGGTGTTCTTTCCCACGCTGTTTTACTTCACCGGCCCCTGGGGTGTGGTGAAATTTTGGCTCATGCCCTGGCTGGGCTACCACTTTTGGATGAGCACCTTTACCATGGTGCACCACACCATCCCTGAGATTCAGTTTCGCTACAGCGACACCTGGAACGAGGTCGAATCACAGCTCTCTGGTACTCTCCACTGCGACTATCCCAAGTGGATTGAGGTGCTGTGCCACGACATTAACGTCCATGTTCCCCACCATATTTCAGTTGGCATTCCGTCCTACAACCTGCGGCCTGCCTACGCCGCGCTGCGGGAGAACTGGGCTCCGCTAATGAAGGAAACCAAGTTCTCTTGGGAGTTGATGCAGACGATTACCAAGCGCTGTCACATCTACCATCCGGAGCGGGCTTACCAGACCTTCCGCGAATTGGATTAGTCATCAGCCGCTGAAGGTTGCCTGACGGTAGCCCATGGAGTATCTGTGAACCGGCCCAGCACCCCTGGGCCGGTTTTGTTTTAGCTAGGGACAATTGGTAAACTGCGACACGTTCATTGCTCAAGAGGTGCTTGCGATCGCGACAATCGTGGGTAGCATTAGGAGTCTTGCCGACGCTCGACTTCACCCCTACTCCCCACACCGCTGCACCAACCGCTATGGCCCTGCTGTCTCGCCCGCTGAACACGTTTTTGACGACTGCCGCTGTGGTGCTGGCGGGGCTGGCTGCGGCCCCCATGGCCCGCGCCCAGCAGTTTGAGCAGCAGCCCATTGACCCCAGCCAGGTAGTAGCCATTGCCAGCCCGGTGCGCGACGGGGCGTTTTACAACCTGATGATTTTGACCCAGGTGCCCAACCAGCGACAGTGCTGGCAAGAGCAGGGGCAGCAGAATGGAGTTGTTGCCGTTGACCCGCTGCTGCTGAACTTTGACTTTACTGGGGCCTGCGATCGCAGCACCGACGGCAACGGCTACTCGGTACGCATCAACGGCCAAGATCTGGGGGTGCACTACCGCCTAGAGGTTTCTCCCCGGCAGAATGATCTGGTGCTGTTTGCGAGACCGACGCGCGATCGCAGCGCTCCGCCTATCGAAATTGGCCGCACCAACGGTCGCACCAACGGATTCCTCAAGATTCAGCTCAACCCCGGCTGGCAGATGGCCCGCCGCACCTACAACGGCCAGCCCGTCGGCCACATTTACCTCACCCACGACGCGCCACTAGACGTGCGCCTCGCCACCGGGGCCGCCCCACCCCTGAGTCAGACTCCCACCACGCCACCCGCCGCCCGGCCCACTACTCCTCCGGTGTCTTCGCCGCCGCCCAGCAGCACAGTGGCAACGGGCAACTACTTTCGCGTGGTGGTGCCGATTACGGGGCCAAACACCCTGCAACAGGTGCGCGCTGTAGAGCCCGAAGCCTTTCGCACCACGGTCGATGGCCAGTCGGTAGTGCAGGTGGGACTATTTCGTGAGCAGCAGCGGGCCGACGAAATCTACCGAGCCCTGATCGCCGCCAGCCTACCCGCCAAAATTCTTGGAGCCTCTGCTCCGGCAGTGGCCTCTACACCCACCCTGCCACCGATTCCCCAGGGGTCGGTGGTGGTGGTAATTGACCCCGGCCACGGCGGGCGCGACCCCGGTGCCGTGGGCATCGGCGGCCTGCAAGAGAAGCAGATCAACACCGCCATCTCCAACCGTGTGCAGCAGCAGCTTGCTGCCGCCGGTATTACGGTGTTGATGACCCGCAGCAGCGATGTCTTTGTCGATCTCGACGCCCGCGCCCAGTACGCTAACCGGGCCGGGGCCAACGTCTTCGTCAGCATCCACGCCAACGCCATCAGCATGGATCGCCCTGAGGTCAATGGGCTAGAGACCTACTACTTCTCCAGCGGTGAACGGCTGGCCCGCAGCATTCACAGCGCGGTGCTAGGCAATGTCGGCATGCGCGATCGCGGCGTGCGCACCGCCCGCTTCTACGTGCTGCGCTACACCACCATGCCCTCGGTGCTAGTCGAAACCGGCTTTGTCACCGGGGCCGAAGACGCCGCCCGCTTCCGCGACCCCGCTGCGGTAAATCGGATTGCCGACGGCATTGCGCGGGGGATTTTGAACTATTTGGGGCGGTAATAGACGGTGAAAGCTAATTGGTCTCAGAAACAAACTGCCGGACTGCTTTGACCACAGTTAGATCAGTCTCGGTTTCTCGTAGCGCAACCCAGGCTTGCAGCTGCTCCACCGATACTACAGGGAAGGCCAAACTGCTCTCCAATTCACGGATTTGTTCACCGCGCAAGCCTAAGATTTTGACCTTGCCGTTGCTGTAAAGCCAAAGTTCGGGCACCCCAAGCGCCTGATAAATGACCAATTTCTGATTCGACGCACTGGCAATGTCGACCTCCACCGCCAGGTCTGGCGACAAAATTGGCGGAATCTCAGGATCCAACCCCTGCACTAACCCAGCATTCTGAATAAAAAAGCAGCTGTCGGATTCGATGCCTTTGTCCAAGTCCTCTCGGCTCCAGGTGGTTGAGCCTAAATCGACAATCTCTAGCCCCAGCTCTTCTGCCAAGGCAAAAATAATCTTGCTCAACAGCCGATTGACGATCTCATGGAGCTTACTGGGCATGCGAATCTCCAAGCTGCCAGCGCTGTAGGCCAGACGAGTCGCTCGGCTATCCCCAAGTTCGGCCAAAAGTAGCTGGTAGTGCTGCCAACTCAACCCCGAGACAGTCATAGCGCTGCCGGGCGACAACACAATTTGACTCAGAGGGGTGGCCAAGGCAATAGACATGGGCAAATAACCACACAGCAATGTCAGGATGATAGCAAGGCCGTTCAGGCTTTGGCGATCGCTCCTACACCTCCTCAGCCCTGGTAACAATCCTGTAGGATCAAACTAGCCAGCCAATCCCAGGCACAGCCATGACTTCTGCCAACTTGCTAACTCGCATCACCCAAACGCCTGGCCAATGTGGGGGACGTCCCTGCATTCGAGGAATGCGAATTCGGGTGACTGACGTTTTAGAGATGTTAGCTGAGAACGTCAGTGCTGCGGAAATTTTGGCGGATTTTCCCGATCTAGGGGCTGTCATCAATTAGCTGCTGAACGCTCAAATATCAAGGGTTACAGCCCCTAGACTAATTGCATGAAGATTGGGGTTGATGCTTAGCTATAACTCACGGTTCTCGTCTACCTTCGATACTTTAGCTAAACTCAGGCAGGCTACTCGTTTGCCTCTGCCACAGCCAAGCGCACTCCCAACACAATGAGCGCTGCCCCAGTTAAACGTTCCAGCCAGTGGGCAATAGCCAGAATGTGTCGCTTGAAAATCTGCTGGGAAATCACTACGGCCACCACTGCAAACCAAATCAGGGCGACAGCCGCGACGGTTGCTCCAAAGACCGCTTGCGCTACCATCGGCGTCGCAGGCTGTACGATTTGGGTAAATAGAGCTAGAAAAAAGAGGTTTGCTTTAGGATTTAGCAAATTTCCTAAGAAGCCAATGCGAAACGCTGCCCAACGCCCAATATCTCGCTGCTGCTCAATAGCTTCTGATGCGTTCACGCAGTGTTCCCGAAGGGGAATCACCACTCTCTTGGCATTCAAAGACTTGATGCCAAGATAGATGAGATAAGCTGCGCCAGCCCATTTCAAGACATTAAACAGCAGAATAGATTTTGAAATTACAGCGCCAATGCCAACCAGGGAATAGATGGCATGAACCAGGTTGCCAGCTCCGACGCCGATCGCGGTAAAGATTCCTGCCCGCCGAGAGTAGGCCAGGCTATTGCGCAACGTCAGGGCAAAATCAGGGCCAGGGGTGACAACTGCCACTAAACTGACAGCAAAGACCGTTAACCAAGCTGAGAAGAATGTCATAATTCTCTCCTTGCAAAAGACTTTGGGCGAGAGCCTATCACAGGTTGTTAATCACGAAATGTTTTCCCAACCGACTCGCAAGCGTTTTGGCCAGCACTGGCTCACCGACGAGAAGGTGCTCCATCGCATGCTGGAGGCCGCCGCTGTCACTCGCCAAGACACCGTGCTCGAAATTGGCCCCGGCACCGGAGCGCTGACCCGCTGGCTGCTGCCCCTGGCCAACGCGGTGATCGCCGTCGAGATTGATCGCGACCTGGTTCGTAAGCTCAACAACCAGTTCGCCAAGCACGACAACTTTCGCCTGGTGCCGAGCGACATTCTCGAGCTAGACATTGCTGCCGTCTCGCGCGACAAACACTTTGACTTTGGCCTGCCAAACAAAGTGGTGGCCAACATTCCCTACTACATCACCGGGCCAATTTTAGAAAAGCTGCTGGGCACTCTGGCTACGCCGAACCCAGACCCCTACGACGCGATCGTGCTGCTGGTGCAGAAAGAGGTGGCAGAACGGCTCTACGCTCGCCCTGGCCGCAAAGCCTTCGGAGCCTTATCGGTGCGGGTGCAGTATATGGCCGATTGTGAACTGGTGTGCCCAGTGCCCGCCCGTGCCTTTCAGCCGCCGCCACAGGTGGACTCAGCAGTGGTGAAGATTACACCGCGATCGCCCATCACCCCATCGGATGACCTGGTTGGGTTCGATCGCCTGGTGAAGCTAGGCTTTGGCAGCAAGCGCAAAATGCTGCGCAACAACCTCAAGGGGGTGGTCGATCGCGACGAGCTAGAGGCCATGATGACGGCCCTAGGCATTGAGCCCACCGCCCGCGCCGAAGACCTCAGCGTTGAGCAGTGGGTGGCGCTGAGTAATACAATCCTGAAGCACCCCTGCTGACTTTCTATGCGCTCTTACACGCTGCTGGCCGCCGCCAAAATCAACCTCTATCTCGAAATTGTGGGCAGCCGCCCCGACGGCTTTCACGAGCTGATTATGGTGATGCAGAGCGTCAGTCTGTGCGATCGCATCACCGTGCGCAGTATTGGCGTCGATGAAATTCGGGTGCGCTGCGACCACCCCCTGGTGCCCGCCGATGAAACCAACCTGGCCTACAAGGCAGCGGCCCTGGTCATGGCGCAATTCCCCGGTGCCATGGCCAAGCTGGGCGGTGTTGAAATCACCATCGAAAAGCAGATTCCGGTGGGGGCCGGGCTGGCTGGCGGCTCATCCAACGCGGCGGCGGTGCTGGTGGGGCTAGATCTGCTGTGGAACCTGGGCCTTACTCAAAGCGAGCTGCAAGAGCTGGGGGCTGAGCTAGGGTCAGATATTCCGTTTTGCGTGTCGGGGGGTACGGCGATCGCCACCGGACGCGGCGAACAGCTCGACGCGCTCCCCGGCATCGACAACCTGCACCTGGTGATCGCCAAGTACGAGTCTGAATTTGTCTCGACCCCCTGGGCCTACAAAACCTACCGGGCCGAGTACGGCGACACCTACGTAACCGATGCCAAGGGCTGGCAAGAGCGCCAGGCCCAGGTGCGATCGGGCGAAATGGTGCGGGCGGTGGCCCGTCGCGATGCGATCGCCCTGGGGCAGCACCTCTGCAATGACTTTGAGAAGATTGTGCTAGAGGCCCACCCCAAAACCGCTGACCTCAAGGCCACCATGGCCGACCTCGGCGGGCTCGGCACCCTGATGTCTGGCTCTGGCCCCTCAGTGTTTACCCTGGCTGGGTCTGAGGCCGAGGCTAAGGAGCTAGCAGCTAAGCTGCGGGCGGCCCTGCCAGACCCCGATCTGGGCGTTTGGACGGCTCAGTTTGTGTCCAGTGGGGTGCAGCTCATCAGCTAACCAAAAGGCTGAGAATGGGGCGGCGGCGGCGATGCCCGCCGTGAGCGGGGAGAAGCAACGCTAGAATAGGGAAACTGTTCTTAACCTATCGGGTTTGTCTATGTCGGTTTTAGCTGCGATCGCGGTCATTGCCCTACTGGTGGCCGTTCACGAGGCGGGGCACTTCACAGCCGCTCGGCTACAGGGCATTCACGTCAACCGCTTTGCCATTGGCTTTGGCCCCATCCTGTGGAAGTACCAGGGAGCTGAAACCGAGTATTCCCTGCGGGCCATTCCCCTGGGCGGCTTTGTCGGCTTCCCTGACGACGACCCCGATAGCGAAATCCCCACTAACGACCCCGATCTGCTGAAAAATCGCCCGATTCTCGATCGCGCGATCGTGATCAGCGCCGGAGTGATTGCCAACCTGGTGTTTGCTTACCTGGTGTTTGTGGCCCAGTTTTCCGCTGTGGGCATTCCCGAAACCTTTAATCCCCAACCCGGCATTCTGGTGCCCCAAGTGATCACCGAAAGCTCCCCCGCTGGTCAGGCGGGCATTCGCCCCGGTGACATTCTGGTAGCAGCCAACGGTGAACCTCTAGCCTCCGGCGAAGAGAGCATTCCCTTCTTCATTCAGCTCATCAAAGACAGCCCCAACCAGCCGGTAGAACTTACGGTGCAGCGGGGCGATCGCGAGCTGGATGTGTCGGTAACTCCCGAAGTTGGCCCCGACGGCACGGCAGTAATTGGCGTGCAGCTCCAGCCCAATGGCGACTTTGGCTACCGTCGCCCCAAAAACCCTTTTGAAGTGTTTAGTCTGGCTGCTCAGCAGTTTCAAGACACCCTGGTGCGCACTGTCAAAGGCTTCGTGCAGCTCGTGACCAACTTTGGCGAAATGGCCAGCCAGGTGGCCGGGCCGGTCAAAATTGTCGAACAGGGAGCCGGGTTGGCCAAGAACAGTGCCGCCATGCTGTTCCCCTTCACCGCCATCATCAGCATCAACCTGGCGATCATCAATATTTTGCCCCTGCCTGCATTGGATGGCGGTCAGCTGGCGTTTTTGCTGATTGAAGCCCTGCGCGGCGGCAAGCCCCTGCCCGATCGCATCCAGGAGAACGTCATGCAAACCGGCCTCGTGCTGCTGTTGGGCCTGGGCGTATTTCTCATCGTCCGCGACACCACCCAGCTCGAAATCTTCCAAAATCTGCGGTAATTTTCTCCATGCCAAACCAGCGGCGAGCTTCTAAAAAACAGAGGGCGCTAGAGATTCTTCTTCGTCTCAAGCGACTGTATCCCGAAGCTCCCTGCTCTCTAGATTTTGCCAATCCCCTCCAGCTGATGATTGCCACGATGCTGGCGGCTCAGTGCACCGATGAGCGGGTCAACTTGGTAACTCCGGCCCTATTTGCCGCCTACCCTGATGTTTACGCCTTTGCCGAGGCCGATATCGCCGATTTAGAGCAATTGGTGAAATCCACCGGCTTCTATCGCAACAAAGCCAAAAACATCCGCGCCGCCTGCCAGCGCATCATCACCGAGTACAACGGCGAAGTCCCTTCCCGTATGGAAGATTTAGTCACCCTGCCGGGGGTGGCCCGCAAAACGGCCAACGTCGTACTGGCCCACGGTTTTGGCATTAATGGCGGGGTGACGGTAGACACCCACGTTAAGCGCATCACCAATCTTCTGGGGCTGACCAAGCACGCTGACCCGGTCAAAATCGAGCGCGACCTGATGAAGCTGCTGCCCCAGCCCGACTGGGAAAACTGGTCGATTCGGCTGGTATACCACGGGCGGGCAGTGTGCAATGCCCGCAACCCCAAATGCGATCTGTGTGAACTGGCCGACCTCTGCCCCTCGGCAAAGGTTGTTCCGGTTATTGACTCTATCCAAGTCAGTCCTATCCAAGAGGTGGTTCAGTCCTAGGGATATTTGAGGCTAGATGCGGCAAGATTATTCTAGGCGGGCCTCGGAGGTTTCATTGTGGCTGACCTCTACACCACAGACTTTTACGCTTGGACTCAGGAACAGGCTAATTTTTTGCGGCTGGGCAAGATTGACCATCTCGATCTGGTGAATTTAACTGAGGAAATCGAGTCTTTGGGTAGACAGCAAAAGCAAGAACTCAAGAATCGGTTAGGCGTTCTCCTCGGCCATCTGTTGAAGTGGCAGTATCAGCCCGGCCAGCGCAGCAAAAGCTGGAGATACACGATTAAAGAGCAGCGGCTGCAAATTTTAGATTTGCTCGACCAAAACCCTAGCCTAAAAAGCTTTCAGGACGAAGCTGTTGCCAAGGGCTATCAGCTGGGTTTGCTATTGGTTGGGCGAGAAACATCCCTAGATCCCAAAACTCTACCGGGGCAATGCCCTTTTACCCTAGAGCAACTTTTGGATGACCAATTTCCTGAAGATCTAGATTCCTATAGTTAATGAGTGCACGATGCCGAGGCGATCGCTGCCTTCGGTAAAGTCCGATCACTTTACTGGTGACGAAGGCTTGGTCAGGCTGAGCAGGCCCACGCTGACGGTGACCAGCAGCACCCCTAGCCACTGCACTGGGGATAGCTGCTCTTGCAGCACACCCCAGGCGAGGACGGCGGTGAGGGCCGGATTGGCCGCCCCGAGCATAGAGGCGGCGGTGGCTCCGACGACGCGAATGCCGAGGTTGTTGAGCACGTGGCCGGTGAGGGTGGCGATCGCCGACAGCAAACCCCCCACCCACAGCGCTGGCCACAGCAGGCCCGCCAAATCCCCCGGCCACAGCAGCAGGCTGACTGCCGACAGCACCAGCGTCACAGCAAAACTAATGCCCGTAAACGGCACCGGGTGAAAGGTCTCAAATGCTTTTTGGGCCGCCACGGTGTAAAAGGCGTACACAATGCCCGAGGCTAGGCCAAAGACGACGCCTACCCAGCTTGCGATCGCCGCCCCCGTCATGGGAATGGTCAGCGCGCTGCCCAGCAAAATCAGCGCCAAAATAGCCCAGCGGCTGGTGCTGGGCCGATGACCAAACCAGTACCAGTCCAGCAGTGCCGTATAAACGGGGAACGTAAAAAATAGCGTCAGCGCAATGCCCGCAGCAATCCGCCCCACCGCTACGTACAGCAGTGCCAGGTACGAAAACATCAGCAACCCGCCCACCAGAGCCAAGTAGAGTTCGCGGCGGTAGCTCGTCGACCCCAAGCGACGCAGGTCGCTCCACATGGGCGGGTAAACCGGCGGCAGCAGCACCGCCATCAGGGGCACCCCCACCACCATGCGCATAAACATCAGCAAAAACGAGTTGGGCAGCGTAGGCTCCACAAAGCCGCCAGTCTCCACCACCCCAAACAGGTCAGAGGGGATAAACAAAACCCGCGTGATCAGGTTTTGGGCCCCAAAGCAAACCGTCGCCAGCAAAATTAAGACATAGCCGAGCATGCATCCCCCTGTTCACGCCTCAGGGATGACCCAACGCCAGCGCCCTTAACCACCGCATTCTACGGTAGTCGATAGCTGGCCACCCGCACCACCAAATCCCCCCCCTGGGGATTGTGGGTAAACACAAAGCTGCCCGCTTTGGTTTCGTGACCCGAGAGAAAGTCGATCTGCTGCTCGCCAGTTTCGTCGTCAACCCCGGTGATGTTTAGCTCGGCGGTGACCTGCACCATACGGGCAATGCGACCGCCGGTATTGGTAATGGCAAAGGGCACGTAGTAGCGGCCATCGGTGACCCGCACCGCCTCAGACACCGCTACCGAAAAGGCGGGCGGGCGGTTTTGATTGGTCTGCCAGTCAAAGAGAATTAGCCCCACCAGCCCCAGCAAAATCAGAGCCGCCGCCATAAACGTCACCCACTCGGCGGCGGATCGTTCGGTAAAGCGCCCGGTTGCGTCTGGAGAAGGTGGATTGTCGGGGTAGTCGGGCAAATCCATTAGATAAGGATACGCCCTGCGGCCCCGCCAATGGAGGCTGGGAGTCCTAAAACCAAGACATCACGTAGCCACTCTGACCAGGGGTCGCTGGGGTTGAGCTGCTGGAACAGCACCAGCATGACCACTGAGGCGAGCAGCGCCATCAAATAGGCCACCAGGGTTTCGGTCACGGGGCTAAACAGCAGCCCCCGCTGCCGCCGCTCGGCGCGATCGGTAAACCCCGAGGCAAACACAATGGCGTAGGAGAGGCCGAGCGACGCGCCCATAATCAGCAGCAGCCACAGGGGCGGCAGGGATGCGGCCAGCAGCGGTACCTCTTCGGTGGGGGCAATGCTAAAGGCAATCAGCACCGCGCCAATCAGGGCGGCATCGAAATCGACTAGGGCATCGCGCAGGTTAGCCAGGGTAGGGGAGACCAGCCGCTGCGAGAGGGGGGTCGTGGTGCGGCGCGGGCGATCGCTCCCAGAAGCTCGCCGTTGTTTGCCCTGCAGGGTGGAGCGAGCCAAGGCCACCCCCAGGGCAAAGGGCACGGTCTCAAACACCACCTTACCCAGCATCTCCGACAGGGGAATGTCGAGGGTGATGCGGCGCAGCAGCACCAGGGCTAGGGCGGCACAGACGACCCCAATGGCGACCGCCTCAATGCTTTCTAGCAAGGCCTCTAGGGGGTGCAGGCTGAGGGTCTGGCGAAACCCTTCGACCTGGGTGAGCAGCCCGACGCCAAGGAGGGTAGTGGCCAGCACCGTCAACAGCCACCGGGGGCCAGTCGCAGCCCCAATGGCCCACACCTCAACCGTGTATAACAACGGAATGCCAAATAAAAAGCCGCCTACGGCCCCCTGCAAAACGGCCTGAAACTCGACCAGCCAAATGTTGGGGGAGGGTTGAGGCGTTGCGCCGTCTATTGCGCCGTCTGTGGACTCGACCATGGTGGGCTGTCCCTGGGAATTGAATGTCTTGGGTGGCGGGTAGGCCCACTCTATTTACAGCATATCAAGGGGTTAGGCGATTCCCAAGGGCTCGACTCAGCACCGATCGCCCCGCGATCTACCCGAAACCTTAGGAAAATCTCTAGTATTGGCGGAGTTCCACAAAATGCCCGTTAGCGTGTGAAGGCAAGACCGTGATCTATAGAAAAGCCCCCACCAGTTAAAAGGATAGTTCTATGACCCAGGCTAAACCAGGCGACAACGTCTCGATTCACTACACTGGGAAGCTGCAAGACGGCACCGTGTTTGACTCATCGCGCGATCGCGACCCCCTAGAATTTGCCATTGGCAACGGCGAGGTGATTCCCGGCTTTGAGGCGGCGGTGGTGGGTATGACCCCCGGCGACGCCAAAACCGAAGTGATCGCCGCTGAAAGCGCCTACGGCCCCCACCAGCCAGAGATGGTGATGGTGGTCGAGCGCCGCCAGATTCCCGATGATATCCCCCTAGACGTGGGCCTACAGCTCCAGCTCCAGGGGCCTGAGGGCCAGATGGTGCCCGTAATGGTTACTGATCTCTCGGAGGCCGATGTCACCCTCGATGCCAACCATCCCCTGGCCGGGGAGACCCTGATTTTTGATATCGAACTGGTGGCGATCGGAGCCTGACCCACGGATCAAGTCTCTACTTAAAGCCTCAGTCAATATATGAACTTGAGCCTATCCCCCTCCACCCCAGGGGGATAGTTTTTGCCTGGGCAAAGCACTATGGTGTGGCTGTAGATACCCCCCAGGAGCCCTATGTCTTACGAACTGCCCTCTCTGCCCTACGCCTATGACGCGCTGGAACCCTACATTTCTAAAAGCACCCTAGAGTTTCACCACGATAAGCACCACGCGGCCTACGTCAGCAAGTACAACGATGCCGTCAAAGGCACCGACCACGACAGCAAGCCGATTGAGGATGTGATTAAGGCGATCGCAGGCGACAGCTCCCAACAGGGCTTGTTCAACAACGGTGCCCAAGCCTGGAACCACACCTTCTACTGGAACTCGATGAAGCCCGGCGGCGGCGGCACCCCCACAGGCGACCTAGCCAGCAAAATCGACGCCGATCTTGGCAGCTTCGACAAGTTCGTCGAAGCATTTAAACAGGCTGGGGCCACCCAGTTTGGCAGCGGTTGGGCCTGGCTGGTGCTCGACAACGGCACCCTCAAGGTGACCAAAACCCTCAATGCCGACAACCCCCTCACCGCGGGGCAGGTGCCCCTACTCACCATGGACGTGTGGGAACACGCCTACTACCTCGACTACCAAAACAAGCGCCCCGACTACATCGATAGCTTCCTTAAAAACGTTGCGAATTGGGATTTTGCCGCCAGCAACCTAGCGGCGGCCTAGGCCAACGGCAACACCAAAGGCGTGCTCTGCAATTCATGGGAGGTGGGTTACGGCCCGCCTCTTTCGGTTTAAGGTACAAGGCCGAAGGTCGGCCCCTTGAACCCTATCCTTAGACCCTATACCCTTCCCCGCTATGCTGTTTGCCGAACCCGACTACCCCCATGTGGTGCTGTCCTTTGAGTACCGGGGTTTTCGCCTTGAGCTCGACCAGAGCAGCGAAGATGGCGTGCCGATGTACGCGGTATGGGCCACCTACGCCACCGGCTGTGCGGTGGCGGTGCCGGGGGTGGTCAGCCGATCTGAGGCTATTTACAAGGCTAGACGGTGGGTCGATCGGCGGCTTAGCTCACCGGGTAAGGGCGGTACTGGGCGCTAGACTGGGCTAGCCAGGTCTCGATGGCATCGGAGGTCTGGGGTTTGCCAAACCAGTAGCCCTGGCCGTAGTCACAGCCCAGCCGCTTGAGGGTGCTGACCTGCTGGGGGGTTTCGATGCCCTCGGCGATCGCCCGAAAACCCAGCTGTCGCCCCAGATTGATAATGGTGTGCACAATGGTTTCATGGCTGGAGCTGGTCTGCATTTGGCTGACGAAGGAGCGATCGATCTTCAGGCTGTTAATTGGAAACCGGTACAGGTAGCTGAGGGATGAATAGCCGGTGCCAAAATCGTCAATGCTGAGGGCAATGCCCCGCTGACGCAGGCCGTTGAGGACGCGAATGGTGTCGTCGATATTGTCAATCAGCATGCTTTCGGTGATCTCTAGTACCAGGCTGGCCGACAAAAGCCCGGTTTTTTGCAGAATCTCATCGACTCGACTGAGCAGGCCGGTGTTGTGGAGCTGCAGCGCCGACAGGTTAACGCTCACGGTCAGTTCCTTGGCTTGGTAATGGATGCTCTGCCAGGCAGCCATTTGGCGACAGGCTAGCTCTAGCAGCCAGTAGCTCAGGGGCGCAATCAGCCCGGTTTCTTCCGCCACCGAAATAAATTCTCCAGGCATGATCAGGCCCCGCTGGGGGTGTTGCCACCGCACCAGAGCCTCAAACCCGGTGACCGCTGCGGTTTGCAGATCGACAATGGGCTGGTAGTAGAGCACAAATTCTTCGGGGTGGTTGAGCAGGGCGCGGCGCAGCTCGGTTTCGAGGGTGAGCCGGGCGATCGCGCGATCGTGCATGCCGCTGTCAAACATCCGATAGCCGTCGCGGCCTCCGGCCTTAGCCCGGTACATGGCGGTGTCGGCATCACGAATCAGCTCCAGGGCGCTCTGGTAGCGGTCATCACCCATGACCAGCCCCAGGCTGACGGTGGCAAACATCTGGTGGCTGCTGAGCTGGAAGGGCTGGCGCAGGGTTTCTAATAGCTGCTCGGCCATGGCCTGGGCCACCTCAAAATGGCCAACGTCCTCCAGCAGTACGATAAACTCGTCGCCCCCTAGGCGCACCGCCAGATCGCTCGGGCGCAGCACCTTATTGAGACGGCTGGCCACCTCCATCAGCAGCTCATCGCCAATCAGGTGGCCCAGACTATCGTTGACCACCTTAAAGTGGTCGATGTCTAAGAACAGCAGGGCAAAGCGGTACTGACGCTGCTGGTGAGCCCGCCTCAGGGCTGTCTCTAAACGCTCTTGCAGCTGCTTGCGGTTGGGCAACCCGGTAAGGCTGTCGTGGCAGGCGTCGTGCTCGAGCTGGCGGCGCAGCCGCACCTGGTCAGTGACGTCGCGGGAGGCGGTCTGGAGCTGCACCACCGCCCCAGTCGCATCGACGATGGGCCGGGTAAAGGTCTCTAGCCAGATGTAGTGGCCCTGGCAATGGCGTATACGATACACGATCGGCCCTGGCTCTAAAGCCTCTAACGAGGGGGATTGGAGAGACGCCTGGCACTGGTCTAGATCGTCGGGGTGCACCAGGCTACAGGGCTGGAGCCCAATCAGATCGTCGGGGGTGTAGCCCAGCAGCCATTCCACCGAGGGGCTGACATAGAGATAGTTGCCATCCATCCCGTGGAGACAGACCAGATCGCTCATATTTTCGGCCATCAGGCGAAATAGCGCCGCTTGCTGCTGAATTGCGACATTGGCCTGCTCGACCTGAGCCTTTGACCGTTGCAGGTCGCTAAAGGATGACTCTAGCCGCGCCGCCATCCGGTTAAAAGCCAGGGCCAGCCCCTCTAGCTCTTGCAGCCCGGTATGGCCAATGGTCTGGTTCAAGTTGCCCTCCGCGATCGCCCGCGAGGCCGAACCAAAGGCCGTCAGGGGACGGGTAATCCAGCGGCTGGTGTAGAGGCCCGAGGCGATCGCCCCAGCCAGGGCCAGGGCGCAGAGGGCAATGGTATTGCGGCGGCTGGCCTCGATCTCTCCCATAAAGTCACCCTCGGGCATAATCACTACGATTAGCCAGTCCAGGCCGTAGCCATCCTTGAGAGGAACCACCTGCATAAACTGCCGCTCGCGATCGAGCCAAAACTCCGTCTGCTGAGGCAGAATGCTTCCCCACTCGCCCCCCGACTGGTTCAGCAACAGCCGAGCACTGGCGCGAATGCGCGGGTCTGGGCTCGTGACCGAGTAGACCCGCTGGGGCCGCCCGTCTACCACAGTGAAAGACTTGGCGTCGTTAGAGGTGGCCACCAGTAGGCCAGAGCGCTCCATAATAAAAGCCTGGCCATGCTCACTAATGGGTATTTCCCGTAGAAATTTGCTGATGTGGGTGAGAAAAAAGTTGTTGCCCAGCACCCCAATCAACTGGCCGTCGTCGCCATATACAGGCCGAGAGGCCGAGAGGGCCAGCACCGGGTAGGCATGGTAAGGAAAAATCTCTCCCCAGGCTGGGCCTTTGGCCTGCACGGCCGCCCGATACCAGGGCCGAGCTGAGGTATTCCAACTGGGGGTAGACGAAACGATGCGGGTAGCCTGGCCAGTTGCGGCATCGACCTCCGCAAACTGAATGTGGTTGTCGAGGGCAGGGCCGGCCTGCATGCGCTGGTGTGCCTGCTGGCCTAGATTCGTGTGGCCCACAAATTCGCCATTGGCATTGCCAAACATGATCGAGTCGATGTGGGTAAACGTGTGCGACTGCTGCATAAAGTGGCGAAACAGCGCCTCGGGGTCGCCAGGGTCAACCTGGTCCAGGGCAATGGCGTCGTAGTTGATCTGGTTGACCAGGTGGGATGTGGCCAATAGATGCTCTATCTCCTGCTCAATATGATGGGAAACCGTGGCGCGCAGCTGACTCGCCACCTCGTTCACCGCCCGCTGCCCGTGGCGCAGCGATAGCCACCCCGTCAGCCCCACCGCCACAGAGACTTGCAGCACAAAGGGGACAACAATCAGCAGTCGCAGCGGGAGGCGGCTAAAAGTACCTCGATTTGGCAATGCGGGAAAACGACGCCCCATGTAGCAGGTGTTACCAACAGTCCTATTAGTATTCCTGCCGGGGGCTGAAACTAAGCGATCGACATCACAATTAACGAACCGGTGAGACTCCAAGTTGCAGTCATTAGCCCAAGCGCCCTGCCACAAAAGCTTCTAGACGATCCATGCCCTCTAGAATGGTCTCCATATCGGTGGCGTAGGAAATGCGAATGGTACCCTCAGCCCCAAAGGCGATGCCCGGAATGGCGGCTACGTACTTTTCGTCGAGCAATTGGGTACAAAAATCGAGGGAGGGAATGCCCAGGGCGCTGATGTCGATATACAGGTAAAAGGCCCCCTCAGGCTCGCCGCAGCTCAGACTATCAATGGCCCGACACCGGTCGATGATAGCCTGTCGCCGCTTGGCAAAAGCATGGCCCATGGTAGCGATGCAGTCTTGGGGGCCTTCGAGGGCGGCGATCGCCCCGTACTGGGCAAAGGTGCACACATTCGACGTGCTGTGGCCCTGCACCGTGGCCACCGCCTTGATCAACTCCGCTGGCCCCGCCAGGTATCCCACCCGCCAGCCGGTCATTGAGTAGGCTTTGGCGAAGCCGTTGCTAATAATCGTGTGCTCAAAGGCCTCGGGTGACACAGCCCCAATGCTGAGGTGGGTCGCCTCGTCATAGAGAATTTTTTCGTAGATTTCGTCAGAGACCACCCAGATGTCGGCCTCTACCACTACCGCCGCCAGCGCCGCAATTTCGGCGGGGGAATAGACCATGCCCGTGGGGTTGGAGGGGGAGTTGAGAATAAACAGTTTGGTCTGGGGGGTAATTGCCTGGCGCAGCTGCTCGGGGGTAATGCGGTAGTTTTGCTCGGCGGTGGTGGGCACAATCACCGGTGTGCCCCCCGCCAGCTTCACCATCTCGGGGTAGCTCAGCCAGTAGGGGGCCGGAATGATCACCTCGTCGCCGGGTTCGATCAGGGCCATCATCAGGCCGTAAAGGGAATGCTTGCCGCCGTTGGTGACAATGACATTTTCAGGGCCGTAGCAGAGACTGTTGTCGTGCTGAAGCTTATTGGCGATCGCCTGGCGCAGGGCGGGTTCGCCCGCCGCTGGGCCGTAGCGAGTTTTGCCTGCATCGAGGGCGTCCTTGGCCGCCGCCTTGATGTGGTCGGGGGTGTCAAAATCGGGTTCGCCAGCGCTAAAGCTGCACACCGGCAGGCCTTCGGTCTTCATGGCCTTGGCTCGGGCCGAGATCGCCAGGGTCATCGACGGCGTTACGCAGGTTACACGGTTTGCCAGGGCTAATCGGGGCACGGCCAGACCTCAACGAACATGGCTATCGGCTTCCCCAGAACAGTGGTTCGTTGGGCCTCTAACCGGGACATCATTTATATTCCCCATAGATTAGATCGTTTGGTCGGTTCTGGCCATTGCCGTCGGGGGTTTTTCTGCCGGGGCGATCGCATTTATCTAGAGCTGCTGACAGCGGCGGCGGGGGCTTCCTCCTTCAAAAATAAGATTCGGTAAACATGCCTTCATCATTTACCGCGACGTTCGAAGCTCGGTTCGGCCCCTCAAACCCCTGTTATAGGCCAGGTGTAGCTTGAGCAACGCATGGCCCGGGCCAGCCTAAAGTCGTGCCGGAGATGACTAAATCTGAGAAATCCGCAGATTTACGGATAAAGATTTTCCTGACTAAGGAGGGACAGGTTTGTAACTAGGACTAGAAGCGCTAACAAGGCCACGTCCTATGCACCCTTCCTCCCCCTGTTCTTTGATGACTCGCCTGGCCTGCGCCGCTAGCCTGGGCCTGATGATGACGACTGCCCCTCTGGGCCTATCTGCACTCCACGCTAGCTTTGGGGCTACGTCGCAAGCAGCCGCTGGGGCTGAGGACGATCGCGGCAGCGGTCGTCTCAGCCGGGTACCAGTGATCGCAGACTGGCTCAGCTTTCGCGGCAGTGGTCGGGTTGCCCCCACCCCTCCGCCCTCCCATGGCTGGGGCAGCCCCGTTGCCTACCGCGGCAGCGGCAGAATTACCGAACCCCGAACTGCCTAAAGCTCCCTGGTTGGTACCAGGCTAGGGGCGTGACGGGGTTCTATAGTCCCGCGCCCTCAACCTAGATGAAATTAACCTGCAATAAGGGGTCAATTTTGCAGGTTTTGAGTCACACTTAAACGTAATCAGGTTGTAACTTACTTGGCCAGCGGCTCAGCCGTAGGAGCCTTGTCAAAGCTTTAAATAAGTCCAGCGTACGTATATTTCATTTTTATATTGCATATTCCATGGTGCATCTTCTTGCAGAGCATTTAGATTAAGCTGTATCTGCTATTTCTGGCGATTTTCAGTGGTTTTGCACCCTTAGCAGCGGGGGTCGCGGTGCCGCCTGTTGTTCTGAGTTTTCCCAAGTCCGATGGCTGAACCTCTTGTCTCAACGTCTCTATCTCCTCTCGCGGTGGAAGATGAGGCGCTCATTCGCCGCCTCAGCCCCAGCGCTATCGACCAGATATTGCTATACATCGCCTTCAGCGCTATGCGCACCGGGGGGCATCGCCACGGGGCCTTTTTAGATGCGGCGGCCACCGCCGCCAAGTGCGCCATATATATGACCTATCTAGAGCAGGGCGAAAACCTGCGGATGACGGGGCACCTGCACCACATTGAGCCCAAGCGGGTTAAGGCCATTGTCGAAGAGATGCGCCAGGCGCTCACCGAGGGTAAGTTGCTTAAAATGCTGGGTTCCCAAGAACCCCGCTACCTGATCCAGTTTCCCTACATGTGGCTGCGGCGTTACCCCTGGCAGCCAGGGCAGTCGCGGGTCGCGGGCACCTCGTTGACCACCGACGAAAAGGCGCTGTTAGAGAGCAAGCTGCCCTCACCCTGCCCCGAGGCCCGCGTCATCAACTCGTTTCAATTTTTAGAGCTGATCGAAATTCTCCATGAGAAGTCCCAGGACGACCTGTCCGTAGAGCATCGCGTGCCCCTCAGCGAAGCGCTGGCGGAGCATATTCGGCGGCGGCTGATCTATTCGGGGACTGTGGTGCGCATTGATGCCTCCTGGGGAGCCTCGTACTACGGGCTGGCTCGGTCTTCCTACGCCCCGGTCGATGACCAAGAGCGCATGTACGCTATGGTCGAAGATACCGCCCAGTATTTTCGCATGATGCGGGAGTGGGCCAACTGCATTCCTGGCACTATGCGGGTGTTGGAAGAGTTGGATATTCCCGCTGCCGATCGCGACACCGCGCTGCAAGAACTGGACGAAGTGATTCGCTCCTGGGCCGACAAGTACCACCATCCGGGGGGTGAGCCCACGCTCCTGCAAATGGTGATTGGCCACCACATCAAGTAGACTGTGCGGTGCGCACTTCCCTAACTGAAAAGCGGCCTAGTCTTAGGGACTAGGCCGCTTTTTGGCTGCTTCCACTTTCAGGACTCTATACCGTCCGTCGCTGCACCGCGCGGCCAAAGCTGGGTAGCTCAACGGCGGCAATGGAGGTGATCTTTTTCTGCGATCGCAGCGGGTACACCAAAGGCGACGGGGAGGCCTTGGCAGCGGTGCCGGGGTAGGCCGGCAGAGTAGGCGCTGACTGCCTAGGGGCTGGTGCGGCGATTGGGGCCTGCGGTGTCCGCACCGGCTCTGCGGCGGCAGCCATGGCGGTGGGGATGGACTGGGGTGCCGCCGTTGGCTGAGGAGCCGCTGCCACAGGCTCGCCCCAGGGCGATGGCTCGGTAAATAGCGAGGCGGCCTCGGCGGAGGTCGCCGTGGCTGCGGTCGGGCTGGCCTCTTCTAGCCAGGGGTCAAGCGCCGCGGGGGACGCCGGGGGCAAGGGAGCCTCTGGCATCGTCGGCAAGGGTTCGGGGGCGATCGCCGGGCTCGGTTCGGGCGCTGTAAAGAGGTCAGTCTGGGTAGCGGCTGGCGCTGGTACCGGGCTTGGCCCGGCACCGCGCAGACCGCGCAGTAGATGGGTCAGGCTGGGGTTGTCGGTGACGCTGCCGGTACCGGCTGACCAAGGCTGAATCTGCTGCGATCGCGGCATGGTAACCGGCTGACCCGCTTCTTCTAGGGAGCTAGGGCGCAGCAGTTGCCCTTGCACCGCCGTCGTCGAGCTTTGCACTGCCTGGCTGGCCGTCGGTGCCATATTCAAGCACTTCTCTAGGGCCGCTTTAAACTGGAGGGTGTAACGCTGCTGGCGATGCAGGCGTGCCTTGAGATCGCGACAGGTTTCTTCGGCCTGGTGCAGGGCGGTATTTTTTTCGCCAAAGCGCTGCTGCAACAGGGTGCATTCGCGCTCAAGCTGGGCGACCCGCTGCTGGTTGGCTTCTAGATCGGCCTGTAGGGTTTCGTTGTGAATCGTGGTGCGGCGCAGCCCATCGTTGGCGATGTCGAGTTCGCTGAGGAGCTGGGCAATTTGCTGCTGTACCGGGCCGGGGGTGGCCCCTAATGGGAGACCGCCCGGTGGAGTTTGCGTACGCTCAATCTCCGACTGGAGGGCTACCTGCGATCGCTCCAGGGCTTCCTCGAGTTCGGTGACGCGCAGCAACAGGGCATCATTACACTGGTTGAGGTCTTGAATCAGCTGCACCAGATCTTCTGGAGCCGGTTCAGCAGGTAGGGAAGCAGCGGCCGCCGGCGCTGAAGACCAACCCTCGACCTCGGCCAATTCAGCCAGTTCCACAGTATGGGCTAGGGGCAGTTGACCAGGAAAGGTGACCGTTTCCCAACCAGCGCCCGCTGAGGGAATGGGCTGGTCTAAAGCCTCCTCGGCGTTGTACAGCAAGGGGTTACCCTGGGGCTCTGGGGAAGCGCTTGAAGCCGTAGTGTCAGTCATAAGGTTGCCTGATCCTGGTCGCGTAGTCTCACACTCAATACTCAACCACTAAGGGGGCTGTTGACCCCTAAGAGTAGCTAATTTTGCCAATTTATTCACTTTTTTATTGACTATTTAATTACAACATGTGTTTTTTATGGCCTTAGCTTAGCCTTTACCTGCGCTTTTTCTTTTCCCCCTAGGGTCAGAGCTGGGCAAAAGCGTTCTTGTACGCTGCCTAGGCATCGCTCTATCTAAACCTCTAAGAGCACTGCTGAGGCTGTGGCCCACCCGCTAGCGCTGACCTTTTTGAGCATCTAGTCCCATGCCGGTTTCTCTGTCTCCATCGCTTGCCCTAGTCACTCTCAGCTACAGGCCTGACTTCCACCGTTGTCGGCTCCTGGTAAACAGTGTTGGCCAGCTGAACCAGACCCCAGTGCGCCACTACATCATTGTCGATCAGCGAGATTATTCGGTGTTTCAACCGCTGGCTAACGCCCACACCGAAATTTTAGCCGTTGAGGCGCTACTGCCTCCCTGGATTCGGCGTTTGCCCCTGGTGAACCGCGCCTGGTTGAGCCTAAAAACTCCGCCCATTCGCAACTGGGTTTTGCAGCAGTTGGTCAAGATCTCCTTTGCCCGGTTTGCTTCCGAGGCGGTGACCGTTTTCGTTGACTCCGATGTGGTGTTTATTCGCCCCTTTGATTTAACTAACTTTGCCCGTCAAAACCAGACCCGGCTGTTTCGAGTGCCCGAGTACTATAGCCCCGACTTTGAACCTCTGTACGCAGCAGCCTACCGACTGCTGGGGCTAGAGGGCTACCGCTACGGCGTCGCCCGCCCCAACTACATTGGCAATCTGATTAGCTGGCGGCAGAGTAACGTAGTGGCCCTTTGCGATCGCATTGAGCAAGTCGGGGGTCGCCCCTGGTTAGAGACCTTGGCTCGGGCTAAAACCCTCTCCGAGTACATTCTCTACGGGGTGTTTGTCGATCACGTGCTGGGCGATGCGGCTGGCCACGTCTACGACTGGTCTCCCCTCTGCCACGAATACTGGCGGCCCCGGCCCCTCGACGACTCCCAGCTGGCCGAATTCTTTACCGCTGTTCCGCCCGAGACGATTGCCGTCATGGTTTCGGCTAAGGCTGGCATTTCCCCCGATCGCTACAGTCGCTACCTTCAGCGCTATCGTGCCGCACCCGCTGTCCCTTAGGCTGACGGGGCACCGCTGCTCTCCCAACCGGCGATAGATTTTCCCGGCTGAGGGTCTGGCTAAAGTTTCCGGGAACCCTGCCCCTGCCCTTGATAGACATAGAGATAGATGGGGAGAATTGCCCTCTACTGCCGCAATGCCCCCAGCCGCAGAGCCGGACAAATTGTCTACCATGAAGGGCGGGGCATGAAGGGTGGGGTGGAGTGGCAACACTGTTGTTTCGGGGTCAATAGCATTAAATAAAATGATCAGATCAGGGTTTCGCACCGTACTTTTAGTGGCCGCCGCTGGTGTCGCCCTAGCCGCCACCGTCACCTGTAGCCAATCGACCGACCTGACCAACGCTCCACCCACTGCGATCGAAGCCGATGAAGCTGCACCAACTCGCGATCCAGACACCTTGCGCCTGCTCTACAGCCGCTCGGCGGTGACTCTTAACCCCCACTTGGCCACGGGCTACCAAGATTTTGAGGCGGCCCGCATTGTCTACGAACCCCTGGCCAGCTACAACGAGGCGGGGGAGCTGGTGCCCTTTCTGGCGGACGAAATTCCGTCCCTAGAAAACGGCGGGGTGGCCGCCGATGGTACCTCCGTCACCTGGACACTGCGGCCCGACATTACCTGGGCCGACGGCGAACCCTTCACCGCCGCCGATGTGGTGTTTACCTTTGAGTTTATTCGCAACCCCGTGGTAGCCGCCGCCACCGCCCAGTACTACGAGGGGGTCAAGAGCGTTGAGGCGATCGACGACTACACCGTCAAGATTACCTTTGCTACCCCTACCCCCGCCTGGTCAGTGCCCTTTACGGGGCAAACGGGGCTGATTTTGCCCCGCCACGTTTTTGCAGAATTTAACGGCCCCACTGCCCGCGACGCGTTGGCGAACCTTCAGCCCGTGGGTACCGGCCCCTACCAGGTGGTGGGGTTTGAATCGGGCAACATTATCTATGAGCCCAACCCCAGCTACTGGGGTGGGAGGCCTGCCTTCAAGCGGGTGGAGCTTTCCGGCGGTCTGGCTCCCTACGCTGCGGCGCGGGCAGTGCTGCAAGCCAACACCGCCGACTTTGCCCATAACCTTCAGGTCGAAGCCGAGGCTCTCAGCGAGCTAGAAACCGACGCCAGCGGCCACATCACCCACCTGTTTGGCTCCCAGGTAGAGCGCATCATGCTGAATTTTTCCAATCCCTTCGCCCGCACTGAAGAGGGGGAGCGCTCTAGCCCAGAGATTCCACATCCCTACTTTAGCGATGTGCGGGTGCGCCAGGCTTTCAATCTGGCCATCGATCGCGACACCATTGCCAAAGAGCTCTACGGTGCCTCGGGCAAACCGATCGCCCAGCTGCTGGTCGCCCCCGCCGACTACCAATCTACAGATATCGCCTACACCTACGACCTAGAGCAGGCCAAAGCCCTGCTGAATGAGGCGGGTTGGGTTGACACCAACGGCGACGGGCTGCGCGAGAAAGATGGCGTTGCCCTAGAGGTGCTGTTTCAGGCGGCGGTGAACCCGGTGCGCCAAAAAACCCAGGCTATGGTCAGCGATAGCCTGCAAGAACTGGGGGTCGATGTGCAAGTTTCCCGAGTGCGCATAGACGAGTTTTTCTCCGGCGACCCAGAGGACACCGGCAGCCTCAACCACTTCTATGCCGACATGCAGGTGTACTCCATTGGCAGTGAAAGCCCCGACCCCAGCACCTACATGGGTTGGTGGACCTGCGCCAAAATTGCCTCTCAAGCCAACCAGTGGCAAGAGCCCAACAATGCCCGCTACTGCAACCCCGAGTACGATCGCCTCTGGGAAGAGGCTAAGCAAGAACTCGACCCCGATCGCCGCGCCGAGCTGTTTCAGCAAATGAACGAACTGCTGGCCCAGGATGTCGCTGTCATTCCGGTGGTGCATCGGGCGATGACCAATGCGGTCAGCGATCGCCTCACCAACGTCGAATTTACCCCCTGGGATGCCAGCACCTGGGCCATCAAAGACTGGAGCCCCCAGCCCGCTGAGCCCTAGGGCGGCACAGCGCGATCGCCCCACGCCAGATGCCATGCTTCTGTGAGCGCCAAGGCAAAAGTCGCCATCGCTCTGTGAACTGCCCATGGGAGGCGGTAGAGATGATCACGATCGCTGTTTTCGGCGGCGACACCAGGGTTTTGAGGCCAACCTAGGGCAGGGGTGCGGCCCAACAAAGCCCAAGGTTTTGTGGCAAACCTGTGGTTTTCTGACCTGACCAGGGCAAAATGGTTATCTGTAGCAAGCGACCGACCATTCCTATGACCTCTGAACCCGCTGTCACCAGCTCAACGGTGTCTCCCCTGGCTGCGATCGCCCTCAAGGTAGCCGGTGCGATCGCCATTCTGTCAGCCCTGCTCGACTTTCTCATTCTGCTGATTCCGCCCAACCTCACCAACGTGCAGTGGCAGCTGGCCACCACCACCCAGCTGGTCGATCGCGGCATCGTGCCTCTTGTGGGTATGGCTCTGCTGCTGACCGGGTTTTGGCTAGACAGTTCGGTTGGCAAGGCCACCCAGCGCAAAAGCCTAACCACCGATCTGCGCTTTTGGGTGTGTGCTTTAGCCAGCGTCTTGGGGTTAATTTACTTGCTACTTACCCTGCTGCACCTCAATGCCGTGCGTCTGTCTAGCCAGGCTGCCCTGGCCCAGGTCAGTACCGAAGCCGGCGAAGCCGCCACCCAGCTGCAGCAGCGACTTTCTACCGAGCTGAGCCAGCAGCAGACCCAGCTAGGGGCACTCCTCGAAAACGACGATCTCCTAGCCCAAGCGATTCAAAGCGGTCAGCTTCCTGCCGACATTGAGCAGTACCGCGATGACCCAGAGGGTCTTACCCAGTTCCTGCAGCAGCGTGCCGATCAGGCCCAGCAGCAAATAGAAACCGAAATTGGCACCCGTCGCACTCAGGCTGAGCGGCAGGTTAAGGTCGAAGCGTGGCGATCGGGCATTCGGATCTCCGTGATTAGCCTACTCCTGGCAGCAGGCTACTCCATTATCGGTTGGCTAGGGCTACGGCGTCTGCTCTCGCTCACGCGAGCAGCCTAGCCTAGGGCCTGCATCATGGCCTGCTGGGCTACCGCCTGATAGACCTCCTTGAGGTAGTTCATCACCACGGGCGCATCCTCAGGGGGAAGCGGTATCTTGCCCAGCACGTCCAGCACTGTGGTTTCGGCGGGGGTAATCACGACCAGCTCAGGATCTAGGGGCTGGGTGTAGGCCCAAAACCGCTGAAGATCGAGATGGCTGGCGGTTTTTCTGGGCTCTGGCTGAATGTCAGCGTCTTCGCTGATGGTAACGATACTGTCAGGGGCGGCGGCGCTCTGCCGTCGCTGGCGGAGGGCATCTAAAATGCTATCGCGACTGCGGCCCCTGAGCTGAAACAGCACAAAGGGGTCTTCTCGAAAGAAATCCCCCAACTGGTAATACACCGCCGCAATGTGCTTACAGGGATTTTTAGGATCGGGGCAGCTGCACTTCGAATGCACCTCCGACAGATTGAATGGGTAGAGACTGAGACCGTTAGCGGTAAAAACAGCTTCAATCTCAGCCGGCATTTCCCCCGCCAGCAGCTGGGCCGAATAAATGGCCTGCTCTGACAGAGAATCAATCACGTAGTTCCAGTCTTCGTCACTAAACGCGTCCAGCCAGATTGAAAGCTTGTAGGGTTCTTCAGCCGTGCCCTGCACCAGGGCTGTCACCTTAGACCCCTTATACTCCAAGCTAAGAATGTGACCTTCCCTGGCGTAGATGCGCCCCCGCTCTAGACGCTTCTTAAAACGGTAGGTATTGAGCAGCTCTACCCAACGCTGCACCCACCAGGCTTCATCCTCCAGGGCGTAGGCAGAATTTGAGGCAGACGCATAGGCGTTCATAGCAGGAAAACGTAGTGAGTATCTGTTTATCTTAAGGCCAGTCAAGCGGGCCCCGCAGACTGAATTCAGCAACATAGCAACGGAGCCGAGCTGGACAGACCTTTACCAGGGAACCGACAGTCTACTGGACTTGTTACCCACAGAGTTTCTAATGCATTGCAGGCGGCGATCCTAGAGAAATGCCTACCGTCCCCGAACAATCCCAGGAGGGTAGGCATTTCAACGGCAAGTTAGCGGCCCACACCCACGTACTGGAACCCGGCCCGCACCATGGCTTCCCGATCGAGGAAGTTGCGGCCATCAATCACAATAGGGCTATTCATCCGCTGGGCCATAGCGGCGTAGTCGAGATCTTTGAACTGTTGCCAGTCGGTGACCAAGACTAAGGCGTCGCAGTTATCGGCTAGGTGGGTCGCATCGGTCTCTACAATGACGCCCGTTAGCCCATGGCGCAGCCCGCTTTGAGAGACAATGGGGTCGTAGGCCTTGACCTTAGCCCCTAGACGGTTGAGCTGCTCAATCAAAATCAGCGCGGGCGCATCGCGCATGTCGTCGGTGTCAGGCTTAAAGGTGAGCCCCAGCAGACCAACTGTTTTGCCCTTGAGAATCTTGAGCACCTGCTGAAGTTTCTCAAGGGTTATTTGTCGCTGGCGATTGTTGACATCCACGGCGGCTTTGAGCAGCTGGGCTTCGTAGCCGTAGTCATCGGCGGTGTGAATCAGGGCTGCCACATCCTTAGGAAAACATGACCCACCCCAGCCAATCCCCGCCTGCAAAAACTTTTTGCCAATGCGAGAATCGAGGCCAATGCCCTGGGCCACCTGGGTAACATCTGCGCCGACGCGATCGCAGATGTTGGCGACCTCGTTGATAAAGCTAATTTTGGTTGCTAAAAAGGCGTTAGAGGCATACTTGACCATTTCAGCCGAACTCAAGTCAGTGACCAGCACCGGCACTGGATCGGCATTGGGGTCTTCAGCAAAGCGTCGTTCCACAATTGGGGTGTAGAGTTCTTTCATCATGGCGATCGCTCGGGGGCTGTTGCTGCCCAGCACAATGCGATCGGGGTTAAAGGTGTCGTAGACCGCCGAGCCCTCCCGCAAAAACTCTGGATTGCTGACCACATCAAAATCAGCTACCACCTCAGGGTGGACGGTCTCAGGAACACCCCCGGCAGGCACCGGTACCGACTGGCGCTCAACTACCCCATCCAGCACAATCATGCGTACCCAGTCGCCCGAACCAATGGGTACCGTAGACTTATTTACAATCACCTTATAGCCACCGTTGAGGTGAGTGCCAATCCCCTTAGCCACCGCCTCTACATAACGGGTATCACTTTCACCCGTAGGCAAGGCCGGAGTGCCTACCGCAATAAAGAGAATGTCGCCATGCTCAACGCCAGCCTGCAAATCGGTAGAAAACTGGAGATGGCCTGCCGCCATCGACGACTTCATAATTTCAGACAGCCCGGGCTCAAAAATGGGCGACTGCCCTGACTGCATTAGCTTCACTTTTTCTTCGTTGACATCAACACACACTACGTCGTGCCCAACATTGGCTAAGCACACACCGGTAACCAGACCCACGTAACCCGTCCCAATCACACATACACGCATAGAAAATATTCCTTACTTTATGGACTATCGATAACCGTTTAAGGGCGTGGATTCCCTTGCCCTGAGCTGATCTAGGGCCACGCCAGACCATGACCCGGCTGTAACCCATCTGCAAACCTAGCTAGTCACCGAGTGTAGTGTCGGTGGTACAGCCTCCGGGGTTCCTGAGGGACTCAAACGCCTGCGAAAATCGTCGATGGTGAGCTTGAGACCTGCCTGAAGCGGCACCGTCGGACTCCAGTCGAGGAAGGTTTTGGCCCGAGTGATATCGGGTTTGCGGCGCTGGGGGTCATCCTGGGGCAAGGGCTTGTAAATCAGCTCTGCGTCAGGATTCACCATTGCCTGAACGGTTTGAGCCAGCTGTAAGATGGTGTACTCATCGGGATTACCCAGGTTTACCGGGCCAATGTAGTCGCCATTCATGAGCCGCATCAGGCCGTCTACCAGATCAGATACGTAGCAAAAACTCCGCGTCTGGGAGCCGCTGCCATACACCGTTAGCGGAATGCCCTGCAGGGCTTGGACAACCAGGTTGCTGACCACTCGGCCATCGTTTTCGAGCATGCGGGGGCCGTAGGTGTTAAAAATGCGGGCCACTCGAATATCGACGTTGTTTTGGCGGTGGTAGTCAAAGGCTAGGGTCTCGGCTACACGCTTGCCTTCGTCATAGCAGCTGCGAATGCCAATGGGGTTCACGTTACCCCGGTAGTCTTCGGTCTGGGGATGTACCTCAGGGTCACCGTACACCTCAGAGGTAGAGGCCAGCAGAAAGCGAGCTTTAACCCGCTTAGCTAAGCCCAGCATGTTGAGGGTGCCCATGACATTGGTTTTAATGGTCTTAACCGGATTGTACTGATAATGTACCGGCGAAGCCGGGCAGGCCAGGTGATAGATTTGGTCGACCTCAAGCCGAATGGGCTCAGTTACATCGTGGCGAATGACCTCGAAATAGGGATGATCGAGCCAGTGCAGTAGGTTGTGCCGATGACCTGTATAAAAATTGTCTAGACAGATCACCTCATGACCATCGGCCATTAGACGATCAATTAAGTGGGAGCCAATAAACCCGGCTCCTCCGGTGACAAGAATTCTCATGGGCAATCAACCAGAGAGAGATTTATAAACTATAGAGTCGTAGCCTTCACCTAACCTTACTTTTCCCAGAGCTAACCATCCGGATATCAAGAGGCCACAGCTTTAATTTTGATTGGTTTGCTAATACTTTATAAAGTTTTTTATTCTAGGAGGCTGGCTTTAACCTCGGTTGGAAAAATTATGTGGCCATTCAAACAATCCGATGTCTAGTGATTCCCCTTGCAGTCTATTTGTCTATGGCACCCTCAAGCCTGGGGAAAGAGCGTTTACCAGCCTCTGTGAACCTTTTGCGATCGCAGCCCAACCAGCCCAGACGCTGGGACGTCTCTATCACCTCCCCCTAGGCTACCCGGCCATGACCCCAGAACCTGGCTGGGTACAAGGCTTTTTACTGACTTTATCCAATGCAGATGCTCTAACTGCCATAGATGCTTTTGAAGAGTACTACCCCGATCGCCCCGAGAGCAGTGAGTACCAGCGGAGCTTGCAAATGGTTTATGACCTAAGCCAGCGCTCTCTAGAAATAGCCTGGGTCTACACCATGAGCCCAGAACAGGTAGATGGTCTTGGAGGCCTATGGTTACCCAACGGATACTGGACAGATACCCTGATATTCTAAACCTCGCAAAATAAAAGGCTCTGCCATATTGGCAGAGCCTTAAAGCTAGTTGAACCTAGCTAAATTGTGACTAAGCTATGACAACTTAGAAACGGAAGGTGGCACGAAGAGCACCCCAGAGACCAGTGTCATCATTACCAGCAAGTCCGGTGTTGATGTCACCGTAAATGACAGCAGGTGTGATGGTCAAGAACTGGTTAAAGGGAATTTCGTAATAACCTTCAACAATAAAGGGGTTATTGGCGAGGCCAGCTAGCTGGGGCAGTTGACCACCGTAGACGCCCAGCTGAGCACCCTCGGCTAGGAAGTTGTTGAAGCCAACACCAGCAGTCCAGCTAAAGTCGTTGCCGCCATTGAAGGTGCTGTAGGCACCGTGGCCAGCGACGAAGAACCCACCGAAGTCGAGGTTCAGCAGACCAGCAAAGGTGTCAGTACCACCGGGAAGACCGCCCTGGAAGTTGGCAGACTGGTCGTTGTGGAGGTAAGCAATACCGGCATCTAGGAAGCCATCGCTCAGGAAGCTGAGCTGAGCAATGTAGCTTTGGCTAGTAGCAGCAAAGATACCAATGGAGGGATCAAAAGCCCCAGGGCCGCCAGCGGTATAGCCTGCGTCTAGAACAATGTTGTCGGTGAGAGCAAAGCTCAGACCAACACCAGCGCCATTGGAAGAGCTACCACCAGCGTCGTAGAACTGAGGACCACCAGCATCGGCCACAGAAGGACCGTCGAAGGGCACGATGGTGCTGGTCACCCAGTCATCGCCCTGAAGGCCACGGGCAGAAGCAGTTACGGTAAAGCGGCTGCCAACGGGGAACTGGTAGTAGAAGTCGTCAACGCCCACATTGTAGTCAGTGCTTGTAGCTGTGCCAGAGGTGCTGGAGCCAGCGTTGGCCAGACCACCGAGACCATTGATTGCATTACCGTTGCCAGATTGCAGACGAATGCGCAAACGATCGTTGCCGGTGAAGCTGGAATCAAAGTTCAAACGGGCGCGGGCAGCAACGCTGGTGCTCGCTTCACCGGTGACAATGTCAATGGGGGTGACAATGTTGAAGTCGGCCTGACCAGCCAACTTGGTGGTGGTGGAGAACTGCTGAGCGCGCAGGGTGGCGGTTTCAGCTTCTAGAGCATCGACGCGACCGCGCAGGGTAGCCAGTTCAGCCTGAAACTCTTCTTGCAGACGACGGATGGTGGCCAGATCTTCGGGGTTGATGCCGGACTGGGCGATCAAGGTAGCGATCACATCCAAGCAGGAGTTGAGACCAGCGGCGAACTCGAAGCGGGTCATGCTGCGCTGACCGCGGAAGGTGCGGTCAGGGTAGCCCTGAATACAACCGTAGTTCTCAACCAGGCTTTGGAGCGCTTGGAAAGCCCAGTCAGAAGGCAGAACGTCGGTGAGTTCTGAAACGCTGGTGATTTGAGCCAGTTGAACAGAGTCTTGATCGAAGTCACTAACCTGGGTGGTAGCGGCTTCAGCGGCGATCGCAGAACCAGAGACGGCAACAGCCGCGCCTAGGGCGGCGGGCACAGCCAGCAAAGATTGCCAAAATAATTTAGCCATTCGATATTTTCTCCTCACACCTTATTTAAGGCTTATTGTGTACCTACCATTAGGGCTGGTTTTAGCCATCCCCATCGACGAGGCGCTCACCAAGGCCAGTGTATAGGCCAAGGTAACTGAACCTTACGTACATCCAAAACCAACAATAGCAGATATGCTCTGTGTCGGCTAGATAAGTTTTGGCCAAAATGGCCGAATCAACTTACCGGCACTGAGACGCTACCTGTTTACCTAAGGTTCCCGACCAGTAGGCTAAACGAACTTGGGTAGGAGCAGGAGAATGAGGCCAACCCAGCATTCCAGCTCAAGTTGTTGAGGCCATGGAGTATCCCAACTAAAAACCCGCTCTTCCCAAGGGCGCTAGCTTAGCCAGTTGAGCCGCTCGCGGTGAGGTTGCGGATTGAGTATTCAGTTGGAACATTCTGTGAATATGGGCATATGGACTGGGGAGGCGATCGCAGCTTTCCCCGTCTGCCACATTCTGTAGACAGCCCGCTTCTAATTTAAGAGGCAGTTAGCCCAGAGCCGAGATTTTAGTCGCCATAGTAAAGTCTTGATCCGTTAAGCCCCCTGCGTCATGGGTGGAAAGGCTAATGACGACGCGGTTGTAGGAAATTTCTAAGTCGGGGTGGTGCCCGGCGGCTTCAGCCGGTTCTACTAACTGATTGACAAAGTCGATGGCGGCGACAAAGTCTTTGAAGGTGCGAGTAGAGGTAATGGTCTTACCGCTGAGGCTCCAGTCGGGGAGTTGGCTGAGCTTGGCTTGAACGTCGCGATCGCTGAGGAGATTGGCCATGGTGGTGGAGAGATGAACAGCCCCATTATCCTAGGGCGGTAGTGGCGCGATCGCATCTAGCCAAGGGGTACTCAGTCTGCGCCCCTTTAAAAGCTATCCGCCCCTGCCAGGGGAAGAAAATCTTCCTAAGCAGGGGCGGTCTAGTTGGATCTTAGGTTGAACCTGACTGCCGGGAGGAACCCTACTCAGCCAGCTTCGAGAGCTTAGCTAGTTGCCGAAGCAACCAACACTGAAGCTAGAGCACAGCCCCGGCACACAGCCGGCTGATCTCAACCTGAAGACCCACACGTTTACTACTCTCTTGCATGGGCATCACCTCCTGGAGTCCTAACGGTAAAATCTGTAGAGTTGCTGCCGTAACAGCGGCATTACTCGTAAGTTAGCACAATAATTTCTGGCTGTGGCAGAAACTGCGAGCCTTGCGGAAGTTTGAGTCGTCAGCGCTAGCTCCAATGCCATTCCAGACTCCATACCTATGTCCTTAGATTCCCTATTTCCTGTCCTAGATATCGCCTTAGATGATTGTCTGCAAGCCTGGCTACAAGAAGATGTTGGCCGAGGCGACTGGTCTACCGTTGGGCTAGGGGCCTTGGCCCAGCGACCAGGGCAAGCCATTTGGGTCACCCGTGCCCCCGGTGTCGTTGCTGGGCTGCCCTTGGCCCGCCGCCTCTTTCAGCAGCTAGATGCTGAGGTTAGCGTTGAGGCTCTGGTCAACGAGGGAGACCCCTGTGCTCAAGACACCACCATTGCCAAAATTAGCGGTTCCCTGGCGGTTCTGCTGACTGGCGAACGGGTGGCGCTAAACCTGGTGATGCGTTTGAGCGGAATTGCCAGCGCGACCCGCCAGTATGTAGACGGCCTAGCCGACACCACTGCGCAGTTTGTGGATACTCGCAAGACGACTCCCGGTCTGCGTCAGCTCGAAAAGTACGCCAGCCGAGTTGGTGGCGCTATTAACCACCGCATGGGTCTCGACGATGCAGTAATGATTAAGGACAACCATATTGCGGCGGCTGGGGGCATTCGGGCGGCGGTAGCCCAAATTCGTCCGGCGATTCCCTACCCGATGACGATCGAGGTAGAGACGAGCAACCTGGAGCAGGTCGATGAGGCGATCGCCTGCCCCGTAGACATCATCATGCTCGACAATATGCCCCCAGAGCTGATGGCGATCGCCGTTGAGCGCATTCGTGAACAAAAGCCGACGGTCAAGATCGAGGCGTCTGGCAACGTGACGTTAGAGACCTTGGGGGCGATCGCAGCGACAGGGGTAGATTTTATCTCCAGCAGTGCCCCCGTCACCCGGGCCCCGTGGCTAGATATTAGTATGCAAATGATCAGTTCTAAAGCGGTTTAACCCGAGGCAACCCATGATCTTAACCACCGGTCCCAATGTTGACGGTCGCCCCGTAGTTGAATACTGCGGCCTTGTAAACGGCGAGGCTATTTTAGGGGCAAATATTTTTAAGGACTTTTTTGCAGGCATTCGCGATGTGGTAAGTGGGCGATCGGGAGCCTACGAGCATTCGCTCCGCCAGGCCCGCAACACCGCCATCAAGGAAATGATGCAGGCGGCCCAGGAGCTAGGGGCTGACGCCATCATTGCTGTAGACATTGACTACGAATCGCTGGAGATCAACAACGGCGGCAATATGCTGATGGTGGCTGCCAGCGGCACAGCCGTGCGCTTAGGATGAAATGTTCTTGACCGAGGCGCACCCGATCCCTAGCCTCGATCTAAGCTAACCCCAAGAATCTAGTTCAGGGACCGGGTGCCTGAATCAGGCGTCGAGGGCGTGATCTTTGAGGTCAGTCAGAGAGACATGCTCGATGGCGGCGGCGTGGGTAGCGTCGAGCACCACCGGGGGAGCCACCCCGGCCTCTAGGGCTTCTTGCCAGCGGGCGGCGCATAGACACCAGCGATCGCCCGGCTTGAGCCCCAGAAACTGAAAGGCGGGCATCGGCGTCGAGAGATCGTTGCCCTGGGCCTTGGTGAAAGCCAAAAACTCAGGGGTCATCTGGGCACACACTACGTGAACTCCCATGTCGCCTGCGCCGGTATTGCAGCAGCCATCGCGATAAAAGCCCGTCACGGGCGAGGTGCAACAGGGGGCGAGGGGAGTGCCCAAGACATTGGTAGCAGTGGCCATGGGATTCTTTGTGCTTTAAAGGGTTGATGGATAAGTCGTAGTTCGCTTTTAATCTACCGCAAGACTTCAAAGCCCGCTCAATCGAAGCTGGTCAGGAAAAAGGAGATGCCGGTAGAGACATCTCGAGATAGGTTTGAGGGTAAAGAATGTGGAAGGGTTGACCTAATTTAGGACTAAGCCTCAATGATAGTGATGGGCTCAACGGTAACGGCGTCATCGGCTGCACTATTGCCGGGCTGCTTGCGCTTGTTGAGGTGCTCCAGCGCCATTTGAGACAATTCGGTGACCAGCAAAGTAGCCAGCAGACCGTCATCAACCCAGCCGATAATGGGCAAAAAGTCAGGGGAGATATCGATGGGAGAAACCAGATAAATTAGAGTTCCCAAAACTAAGACCCAGCGGTATTTTGTGTTGCGCAGGGTTGCTTTATACCAGTTGTAAAAGGAGCCGATCACATTGTTCATTGAGCCATTCACCTGAACGTTATGTTTAAATGGTGTCAAAAAAACAGGTAATGCTCTAGTGCAGAAAACTGATCTAAAACGGTGGAGAACCGTCCCCCGAAAATCGTTGGCTCTAGTTAAAGCCAACTCTGGGCACCCAGAGTTAGAGTGCTAGACTACGGGAACAACAATGACAGAAACGCGCGGTTTTATGACCGTAGAGACGAGACCGATGGACCAAGCAGGAATGGCGACAGCCATTGAGGTGCCCCTCAGTATTGCGCCTATGATGGATCGCACCGATCGCCACTATCGCTACATGATGCGGCAGATCACGCGGCACACCCTGCTCTACACCGAGATGGTGACGGCCCAGGCGATTTTGCACGGCGATCGCGACCATCTACTGGGCTTTACCCCCAGCGAATCGCCGCTGGTGCTGCAAGTGGGCGGTGACAACCCACAGATGCTAGCGATCTCAGCCCGCGCCGCCGCTGACTTTGGCTACGATGCCATTAACTTAAATGTGGGCTGCCCCAGCGATCGCGTCCGCAGCGGCAACTTTGGGGCCTGTCTGATGGCCCAGCCCGACCGCGTTGCCGAGGGCGTTGCGGCCATGATGGCGGCCAGCCCGCTGCCGGTCAGCGTCAAGCACCGGATTGGGATAGACGATCGCGATCGCTACGAAGACATGGCGAATTTCGTCGGCACCGTGGCCCAGACCGGCTGTCGTCACTTCACCGTTCACGCCCGCAAGGCCTGGCTCCAGGGGCTTAGCCCCAAAGACAACCGCACCGTGCCGCCCCTGCGCTACGGCGATGTGCATCGCCTCAAGCAAGACTTTCCCCACCTGTGGATTGAGATCAACGGCGGTTTGACCCGTCTTGACCAGGTGAGAGACCAGCTTGGCCAGGTGGATGGGGTGATGATCGGGCGCGCTGCCTACGACAATCCTTACCTCTTTAGCGAAGTCGATCAGAGCTTTTTCGCTGCCAATGAGACGGCTCTCAGCCGCCAGCAGGTGGCCGAAGCGATGCTGCCCTATATTGACCACTGGGTGCGTCAGGGGTTAAAGCTCAACAAAATTACTCGCCACATGCTGATGCTGTTTGCGGGGCAGCCCGGCAGCCGCCTGTGGAAGCAAACCCTAACGGAGGAGTCATGTAGGCCAGGGGCAGGGGTTGACGTTGTGCGGCAGGCGTTAACGGCGGTGCAGCACCAGGGCGAGATTCAGGCTCAGCTAGGGAGTCTCGTTTAGGCCCTGGGTATTGGTTTCGAGCGGGGTTGGCACCCAGGCGAAGGGGTAAACATATTCGTCAGTGGCCGTCAGGGGAGCCAGCGCTGTGCCATCGGGGCGCACTCGGAACAACATCTGGGTACCCAGGGGATCGTCGGGAGGGGTGGCCGTAAACGCAATCCAGTCGCCCCCAGGGGCCCACTGGCTGTCGAGGATGTTTTGCAGGGGTTGATTGGTTAGGGCAGTGAACGCCTGACTGACTAGATCTAGGCGAAATATAGCCTGCTGACCGGCTTGGGCCCCCACGGCGAGGGCAATCTGCTGACTGTTGGGGGCCCAGCTAAGGGCGTCGTAGAAACCAGGTCGGGTGAGCGCCTGAGTCTCCCCGGTGTTGACGTTGACTAGCGCCACGATTTCCTGGTTGCTAAACGGTGGGTTGTGGGGGCGATAGTAGGCAATGTATCGACTGTCGGGCGACCACAGCACGCGACTGCGGTAAATTTGGAAGTTGGCCTCGGGTGTGAGCACCCGGCGATCGCCCCCGCCTATACTCACTACATTGAGCCGCTGAAAGGGATAGCTACCCTCGTAGAAAGCTAGCTGAGCGCTGTTGGGAGACCAGGCCAGCGGACTCCCGGCCGCACCGTAGGTACCAGGGTTTTGGGTGAGGCGACGGGGGCGGCCGCCGTCTAGCGCGGCCACAAAAATATGCTGACCTGCCACATAGGCGATTTGGCTGCCATCGGGCGCTAAAAAAAGGTCTGACTCTAGGCTTTCGGGCAGGGTGTCAAAGGAGGCTAACTCTTCGGAGGGGCGGCTGAGAAACAGGTCTAGCTCGGCGGGGGCATCCGCTGTGGGGGCAGGGCAGCGCTGCTTAATGACTAGAGTTTCACCGTCGGGCTGCCAGGCTAAATCGATGGTGGGTGGCCGTTGGCAGTCGCTAGAAAATACCAGCTCCGGAGCTGCGGCCCCTAGTTCAACCCGGTACACTTCGCCATAGTTTTGCACGATCGCCAGCTGCTCTCCGCTGCGAGACCAGACTAGGGCATTGAAGGGGCGATCGCCCTCGGGCAGCAGGGCTTCGCGATCGCCGCTGTCGGGCTCTAGGCGAAACAGACCGTTGGGAGTCGCAAAGGACAGATCTGCCGCCTGCGCTGCGGTCAAGGCAAACGCCACAAGTCCGGTGGTGAGCAGGGCCACGGAGGATTTAATCACGGTTTCACGTCCTTGAGCGTTCCATTCGTCATCATAGCGACGGGCTGCGGGCTTGGGACCAGATCTTAAAATTGGGTGGGAGTGCAAGGCTCCCATCCTGCCTGGTTTCTGGGATGCTAGAAACGTTAATTTTTGGGTTGTCTGCCTGGCTGCTAAGGCGAAAGACGACCAGACGCTGGCTTCAGTGCCATCTTTATTCTTCAGCTTACGAACGCCGTCAGCCTGTTTTTGGATTACTTATCCACCAAGATAGTTGACGATGGCTTTGGCGATCTGGTGGTTACCGTCTTTGGCCAGGGTCTTGCTGGTGCGGGGCGGCTCTAAGGGCTGAGTCAAAAATGCCCAGTCACCCTCGAAAAAGTCGGCGGGGGTGAGGATTCGGTGCCAGCTGTGATCTTGCAAACCATTGACGAGCACCGGGCCTTCAGCGAAGTCGTTGCGGGTGATGGTGACAATGGGCACATCCAGACGGCAGGCTTCGGAGAAGGTGCTGAATCCCGGCTTTGAGACCACCCGGCTGACCAGGGGCATGACATCTACCGGGCGGTAGCCCTGCCTGGGCACTCTAAACAGGTTGGGGAAGCTGGGCACGTTTTGATCAAAGGTGAGAAATTGCCAGTCGGGGAACCGGGTGAGGCGATCGTAGGGAATGGCCTGGAGACTTAACCCGCCAAAGGTCAGTAGCACGGTGCGTTCTTGAGGATGAGCCAGGTTCCACTGCGCCCTTAACGCTTCAGCCCCGTAGCGCGGGGTGCCTCCGGTTAGCCCTGTGTCTTCTACCAGGGGGAAGGCGGGCATCGGTTCGTGGAAGGGCAGGCGGAAGAGGCGATCGCACTCGCCAAAACACTCCTCAATCCAGCGGGCGATGTCTTCAAACTCGGAGCCCAAGCCCCGATAGATAAAATCCCAGCCAAAGTTGCTGACCATCCAGCAGGGAATGTCGGCGGCGTGGGCGATCGCCGTCGCCAGGGGTGGAATATCGGCCAGCACCAGGTCTACCCCGCGCTGCTTGAGGTAGGCAGCCTCAGCGACCACGGTTTCCTGCTGGTGGGCTTTTATCCCGTTGAGTTTAGCCAGAGTGGCTGGCAAGTCCATAGTTAAGCTATCAGGCTGAATCACGCCAATATCAAACCCCACTGGACGATACTCATAGGTCATTGGCAGGTATTCGTCGAGCAGCCATTGGGGAGCGGTGGTGGCCAGCACTAAATCCACCTCGGGCTGTAGCGCTTTGACCGTAGCGGCAACCGAGGCGGCACGGGTGGCATGGCCAAAACCGTGGTTGGTAATCGCCACATAGAGCACAGGGCGGGGCATAGACAAGTCCTCTCCAACTAAAAAGGCTCGCCCCTAGGGACGAGCCTCAATCATCTCAATAGCTAGAGCCTAAAGCTGGGGCACAAACTGCTGCTTGTCGGGCACCACCGTGTACTCAGAGACAATCTGGCGCAGCTCGTCGCCATCGATGGTTTCACGCTCGACCAGCAGATCGACAAGGCGATCGATCAGGGCGCGGTGGTCTTGCATGATGCCTTTGGCCTGGTTGTAGCAGTGCTCCACGATAGTGCGCACCTGGCCGTCAATACGAGACGACACCTCCTCAGAATATTCTGAGCGCGAGAGCCAGTCACGACCGAGGAACACCTCGCCCTGGGAGCTTTCGAGGGATAGCGGTCCCAGGTCAGACATGCCAAACCGGGTGACCATTTGCCGAGCCATGTTGCTCACCTGCTGGAGGTCGTTGCCGGCCCCAGTGGTGACTTCGGCATCGCCAAAGATGACGTCCTCAGCGGCGCGACCGCCCAGAGCACCAGTAATGCGAGCCATGATTTGCGCCCGAGAGATCAGCATTTGCTCTTCGCTGGGGGTAAACCAGGTGAGACCCTGGGCCTGGCCACGAGGAATCAGGGTGACTTTTTGCACCGGGTCATGGTCTTTGACCAGGGTGCCGACGATCGCGTGACCAATCTCGTGGTAGGCAATCAGTCGCTTGCTCTTGCTATCGACTAAGGGAGTGCCCTCCATACCGGCGATGACGCGGTCAACGGCGTCATCTACCTCGGCCATGGTCATGGCGTCTTTGCGACGGCGGGCGGTGAGAATGGCGGCCTCGTTGAGCAGGTTGGCCAGATCAGCCCCAGTAAAGCCGGGGGTGCGGCGGGCGATCGTCTCTAAGGAAATGTCTTCGGCCAGCTTTTTGTTGCGGGCGTGGACTTCGAGAATTTCAACCCGACCTTTGATGTCGGGCGGATCGACCATCACCTGGCGGTCGAAGCGACCGGGGCGCAGCAGGGCCGAGTCGAGCACATCTGCCCGGTTGGTAGCGGCGATGATGATGATGCCGCTGTTGCCCTCAAAGCCATCCATCTCGGTGAGCAACTGGTTGAGGGTTTGCTCGCGCTCGTCGTTGCCACCGCCAATACCTGCACCCCGCTGTCGACCGACGGCGTCAATCTCATCGATAAAGATGATGCAGGGGGCATTTTCTTTGGCCTTTTTGAACAGGTCGCGCACGCGGGAGGCCCCCACGCCGACGAACATTTCGACGAACTCAGAACCGGAGATGCTGAAGAAGGGGACGCCCGCTTCCCCGGCGATCGCCTTGGCCAGCAAAGTCTTACCAGTACCGGGGGGCCCCACCAGCAGCACACCCTTGGGAATGCGCGCCCCAATGGCGGTAAAGCGCTCGGGCTTTTTCAAAAAGGTGACGACTTCTTCCAGCTCTTCCTTGGCCTCGTCAATACCGGCCACATCGTCGAACATGACGCCGGTTTTGGCTTCCATCATGAAGCGGGCCTTAGACTTGCCAAAGCTCATGGCCTGGCCGGGGCCACCCATCGAACCATTGGAGCGGCGGAACAAAAAGAACAAACCGCCAATTAGCAGCAGCGGGAACAACAGATTCCCCAGGGCACCCACCAGAGCGCCGTCGTTGCGCGGGGGGTGGGAGTCGAGGCTGATGTTTGCGCCGCGCAGACGGCTCACCAAGTCGGGGGAGTTGCCCGGCAGGTCTACCCGCCAGCGCATGACTCGGTTGTCTAAGTCGGGGTCAACGGCTTCGACAATGGCCGTTCTGCCGCCGTCGTAGAGATCAACAGCCGACACCCGCCCAGCATCGAGATAGTCGAGAAAGCGACCATAGGTGAGGCGGGTGTTGGCCGTGTTGCGACCCATATCGGCCGGGGCGGATGAAAACGCTCCTTGCCACAAGAAAAACCCTATTACCAGCAGGGGTAGGGTCCACAGTAAGGCGACTCGCCACGAAAATTTCATACCTATGGCCTCTATTGACTAACGTGCACAGTGTTAACGGGTGTTCAGTTAACGAAAGGTGGCCGAGCTTGGCCCTGTGATCTACAAGCCTGGGAACGGGATGCACTCAGGTGAGCAGATAGAACCTCAAGTCGGCAAAAGAAATATGAGATAAATCTTTACTTAATGTAACGTAAGCAGCGGGACTCGGGCAAACCCGGATCAAAGTATTGATGTCTAGGGCCACCACCCCTCAGGTAGGTGGCGATCGCCGGGCTTATCCTCTACTGCTTACTTTAACGGGTTATCGAGATCAGAGACGATGTACACAGAGCGCTGACGGTGATTAAGCCAGCGCGATCGCCCCCTGTAGACGGGTCACATCAAATCCACGCTGGCGCAGAATCAGCCAAGATTCCATCAGGTCTGGCCCTTGCAGCGCACCCATGAGAGCAGCCCGCATCGATTTCATCACCAGCCCTTTCTTAACGCCCTGGGCCTTTGTGACTTCATTTACCAAAGCTTTGAGTTCGTCAATCGTAGCTGGGGATCTCTCGGTGAGCCCCGCCAGAATGTCTTCTAGCACAGCGGATACACCATCAAGCTGCACCTGGGCTTTGGCATCGTCGGCGAACTCTACGGTTTCGGTGAAGAAAAAGCGGCTTTGCTCCACAACATCCGTCAGGCGGGTGAGGCTGGGGCCGAGCATCGTCACCAGGGGCAGCAGCCAGCTTTGGTCAGCGATCGCATCAATGGCGTAGGCGTCTTGCAGGAAGGGCCGCGCCAGTTCCAGTAGAGCAGCGGGCTCCATCGCGTGCAGGTACTGGCTGTTGAGCCAGTCGAGCTTGTCCCAGTCGAACTTGGCCCCGGCTTTGTTAACGCGATCGAAGCTGAACTGCTGGGCGGCTTCGGCCAGGGTGAACTGCTCAGCCGCGTCGGGGGCCGACCAGCCCAGCAGGGTCATGTAGTTGACCAAAGCCGGTGCCACAAACCCCATTTTCTGAAAGTCAGAAATGGAGGTAACGCCGTCGCGCTTTGAGAGCTTCTGCCCCGTCTGATTGAGAATCAGCGGCGCGTGGGCAAAGGCGGGTACGGTGGCTTCGAGGGCTTCGTAGAGCAGAATTTGCTTGGCGGTGTTGGCGATGTGGTCTTCGCCGCGAATGACATGGGTGATGGCCATATCGATGTCGTCAACCACTACAGCCAGGTTATAGAGTGGCTGGCCGATGGTGGTGGCAGAGGAGGCGCGGGCGACGACCATATCGCCGCCCAAATCGCTGGCTTGCCAGGTGACGGGGCCGCGCACCATGTCATTCCAGGTGATGGTGCGGCTGTCGTCGATTTTGAAGCGGATGACGGCGGAGCGGCCCTCGGCCTCAAAAGCGGCCTGCTGGTCGGGGTTGAGATCGCGGTGGCGGTTGTCGTAGCGGGGGGCATGGCCCCTGGCTTTTTGGGTTTCGCGCATGGCGTCGAGCTCGTCGGGGGTGTCGTAGGCACGGTAAGCGAGGCCCTTGTCGAGCAGGGTTTGAATGGCCTGGCGGTAGAGGTCAAGCCGCTGGGACTGGAAGAAGGGGCCTTCGTCCCACTCCATGCCGAGCCACTTGAGGCCGGAGAGAATGTTGTCGGTGAATTCTGGTTTGGATCGCTCTTCGTCGGTGTCTTCGATGCGGAGAATGAACTGGCCGCTTTCGTGGCGGGCAAATAGCCAGTTGAACACAGCGGTGCGGGCGGTACCAATGTGCAGAGTTCCCGTGGGGCTGGGGGCAAGGCGGACGCGGACGGTCATGGGGTTTCCTGCACTTTCGACAAATGTTTTTAGATAGTCTCCTATTTTAGGGGGTGGGGCGATCGCCTTGGACATCGACGCACCAGAATTCATTCCCCTGCTGAAACCAACCTTCTCAAGATGGCAGCTCTTGAAGTCAGTACGGTAAGTTGGGCAACGCCCATCCTCGGGAAAATGTTTTACAGAAGTCTCTAAAGTCTCAAACAGTTACCACAGGCAGAGGGGGCTGTACTAGGCTGACCAAGATGCCCATGAGGGTTTCTAGCTGGTCAATGTAGTAGTCTCGCTGGTCAACGTAGGCAGTCTGGTTGCTGAGGCGGAGGAACTTCCACTGGTTGCCGGTGGTCACAGCGCCGTATATCTGGGTTAGGGGTTGGCCCTCTCGCTCGTTGAAGATGCGCGCGGCCACCATGGCTGCCAAGCACTGACCTAGGCCACCTTTAATGTTTTCGTTTTTGGCTTCAAAGATAATCAGCGCTGGCGCACTGATGTAGAGCTGCTGCTGCGACAGGCTGATGATGAAATCGCAAAACCCGACTAGGTCTTGGGCTGGGTCTACCGAAAACTCCACTCCCGAAAAGAGACTGATTTGGTCATTTAGCAGACGCTTTAGCTGCACCAACATGGGCGCAATGACCATTTCAGAGCGGGCCTTTTCAGTGTTGATCGACAGGGCGAGGGGCACGCTGTAGTTGAGGTAGTTGGTGAATTCTTGGGTCAGCGGCAAGGGTTTGCTGACCCTGATGAAGAGGTCTTGATTGCTTTCGATCGCCAGCCCAAATTGCTTTCTAACTCTTTCTAGGGTGAAGTCTTTGTAGGACATGGGCCGCTGCCTAATGAAGGGCTTCTGCACAAATTATAGAAAGTTCATGGAGCCACTAGGGTCATTTCGCTGCCCCTGCCCCCCCTGCTCCACACCTTCTCCAGCTTACGGGAACGGCTTTTCTCCTCCCTACCCCTCACCCCCGACTGCCTACCTCTCCCCCGACTGCTGCACCCATAGCTCCACTCCTGCAGCTAGGGTTTCTGCCAACTTCGCCTGCTCCTGGGGATCCGTCGCCCACTCGAATTCGTTGGGGTTGATCATAAAGCCCAGCTCTAGCAGCACCGAGGGGGCAACGTGGGGGCGGGTGAGGGCGAGGTTGTTCCAGAAGACGCCATAGGAGGGGCGATCGAGTTCGGCGACTAGGTGGTCGTGGAGGAACTGGGCCAGGCTGTGGGCCTGGGTATGGAACCAGAAGGCACCGATGCCAGACGTGTTTTGGGCGTCGCCGCTGTCGGGTAGGGCGTTGTAGTGAATGCTGAGGGCGAGGGTGGGTTCGACTTGGGCGATCTGGGCGGGGCGATCGTTGACGGCAACGGTGCTGTCGGCGGTGCGGGTCATGATCACCCTTGCGCCACGGGCTTCTAGGGCGGCTTGCAGGAGTAGCGACACTTCTAGGTTGACGTCTTTTTCGGGGGTGCCGTTGGGGCCGCGTGAGCCGGGTTCGTCGCCGCCGTGGCCGGGGTCTACCAGAATGATGGTGCCTGCCAGGGGGCGCGAGGCTTGAAGGTTAGGGGGCTGCTTGAGAGATAGCACGAGGGTGGTGCCTTCGTAGCGCAGCTTGTAGCCCCACTGCTGGTCGGTTTTGAAATTGATCCGGTACTCTACCTGGTCGGGCAGTACAGGGTTCCAGTCTAGACGCTCTACCAGCCCGTCGTCGGTGATATAGATGGTGTCGGTTTGGGGCACGGTGTTGTGCAGGGTGAGGGTGAAGGTGTCGCTCCCTTGCTCGACGCTGACGGGGACGGGAACTTGCAGGGGAAAGTAGATTTCTGTCCAGCCGGGGATCTGGCGGGAGGTGACGCCGCGAATCAGCGATCGCACCCCCGACGCCCCCGCCACCGGCTGAGTTTCCGCCGCACGAATCCAGCCGCCGTAGTCGAGGCGTAGCCAGTCGCCTTCGCGGCCTGTGACCCTGGCGCGGGTGCCCTGGGGCAGGGGGGTGAGGCGGGAGTAGTCGGTGCTGGGGCCGGTGCGAGCTACGCCAGCGGCGGCGGTGACTTCGACCACCTCGATCGCATTGGGATTCAGAATGCTGATCGCACCGGGAGCCTGGGCTGTGACCGTAGAACCACCCTGGGTGAGGTGGTAGGTGGGCTGTCCTAGATCGCCGGATGCTTCAGCCATAAAGCAGCTTTCGTAGCGGCTGGGGCCAGCGGTGGCGATGGGCTGAGCTTGGTCGGTGAGCACAGCGGAGTTGGGGGGCAGGTCGGCGCGATCGCCCTGGGGCAGCAGGGTATAGGTTTGACCCGCCACGGATGCCGTGACAGCGGCGTTGGCGGGGGCGATCGCCCCCAAACAAACCCAATCCCCTGGGGCATGGGCTACATCCACCGCTGGCAACAGGGAGCCTTCGGCAAAACCTAGGGTTTCAGGCAGCGTCGGCCCCGCGGTCACGCGCGTCACGGTGATGTCTAGGGTTTGGTCGCCCTGGGTGAGGGTAAAGGTGTTGGCCCCGAGACTGAGGGGGCGGGAGGGGGCAAAGTGTCCCGCTGCGCTGCGGCCCTCAATGGGTTCGCCATTCAGCAGCACAGGCTGATCGGGGGTGCCGGTGCCGATGAAAAAAATCTGCTCAGCTGTGGTTTGGTGGCCATCGGGGGGATAGACCACCTGAAGGGTGGTCTGGGCCTGAGCCAGGGTGGTGATGCCCGCTGTGCTGAAACCGGCTAGCGCGGCTGCGCCCCAAACCCACTGCGCCATAGGTATTCATCCGATGCGATCGCTACCCCGCCAGTCTACGCCGCCAGGGGCGTTTTCCCAACCTGGGAGCGCCTAGAGAGATTCGCCCAAACCCTGGTTCCAGTCTTGGCCGAGCTGAATGGTGATGTCGGAGTTGAGGGCACCCGTGCTTTCGACCCGCACTTCGCCAATGCCTAAAAAGCGGTGCACCATTTCGGCGGTCGCGCCATCGCCCCGCTGAGCCACAATGCGGCTAATGGGCAGAGGGCTGTTTAGGGTTTTGTCCACAAAGATATTGGAGTAGCCGCTTTCACGCAGGGCATTGGTTAGAGCCTGTACCGCCACCGGGTCATTGGTGCTGTCTTGAATGGCCACCCGCACCCGGCTGGGGTCGCTGGTGGTGGCCACCCGCTGGGTGCCAAAGCCAAAGTACTGGTCAACCATGCCGTCGATGTCGTTGTAGCTGGGCAGCCAGTAGCTCGCCGCAAAGTCTTGGGGGCGGCTAAAGGTGCCGGGCAGCATCAGCATCTGCACGTTAGAGCGGTTAATTTGCGCTCCGTAGCCCACCAGCGCCAGCAGTTCTTCCACCGAGAGGTTGGTGTCAACGTTCTCCTGAATTACAGACAAAATTTTGGGCAACCGGGTAATGGTAGCCGGGTTAAGGGTCTGCTCGGCCAGGGCCCGCATAAACATCTGCTGGCGCTGAATGCGGCCAATATCGCCCTGGGAGTCGTAGCGAAAGCGCAGGAATTGGAGCGCCTGATTGCCGTTGAGTTTTTGTTCGCCCGCCTTGAGATTGATGTAGAGATGCTGGCTGTCGTCCTGGTATTTCATGTCAGCGGGCACGTTGACCGTGACCCCACCCAGGGCGTCGATCAGTTTTTCAACCCCCTGCACGTTGATGCGCACGTAGCGATCGACGGCTACGCCCCCCAGCAAGTCGCTGACTGATTCTGCTGCCAGGGCCGGGCCGCCATCGCGGTTGGCCTCGTTGAGCTTGGTCAGCCGACCGCGCACGTAGGTGCGAGTGTCACGGGGCAGCGACAGCACCACCATCTGCTCAGTCTGGGGGTTAAACCGCAGCAGCAGCATCGAGTCTGAGAGCCCGTCAAAGGAGTTGACCAGGGCGTGGTAACCCACGTCTTGCAGTTCGGGTGGCACTTCGTTGACGTCCGTGGTCAGCACCTTGACGCCCAGCACCAAAATATTTACCGGGCGGGTCAGGCGGGGCAGCCGCAGGTTGCCGCTCGACGCAATGGCCGCATCTTGGCTAAACACGCCTGATTCTTCAGCGCTCAGCTCTTGCTGCATGAGCGGTGAGGCCGACAGCGAAACCGCTAGCAGCGCTCCAGCCACCCCAGATATACCCGCTACTGTGGCCAGGGCAATACCTACTCCCAGAATGCGAGGCATGCGCCGCCGTGGTGGATCTGGCATTTTTTGTGGATGCCCCTGGGTTGAACGAGCTTTGAGATGTTGGGGATGACGTTGAGACACCAGGGACCTCGGGGCAATAAAAATGAACGGTGTAGCGATTACAGCCCCGTAGGGGGGTGATTCTGGGAAATTTTTAGCTGCATGTTAACAGCAATTTAGTCAGCCGACCCACGTAATATGGCATGAACCCAGCAAATTGGGTTAATTTTTTGGCGCATGGGATGGCCCTTAGATAAAGGTCTGGCGCTTTCCCTAGATCAAGAATTTGTCTCAATGGGGAGGCTGTGCCAATACCCGTAACCCTAGGGCAGACGCTTGCTCCATTGACTAAACCCCGGCAGGTTGACCGATTTACCCTGTAATAGACGCACCATAAGGATGAGGTTGGTCAAGGTATAGCCGGTAGTGACCAGGGTATTGCTGATCAGCAGCCGCAGCGACAGCCCTGGGGCCAAATGGCTGCCAGCGCTGAGCACACCGTAGGTTATGACCCAGGTAAACGCCAGGGTAACCACCAACCGACTGACCGCCAGCTCTTGGCGGCTGCCCTGCTTTTGCCACAGGCTGTAGAGGGCGGGTACGACCCCAAAGATAGGCACCAGGTAAAGGCTCAACTTCAGGCGTTCAAGGGTTTCCCCCGACGCGGGACTGGCTTTTTTCATGAGGTACTGAGCCCTGGGCAAAAGGGAGGAATTGTTGCAGGGTCTGTCCAGATTATGCCCCACGCGGCCAGCACACGTGTACCTACCCAGCAGGAAAGCTAGTTCTTTAGGTCGGTCGCAATAATGTGGATATCGACGCTAGGAAGGGCTTGCATCAGCCGCTGCACAATCGAGCCTTGGGTGAACAGTTGCCAGCGCGATCGCTGGGTTTCGCCCAAAACAATTTGGCTAACGCGACATTCATCGGCAACGCTGGCAATGGCTCTCACCACATCCTCCGACTCTACCCGCAAAAACTCACCCTCAAATTCCTCGCAGAGCCGTTCGCAGGTTTCGATATGGAGTGATTCTTCCTTAGACAAAAACCGACGAGGATTGGCGACAAATAACACAAAAAGACGACCATTCATCTGGCTGGCAATGCGAGCCCCCCGCCGCAACAGCTGAATTGAACTGGGATAGGTCGAAACACAGACCAGAATGCGTTCATGAACATTGCAGTAGCTTTGGGTGTGGCGGCCGTGCCCATTTTCTTCAATATTGTCGGCCACTTCGCGCAGGGCCAGTTCCCGCAGGGCCACCAGATTGCGCCGTTGGAAAAAGTTTTGCAGAGCCTCATCAATTTTGGCAGGGGCGTAGATTTTGCCTTCTATCAGCCGTTCCTGCAGCATTTCAGGGGTCACATCCACCACGACCACTTCATCGGCTTCATCTAGCAAGCGATCGGGCACTCGCTCCCGGACAACCACGCCAGAAATTCGGTGTACCAGATCGTTCAGGCTCTCCAGATGCTGAATATTGACGGTGGAGTAAACGTCAATACCGGCATCCAGAACCACTTCCACATCCTGGTAACGCTTCTCATAGACGGAGCCGGGGACGTTGGTATGGGCTAGCTCATCAATCAGAACGAGCTGTGGCCGACGTTCTACGATCGCTTGAGTGTCCATTTCGCTCAACGTTCGTCCCTGCCAGAGGATGGATTTACGGGGAATGAGTTCGAGCCCATCGGCCATGCGAGCAGTCTCTTCCCGCCCGTGGGTTTCTAACAAGCCGATTACCACATCTACGCCGTCTTGCTTGAGCTGGTGGCCTTCTTCCAGCATGCGATAGGTTTTGCCGACACCGGGAGACATGCCGATGAAGATCTTGTGCTTACCTCGGCGGGCGGCAGGAGCGCAGTTTGTGGAGGAGATTGAGGCGGGATCGTACATGGGAAAGGGCGTGGGGCGTGGATGTGTGGATGGGTGGATGTGTGAATGCGTTGGGGGAGTGCGAAAGTTTAAGCGTAGTCTTGCACTAACGCACTCTCACACTCACGTTTTTACGCATTCCCTAAGGCATCCAAAGCCACGTTCAGGGTGACGGTGTTGACGGCGGGTTCGCCAAAGATGCCGAGGAAGCGACCTTCGGTATGGGCGGCAATCAAGGTTTGCAGCTCGTCGGTTGAAATGTTGCGGACGGCGGCGATGCGGGCTACCTGGGCCAGGGCGCTGGCGGGGGAAATGTGGGGGTCGAGACCGGAGCCAGAGCTGTAGACCAGATCGGCGGTGGGTTCAGTTGCCGCAGCCTGGAGAATTTCAACTCTTTCCTCAACCAGGGCAATCAGGTCGGGGTTGCTGGGGGCCAGGTTGGTGGCTCCCGATAGGCCGGTGGGAGCAGCATCTTCGCCGATGCTGTAGTTGATGGCGCTGGGGCGGCTCAAGAAGTAGTCTTCGCTGGTAAACGCTTGACCAATCAGGGTGGATCCAATCACGGCTCCCTGGTCGTTGACGATTAAGCTGCCATTGGCCTGGGCAGGAAACGCCAGCTGGCCAATACCGAAGATCAGCAGTGGGTAAAGGGCTGCGGTCAAAATCCAGAGGACGGCGGTGGTGCGAATGCTGGTGAGGACGTCTTGAAGCATGGTTTTTAGGGGAATTGTGGTAATGGGGACAGGTTCCTAACGTTTCAACGTTCTAACGTTCCAACGTTGGAGAATTTATTTTTATGGCGGCGACGATGGCGATCGCGAATCCGCTCCAGGTCAGCCTGTCGAATTTGTCGCTGCAATCGGTTCAAGCGAATCTGCTCACGAATTTGGTGGATGAGTTTTTTCAGCATGGTTAAAATCGCTCTGGCTGAAGAATGACGGCGGCAAGGTAGACGGCGAGGCCTGTGACAACGAGGCCGAGTAGACCGAGGGCATAGGCATTGCCGCGTTCGAGGGAGTCGGTGGTGGCGTAGAGGGCGGGTGCGATCGCCAGGTTTAAGCAGAGCGCCATAAACAAGCCCACCGCAAACCGGTGGCGACGTTGCTGTAAGGTTTCAAGCCAGGTATTGAGGCGTTCAAGGGGCTGTAAGTTAAACCAGTTCATGGTGCGAATCTCCGTTACTAATAGGTAAGGAATGTTGTGATTGTCTTCAGCGGTCAAAGCGGGGACGAAGTTTGCCCTGGCTAAAGGCGGCTCGGTCCAGGTTTTCTCGGGCGGGTTGATAGGCTGGGTCCAGGCTGTAAGCCGCTCGATAAAGTTTGAGCGCTTCTAGGCAATCTCCCAGGTGCTCGGTAATTTGCCCCAGCAAGGTCAGCCCCTCGGGGCGTTCAGGCGCTAACTTGAGCGCCTCCCCAATCAGCTCACGAGCCTGGTCAAAATCGCATTGTTGAGCCGCTTGCCGGGCTAGGGTAATCAGCTCGTCGTAGTCAGTTGAGAGCGCCGCCGCAGGAAGCGGGTGCTTTAAAGCTTCAGCCACCACGGCTTGAATGCGGTCAGGGTCGAAGGGGCACTGTAAATAGCCGTGGGGTTCTTGTAGAAAGTCTACTGCCCCCTGCTTCATGGCCTCGACGGCATCCTCCAAACTACAGTGATCACAAATCATCACCACTCGCATGGTTGGATAGAGCCCCAGCAGCTGTTGAAGCAAGTTGCCTCCGGCCTGCTGAGAAATGGTTAGATCTAAAATCACCAGGTCGATAGGCTGCTGTTGGAGTTGCTCAAAGGCCGTATCCCAATTTTTGACAGCGCTCACCTCGTAGCCATCGGCCTGCAAATACTGAGCCAGCATGAGCTGCGTTTCTCGTTCATGGTGAATCACCAAAATCTTGGCAGGGGGGGAAAGAGCCTCTGTGCTGTCTGAGGCAGAAGCGTCTGAGGCAGCATCCCCCTCACAAAAGCCACTCGTATGGTCGTCGAAATCTGAAAAAGACATGGTTCGAAATCTCTTTATCCCGATTGATGCGATCGTTAAAAGGGTCATGATTTGGCTAGGCCAGCCCCACGCTTCCCACAATCAGGTCAATCACCTTGATGGCGACGAAGGGGGCGATGACGCCTCCCAGGCCAAAAATCAGCATGTTGCGCTGGAGTAGCTGGTTGGCGGTCAGCGGGCGGAACTGCACCCCTCTAAGGGCAAGGGGAATCAGCGCCGGAATGATCAAGGCGTTGTAGATCAGGGCAGAGAGCACCGCTGACTGGGGGCTGTTTAGGCCCATGACGTTGAGAGCACCAATGCCAGCGGCGGCGAACATGGCCGGAATGATGGCGAAGTATTTGGCGATGTCGTTGGCGATGGAAAAGGTGGTCAATGCGCCCCGGGTAATCAGCAGCTGCTTGCCGATGGTGACCAAGTCGATCAGCTTGGTGGGGTCAGAGTCGAGGTCAACCATGTTGGCGGCTTCTTTGGCGGCCTGGGTGCCGGAGTTCATCGCTACGCCGACGTTGGCCTGGGCCAGGGCGGGGGCGTCGTTGGTGCCGTCACCGGTCATCGCCACCAGCTTGCCCTTGGCCTGCTCAGCCTGAATCACCTGGATCTTGTCTTCGGGGGTGGCTTCGGCGACAAAGTCATCGACGCCGGCTTCTTTGGCGATCACGGAGGCAGTGATGCGGTTGTCGCCGGTCAGCATCACCGTGCGCACACCCATGCGGCGAAGCTGGTCAAACCGTTCGTGAATGCCGGGTTTGATGATGTCTTTGAGGTAGATCACCCCGTAGATGTCTTCGTTGCGGCAAACGGCCAGGGGTGTGCCGCCCAGTTCTGAGACGCGGGTAAAGGCCGCTTCGAGTTCCGCCGGAGCCTGCCCGCCCCGCGATCGCACAAAGCCCCGAATCGCATCGACGGCTCCCTTACGCACCTCATCGCCGGAGGGCAAATCGGTGCCACTCATCCGGGTGCGGGCCGAAAAGTCTACGGCTTCAGCTCGCTTGGGCTCAAAGTCGAGCTTGGCCCCCTGTTTTTCCGCCAGTCGCACGATTGACTTGCCCTCGGGGGTGGTGTCGAACACGCTGGCGGCCAGGGCGATCGCGGCCACATCCTGCATCGAGTGACCGTTGAGGGGAATAAACTCCTCCGCCAGACGGTTGCCCAGGGTGATGGTGCCCGTTTTGTCGAGTACCAGGGTGTTGATGTCGCCGCAGGCTTCTACCGCCCGCCCGGAGGTGGCCACCACGTTGAACTGGGCTACCCGGTCCATGCCGGCAATGCCGATCGTACTCAGCAGCCCGCCAATGGTGGTCGGAATCAGCGCCACCAGCAGGGCCACCAGAATGGTGATGCCCACCGGGCTATCCACGTAGCTGGCCGGGGTGGGCACCGTGGCCACCACAATCAGAAACACCAGGGTGAGCACCGCCAGCAGCACCGTCAGGGCAATTTCGTTGGGGGTTTTGCTGCGTTCGGCCCCTTCCACCAGGGCAATCATGCGGTCGAGGAAGCCTTTGCCGGGGTCAGCGGTGACGTGGATGGTCAGCTCGTCAGACAGAATGCGGGTGCCGCCCGTGACCGAGCTGGCCACGTCAGAGCCGGGCTCCTTGAGCACCGGGGCCGATTCTCCGGTAATGGCCGACTCATCGACCGAGGCCACGCCATCGATCACTTCGCCATCGACCGGGATCACGTCGCCCGCGATCACTTTGATGCGATCGCCCCGGTGCAGCTGGGTCGAACTGACCTCCTCAACCGAACCGTTTGGCCGCAGACGGCGGGCGGTCGTCTCCGACTTGGTGGAGCGTAGGGCATCGGCCTGGGCCTTGCCCCGGCCCTCGGCCACCGCCTCGGCAAAGTTGGCAAACACCAGGGTAAAAAACAGAATCAGCGTTACCAGGCCGTTGAACAGGCGGGGGCTGGCATCCTGGACTGGGCCAAAAATAAACGGGTTGACCGTCAAGATAGCCGTGATGATGGTGCCGACCCAGACCACAAACATGACTGGGTTCTTCACCATGACCCGGGGGTCGAGTTTGGCAAAAGCTTGGCCAAAGGCTCGCTGGTAAAGACCAGAGGTATTCACTTTAGGGGTATGGCGGCGATTTTCGCGAGGCCCGCCGGGTTGGCGGGTAGCCGTTTCAGTTTGTTGAGCAGTCATAACTAAACTCTAAGAAGTTCAAAAAGGCTGGAGATTCAAGCAGACACTGTTAGCTCAGGCCGAGGGCCGCCTGGGCGATCGCAAAGCCCTCTGCCACCGGCCCCAACACCAACACGGGCAAGAAGGTCAACGCCCCGAGAATGACGATGGTGCCTGCGGTGATGCCGGTAAATAGGAAGGTATCGGTGTGGAGGGTGCCTGCGGTTTCGGGGACTGGCTGCTTATGGGCCATGCTGTCGGCCAGGTAAACCAGAGCAATGATGGGCACATAGCGACCTACCAGCAGCGAGAAGCTGGTGCTGAGGTTCCACCAGAGGGTATTGTCGCCAAGCCCCTCAAAGCCAGAGCCGTTGTTGGCGGCAGCGGAGGCATACTCATAAATCACCTGAGAAATGCCGTGGAAGCCAGGATTACTGATGCCAGCCAGGGTTTCGGGAAAGGCCAGGGTGATGGCACCAGGAATCAGAATGGCGATCGGGTGAGCCAGCAGAATGATGCTGGCTAAGACGATTTCTCGCTTCTCGATTTTGCGGCTGAGAAATTCTGGGGTGCGTCCCACCATCAGGCCGGTGAGGAAGACGGTCAAAATCAGAAACACAAACAGGTAGGCCGTGCCGGTGCCCTGACCGCCCCAGATGATCTGCAAAAACATATCGGAGAGGGTGGCAAACCCACCGGGGGGCATCAGGGAGTCGTGCATGCCGTTGACGGCACCGCACATGGTGCCCGTGGTCGAAACCGCCCACAGTGCCGTCATCGCCCAGCCAAAGCGCACTTCTTTGCCCTCCAAGTTGGGGGCTTGTCCGCCCAGAATGCCATTTACCACCGGATTCCCCTGGAATTCACCCACGGCGGTAATGCCTACCATGACGGCATAGAAGATGAACACCATGCCGAAAATCAACCAGCCCTGGCGGGGCCTGCCAGCCATGATGCCGTAGGTCAAAATCAGCCCAGCCGGAATCACCATCATGATGATGGTCTCTAGCAGGTTGGTAAAGTTGTTGGGGTTCTCAAAGGGGTGGGCGGAGTTGATGCCAAAGAAGCCGCCACCGTTTTCGCCCAGTTCCTTGATGATTTCAAAGTGGGCTACTGGACCAAGGGCAATGTACTGGGTGGCTCCTTCCAAGGTTTGGGCAACAGCGGGGCCAGCGAAAGTCTCGGGTACCCCGGCAATTAGGAGTGCGATCGCACCCACCACCGAAATCGGCAGCAAAATGCGGGTAATGGAAAGGGTTAAGTCTTCATAAAAGTTGCCCAGGGGGTTGCCGGTGAGCCCGCGAATGAAGGCAATGGCCACGGCAATTCCCGTCGCTGCTGAGGTAAACATTAAAAAGCCCAGCGCCCCTACCTGGCTGAAATAGCTGTAGGTGGTTTCGCCGGAATAATGCTGCTGGTTAGTGTTGGTGGTAAACGAAATGGCGGTGTGCAGGGCCAGATCCCAGTCAGGCGCATCCAGACTTATTGGGTTTAGCGGCAATAGCCCCTGCAACATACAGATGGCAAATACCAGAATCACCATCACCAGGTTGCTCACCAGAATGGCTCTAACATACTGGCCGCCGGTCATAGATGTCTGGCTTGAGAAACCTCCGGAGGCAAACAAAAGCCGTTCCAGAGGCCGGGCAATGGGGTCAAGTAGGGTTCTCTGACCCATAAATACCCGTGCCATGTACTTCCCTAACAAGGGAGCAACCGCTAGCAAAATGAGTAAGGCAATGACGAGTTGTAGAAATCCTTCAAGCATGATGAATGTATGAGTAGGCGAAAGATTTGTCTAAACCAAGCAAGCGAAATTCGCCCCCAAGCAGCTAGGGGTAGACCTGGCTTGATTCTCAAGAAAACTGCGATCGAAAATTTTGGGGAGTTAGGCGACTTCTAAAAAATAGTTTCCCTAATGGTGGGCAGTGCCCACCCTACAGCGGCTACAGTCGCTTAATTTAAGCGGGGATCTTCTTTCCTAGAAATCTCCTTAGCTAATCAGCGTTGGTCTGTTTTACCTGTCTTAAGCACAGGTCAAGCTCCGGCATTAATGCCTCATCTAGGGCAACTGCTACCAACCAATCTTTTTCTAAGATTTCTGGGTTATCCGCCAGACTATAAACCTGATTTTCACGCACCAGTCCTAGCAAAAAGCATCGCTCAGGCAGGGTGACCTCGCTCAGCTTGGCCCCTAAAAAAGCACTGTTGAAATAGACTTGATGAATGGACGAAGATGGTTTCATGGTTAGCGCTGGTTCCCTTTAAGAGTTTCTATGATTTTTTCATAGCGTCTCTCTCGGTTCAACTTCCTAAATTACTAACCCTATTCTTGACCTAATTTTCAAAAAGAAAAAGGTATAGAAGCCCGTTTAGCCGCATTTTATATGTCCTTGAATAGGCAAGCTGCATAGGCAGTGTTTAGATCAGCGGCGAAAACCTATATCATCTGATATATTTTGCGATCATCTCGCCATCATCTACCCTAAAATAGATTGACAAATTGCTGATTTGATTTTTTATTTGATGTTTCTAAAAATCTTGGTAAATGCCCCTTACCTCTCAAGCTCAGCTCAACAGCTTAATGCAAACCCGCCAGAAAATTCACTGGCTGATTGTGGCTCTGTTTGCCGTAGTCATTGTGCTCGACTACAGCACGCCGCCGCCCTACGTCTTTGGCTATCTGTACATTGGGGCGGTGCTGCTGGCCAGCAGTAGCCGACTGAGTCGCAGGGCAACCTTTACCATTACCGTCGTGGCGGTGCTGCTAACCTTGCTCAATCTGGCCATACCGGGCAGATTTCCGGTGACGGCGATCGCATTTGCCAATCGTCTGATTACCGCTCTGGCCCTGGTTGTGACCGGCTGGCTGGGCGATCGCATTCAGCGTTACGAAGAGGCGATTACTCGCCAGCAATTACAGCTGATGGCCCAGGAGCAACTAGCGCAGGTGCGGGAAGACTTTGTCTCGACCCTGACCCACGACCTCAAAACCCCCCTGCTGGGAGCCATCGAAACCCTCAAAGCCCTCAGTGAAGGACTGTTTGGAGCAATTTCACCCCCTCAACGCAAAGCGCTAGATGTGATGATGCGCAGCCATCAGAAGACGCTGGGGTTAGTGAACACGCTCATGGATGTTTACCGCAACGACGCCGAAGGATTGCATTTAGACAAGCAGCTCGCTGATCTGATCACCCTGGCAGAAGAGGCGATCGCCGACGTAACAACCCTGGCCTCGTCTCGGCAGGTCTACCTGACCCTCAGCCAGGCAGGGAGCGACTTTCGTCGGGCCTACCGGGTTAACGCTGACCCGCTACAGCTGCACAGAGTTTTGACGAACTTAATCGCTAATGCCGTCAACCATTCCCTGCGAGGGGGGCGGGTCGAGGTGGTGCTGGGAGCAAGTAACGGGTTTTATCAGGTGCAAGTGAAAGACGAAGGCCAGGGCATTCGCCCTGAGGAAGTGCCCCTGCTGTTTGAGCGGTTTTATCAGGGGTCGGGCGATCGCCAGGCCAAGGGCACAGGCTTGGGGCTTTACCTCAGTCGGCAAATTGTTGAGGCCCACGGCGGTAAAATTTGGGCAGAGCCGCGATCGCCCCAGGGAGCCATCTTTGCCTTTCGGCTTCCGGCCTGTGTCGAGGCCCCTAAGCAGCAGCCGTTGGCAAGTTGAATGGTTAATTCTCCAATTCAAATTTTACTGGTCGAAGACGATGAACTGTTTCGGCTAGGACTATCGACTCGACTTCAGCAGGAATCTACCCTTCACATCGCCGCCGAAGCCGAGGATGGTGAAACGGCCATTCAGCAGGTTGACCAACAGAATTTTGACATTGTGATTCTGGATGTGGGTCTGCCGGGTATCGGCGGTGTAGAGGCCTGCCGCCAGATCAAACAGCAGCACCCTGACCTGCCCGTGCTGGTGCTCACCTCCCACTCCCAACCGACGCTGATTGCTCAGCTAATCAAGGCCCAGGCCCAGGGCTACTGCGTTAAAGGGGTCGATGCCGATGCTTTAATTCTGGCTATCCAGTCCGTCGCCGCCGGAGCCTCCTGGTGGGACTCTACCGCGACCCGTGAGATTCAGGCCATCTTTCAAGGCAAACCGCCCGCTGCCAACCTGCCAGCCGTTCCGCCTGAAAGCCCTCTGACCCAAAGAGAACAGGAGATTTTGGCCCTGATTGCCAGCGGCAAGAGCAATTCAGAAATTGCCGACGATTTGTACATTGCCCCCGGCACGGTGCGGGTTCATGTCCACGCCATTTTGCAAAAGCTAGAGGTGCGCGATCGCACCCAGGCCGTCATTTTGGCCCTAGAGAGGGGCTGGCTGAACCAAAAAAATCTGCCCTAGGGTAGAGTCGCACCTTTGCGGTCCTGTGGAAGACCTAAAAAGGCGCATTGCGATCGCAGATTCAAATACTTTAGGAGACTACTGGTGGAAAATTGGACACAGTGGGTTGCCACAGCCCAGGAACTGGTCACCCGGCTAGGGCTAAACCTGATCGCCGCCCTGGTTATTTTTTGGCTCGGTCAATGGATTGCCAAACTGGCCGCCCGCACCGCGCGACGGCTGATGGCCCGACAAAATATCGACCCCATACTGGTCAATTTTACCGGCAGCCTGATCTACTACTCGGGTTTGGCCTTTGTGGTGATTGCGGCCCTAAATCGTCTGGGAGTGCAAACTGCCTCGCTGATTGCGGTACTGGGGGCAGCGGGCTTAGCGATTGGTCTGGCCCTTCAGGGATCGCTCTCCAACTTCGCCGCCGGGGTGCTGATGCTAATCTTTCGCCCCTTTAGGGTGGGCGACTTTATCGAAGGGGGCGGCACCCTGGGAACCGTTGAGAGCATTCAGCTGTTTACGACCACTATTGTCACCCCCGAAAATGCCGCTGTCATCGTGCCAAATTCTAAACTCGGCGGCGACAACATTACCAATTTCACCGCCCGCCCCATTCGCCGGGTTGAAACCCTGGTGGGCATTAGCTACGGCGACAATATTGAGCAGGCCCGACGGGCAATTTTGGATGAAATCGCCAGCGATCGCCGCATTTTGACCGACCCAGCCCCTTCGGTCAGCGTCATCGAACTGGCCGACAGCAGCGTCAACTTGCAGGTGTGGGTGTGGGCCAACACCCCCGACTTTCTGGCGGTCAAGCTCGCCCTGCCCGAGGCGATCAAAACCCGGCTCGATGCGGAGGAGATTTCCATCCCCTTCCCGCAGCAGGAGGTGTATATGTTTCAAAAGAACTGAGCCTTGCTCACTGGTGCCTGAGCAGAGCCTGTGCTGGCTTGACCTAAAACCCGAAGGCCAGCAGCGCATCCCAGAGCTGGTGGGCCATCTCCAACTTGGTGCAGGGAGGGATGGTGAGCTTGTCGCCCGCTTTAGTGAGCAGGACGGCCTGGTTGCGATCGCCCCCAAACCCGCTCCCTGCCACATCAACGGGGTTCGCCACGATCGCATCTAACCCCTTGCGCTGGAGCTTATCTAGTGCTGGGGGAATAATGTCGCCGGTCTGGGCGGCAAAGCCAATCAGCCGCTGGTGGGGCGATCGCTTTTGGGATAAATCGGCCACAATGTCGGGCACCTGGGCTATGGGCAACGATGCAGGCAGCTCCGCCTTGGCCAACTTAGTGGCTGACTGGATCGCAGGTTTCACATCCGCCACCGCCGCCGCCATCACAATCCAGTCGACCTGGGGAAGGTTGGTCAGCATCGCCCGGTGCATCGCTTCAGCAGTCGTAACCCCCACAGCTTGGATACCCCCCAGCCGGGCTTTGAGGGATTCATCCATTGGCCCATGCACGAGGGTGACGCTGGCTCCCCGGTGGATTGCGGCCTGGGCCAGCGCGATCCCCATTTTGCCGCTGGCGGGGTTGCCAATAAAGCGCACAGGATCCAAATGTTCCCGAGTGCTGCCGGTGCTGATCAGCAAGTGCCTGCCGCTGAGGTCGCGCTTGCCCTGGGTATGTAGCAGCGAGTTGATGTGGGTGAGAATGTCGTCGGGTTCGGCCATGCGCCCGGTGCCGATGCGATCGCAGGCCAGCACCCCACTGCCTGGGTCAATACTGTGGTAGCGCGAATCCTGAAGGAGCTGGTGCCAGTTGCGCTGCACCGCCTGCTGCTGCCACATGTCGGTATTCATCGCTGGGGCCAGCAGCACGGGGCAGGTCGAGGCCAGCACGGTATTCGTCAGCAGATTATCGGCCAGCCCGTGGGCCAGCTTGCCCAGGGTGTTGGCACTCAGCGGCGCAATTACCAGCAGCTCAGCCCACTCGCCTAGCTCTATATGCAGGGGTCGCCCCTGGGTGGCATCCCAAAAACTGGCGTCGGTGTAGGCCGGGTGCCGAGCCAGCGTAGCCACCGTCAGCGGCGGAATAAACGCCTGCCCCTGCTGGGTCAGCACAACGCGCACCGCTGTGCCTGCCTTGGCCAGCGACGAAATTACAGAACATACCTTATAGGCCGCAATGCCGCCACTAATACCCAGCAGCACCCGACGGGGAGCTTCCACAGTTGTAGAACTACTGGCCATACCAAACCCAAAGGCAGTCATCTCGGCTCAAAAACGGCGCTTCTGCCAGGGCAAACGACTGTTTACCCCTACGGCTTGGGGGTATATCAGCAGGATTGGGCCACCCACAGTCTACGACTCGTCGTAGGCTTCGAGGTCGAGCAAGTAGACGTAGGATTCAACCAGCTCAGGCCGCTGAAAGGCGATCGCCCGGAGCAGGTGCCAGTCTTGCAATCCCTCAAAGGCATTCTCGTAGGCATCGGTCTCTAGACGAGTAGCCAGCTCAGCCACCGTGTCCGGTGTCATATCTGAGACGGTTTGCGGTGAAACATGTAGGCTCAGCATAGTCTTTCCCCCCTTGGTGATGTTTCCCTCAGAGCTGCACAAGCACAGCCTAGGGCCAGTTCACTCTCCCTTTATCCTAAGGGTTTGGTCAGGGTATTTCCCTTAGCCTGCCTCAAATCTTCGCAAAACCCGGCAATTAAGCCCATTACCTGGGGTGGAATTTCATGCCCCATCGCCAGTTCTTGCCAGGTTACAGGCTGGCCGAGGGCTGTCAGGGCGGCATTGGCTTGGTGGGCCTTAGCGATCGGCACTACTGGGTCAAAGGTGCCGTGTACCATCATCACGGGGCGGGGGCTCACCGGAGCCTGGGCCTCGCTGTGGAGATAGCCGCTGAGAATGATCTGCCCAGCCAGCGGCAGCTGCGACCCCACATCTAGGGCCATGGCTCCCCCTTGGGAAAACCCGGCCAAAATGGTTCGTTCTAAGGGAATCTTGGTTGTTTTAGGTAGATTGCACAGCCAGACTTTAAGCTGTTCTCGACTGGTGTGTAGATCGGCTTGGTCGGCAAAGTCGTGGGGTCGGCGAAAGTCATACCCGCTGGGGAAGCTGTACCACATACGCCCCCCCGGAGCCTGGAGATGGGGCCAGGGCGCATCGGGAAAGACCATTGAGAAGTTCGCTATTTCTAAATAGGGAGCCAACCCCACGAGATCGGCGGCGTTAGCTCCCCAGCCGTGGAGAGCCACCAGGCACCAGTCAGCCGTGCCATCGGTGGGGCCGTAGGTCAGCGATTGTAGGGATGAATCGTTGGAGAGCATAGGGTTCTAGGGTTAGCGGTGGCGTTGACGGGCCTCTAGGCGCGATCGCTTTTCAGGGGTGAGAGCAGCATAGCAGTGGGGGCAGCTAATGCCGTCTTCGTAGTCTGGCGAGGCTTTTTCGGCGGGGCTGATCGGGTGGCCGCAGCCCAGGCAAAGGCCGTGGTCTGTGGCATTGAGGCGATGGTCAACGGCCACGCGCTCGTCAAACACAAAGCAGTCGCCCTGCCAAAGGCTGGCATCCACAGGCACTGTTTTGAGGTAGTTGAGAATGCCGCCCCTGAGGTGGTAGACCTGCTCAAAGCCCTGGTCTAGCAGGTAGGCGGTAGCCTTTTCACAGCGAATGCCGCCGGTACAAAACATCGCCACTTTTTTGTGCTGAGCCGGGTCGAGGTGGGTGGCTACATAGTCGGGCAGTTCTCGAAACGAATGGGTGCGAGGGTTCACCGCACCCTGGAATGTGCCCAGCTCTACTTCAAAATCGTTGCGGGCATCAATCACCATCACTTCGGGATCGGCGATGACCTGGTTCCATTCGTGGGGTTCGACGTAGGTGCCGACCTGCTGCTGAGCCGGGTTAACCTCGGGACGTCCCAGGGTGACGATTTCTTGTTTTAGCTTGACCTTCATGCGCTCGAAGGGTGCGCTTGCCATGGTGGATTCTTGGTGGGGAAAGGGGCCGATTTCAGGATGCGAGTGGAGCCAGGCTAATAGGGTGTCAATGCTGGGGCGATCGCCCGCCACGGTCGCATTCAGTCCCTCGCTGGCCAGCAGAATCGTACCCCGCAGCTCCCAGCCCAGGCATAGCTCTAAGAGTTCCACCCGCAATCCCCCTAGCTCGCTCAGTGGCACAAATTTGTAGAAGGTGGCGACGACCCAGGCCATGACAAAATTCCGATGAGCAAAGCTCTAATTATAAGAGGTGATGTTTGCACATCCCAGCCTACGCAGGTGCTTTAGAATGGGCATACCTGTTCAAAGATGCCTATTGTGGCTGCTCCAACCCTTCGCACTATGCAGATGGTGGTTACAAAAGCTAACCTCCATGCTCCTAAGCAAGACGCCACCTATTGGCGTAGCCAACCTTACGTAGACAGACTAAAAGCTCTAGAGTCTATCCGGCAGCAATACCACCTCTGGAAATACGGTGCTGAACCAAGATTTCAAAGAGTTTGTACAGTCGTTAAACGATAATCAGGTGCGCTACCTGGTGATAGGTGGCTATGCTGTCGCCTTTCACGGCTACCCGCGATACACCAAAGACATTGACATCTGGATCGAGATGACGCCAGAGAACGCTGCAAATATGCTCAAAGCGCTGGAACAGTTCGGCTTTGCAGCGCTCAACCTGCAAGCGACAGATTTTTTAACCCCAGACCAGGTGATTCAGTTGGGCTACCCGCCTAGCCACATTGACTTGATTACCACGCCCAATGGAGTAGATTTTGCCACCTGCTTTGCCAGTCGCCTGGAAATGGTGCTGGATGAAATCGCGGTTAACTTCATCGACCTAGAAAATCTCAAACTCAACAAGCGTGCCTCTGGTCGCCTCCAAGATTTGGCCGATTTAGAGAATTTAGCTTAAATGACTTTCCCAGAAACCCAGTTTCTCGCGTGTCAGACAGTGTGCCCACTAAGAAAAGAGCCTGTGGACGGAGGCGATCGCACCGCTGGCATTCCCCGATCTCAAAGTTTCCGTCAAGCTGCTCATTGCAGCCCAAACCTAACGTATAGCCTCCTATAACCGGTAGGCCGAGTACACCTCTGCGGCAGCTCGGTGCAGCAGCGAGTGGCGAAAGATCAGATCATCCATGGATTTACCGTAGCCGCCGCCGATGACACAGGCGACGGGGTAGCCTGCCTTTACGCAGGTGTCGAGCACGTAGCGATCGCGCCCGTAGATCCCCGCATTCGTCAGCGCCAGCTTGCCCAGCAGATCGTCTCTGTGGGGGTCAGCCCCGGCATCGTAGAGCACTAGGTCCGGCTTCACCTGGGCCAGCAAATCGGGGATGTACTGCGCTAGACAGTCCAGATAATCCTGGTCTTCCATACCCAAAGCCAGCGGCACATCCAAATCGCTAGCCTGCTTGCGGGCCGGAAAATTCTCCTGGCAGTGCATTGAGAATGTAAATACGCTGGGGTCGTCGCGAAAGATCCAGGCGGTGCCGTCGCCCTGGTGCACGTCCAAATCGAGAATCAGCACTCGCTGGACGCGGCCCTGCTTTTGCAGGACGCGGGTGGCGATCGCCAAATCATTAAAAATGCAGAACCCCGATCCGTAATCGGGAAAGGCGTGGTGAGTGCCCCCCGCCGTATTGCAGGCCAGCCCGTGCGCCAGAGCCAGCTTGGCGGTGAGAATGGTGCCCCCCACTGCCGTGCAGGTACGCTTGACCAGGGCCGCGCTCCAGGGCAAACCGATCCGCCGCTGGGCTTTGGCATCCAGCGTGCCCTGGCGGTAGGCGTTGATATAGGCCGGGTGGTGGACAAACTCTAGCCAGGTCTGGGGCGGTTCGCCGGGCTGGTAGATCTGGTCGGGGGTGATTACCCCGTCGTAGAGCAGGCGATCGCGCAGCAGCCGAAACTTCGGCATCGGAAACCGATGCCCATCGGGCAGGGGAGCCACATAGTCGGGGTGGTAGATAACCGGCAGCTGACTCAAAGCCCCTGAGATACCCCTAGGTGAACAATGCTTACATCAACGACGACAGCGATCGCCGCTGGCGCATATCCAGGGCATGGGCCACGCTGCCCTCCTCCCAGTCGAGGGGGAGATCAGCCTCGTGGGGAACCACCGCTGGGGTCGCCGTTGGCACCGACGCAACGCTGGGCACCGAAGGCTGGGGCGAGCGCCCTGGGGGTGACTTCGAGACCACTCTGAACTTAGCTACGGCTGGAGTTCCCGGACGCCCTGACGGCGGCGCTGGGCCCACGGGAGGCTCAACCATAGGGGTTTCTACAATTCTGGCACCGGGTGCGACGACCCCATCGCGCTGGGGTGAGTAGGGGGCCAACCGCTTCGGATGGGGTGGCTGCGGGGGGGCAGGCGCTTTAACGATCGGGCGCGGGCGAGCTTTTTTGCGTTTGGCCGGGCGGGCAGAGGCTTTGATCTGCTGGGTCAGCACAAACGAGCCAAAGGCACAGAGCCCCACCAGGCTCAGCAGCCCCCACAGGGCTAGGCCAGACCGGGGCGCAGTCTCCTCCCCGGTTGATACCTCTGGGGCAGAGGGCAGATCGTCGGACGGAGCTGCCATCACCGAGAGCGGGGCTTCGGCAGCAGCATCTTCTACGGGCTCATTGAACATCAGGCCGTGGTAGGCGATCGCCGATACGCAGACCAGGGTCAACCACAGCCCCCCCAGCAAAAATAGGGGCCGGTAGGTCAGCAACCGCGCCCAAAACAGTCCCGATGTGACGGCGGGGTCGCGGGCTCCAGAAAACGGTTGGGGAGAATGGGGCGAAGGTTGCCCGGAAAAATGCTGCGCCATAGGGTTACCTGGGGCCATCGGTGAACAAACCTCAGCGTTGCCGATGCACTTGTTAAGGCCAATTGTAGGTGCTCTTGCCGATGGGCGCTAGCGTTACCGACAGGCTCGGGACAATGCTGTGGTTTTAGGGCTGTGGTCTCAGGCTGCCCAATAGGGACAGATTTCTAGCGCAGAACCATAGTGGGCACATAGTCCTGAGGATCCTGGGCCACCCAGCCCGCCGTGGAATTTAGCCGCACCTCGAAGAATAAAAACGAGTCGTCGTCGCCCTCTGGGGTGGCGATCGCCCCGAGGCGATCGCCCTGGCGCACCGTCTGCCCAGCCCGCACGTTTAGCGCCGCCAGGTTGGCGTAGCGGGTTTGTAGCCCCTGGGCGTGGTTGATCACCACCAGGTTGCCGTAGGTAGCGTCGGTACCGGCAAAGGCTACGGTGCCAGCGCCCACGGCCAAGGCCGGGGTACTAGCTGAGCTAGCCAGGGCTACCCCAGTGTTAAAGACGAGCTTGCCCTGGTCGGGGTCGGGCTGCCAGCCGTAGTTGACAATCACCTGCGATCGCTGGGGCAGCGGATAGCCCTGAAGCGGAGTGGCGGGAGAGGCCGTGGTCGCTGCTGTGGCCGAAACCCCAGGGAACCAGTTCACCCCCGGCAGAAAAATGGTGGCGGGAACGGTGCTTACGCAGCCGTTGACCTCAAACAGCACATCGGGGCGGCTGTTGTAGGTCTGGGCAACCTGCTGCCAGGTTCTGCCTGGGGGAACGCTGACCCGAATGCCGTTGAAGGGCGGAATCAGCAGCTCTTGCCCAGGGCTAACAGTACCTCCCTGAACGGCGGGGTTGAGCCCCATGATTGTGGCCGGTAGCAGGCTGTAGCGCTGAGCGATGGCCGTCAGGGTCTCGCCCTGGGCCACCCGATGGCGGGTCAAGCGCGACAGCGCGGGTTGAGAGCAAGCGGATGGGGTGGTCTGGGCGATCGCCCTCGGTGCTGTCAGCCCTACCAACGGCAGGGCGATCGCCAGCCCCACCAGTACAGCGAATCCCTCGCCTTGCCCCGGTTGATTGGCAGTACCTGACCGGCGGGGAGCCCTATGCTTCAGCAAATCGAAAAACATCATGCAAAGAAAAAATGTAGCGAGTTAGCCGACGTGGATTTTGGCTATATAGGTGAGCCCAACAATCCTTGAGGGGTACAGCCTCTATAATAAGCAGGACAACCCCAATTGCTCAGGGGTATAGCTGGGTTTTCTAGCCACAGACACCCCCGTCCGGACAATACTTGCTCCGGAGAATATTCGATAGAGTAGAGCCAGATCCGTCAGCGGGTCGGCGACAGGGAGCGATCTCGGGTTTGCCCGTCGTCGCGATCGCAAGCCCCAGTAGGGCGCACCAGGCAGAGAACACCAGGCACAGTAGCTAGAGGGCATTAGGCATGGACTCGTTGCCAAAGCAGTTTTCGCAGCAGCTCGCGTTGGTAGCAGTAGCCCTAGCTGTGGGGGGTGGGGCCGGCTGGGCCGGCCATTACTACGTCACCCAGGTGAGCTTAGCTGAGACAGAAAATGCCGCTGCCGCAACCCCGCCAGCAGTTAAAACCTCGCTGACTACCGTGGCCCAGGCCGCCCCCAACCCCCTGGCGGCTGGCCCGATGGGCGAAAGTAGCCAAAACTTTATTGCCCTGGCGGTCGAGCGAGTCGGGCCAGCGGTGGTGCGCATTGACGCCGAGCGTACCGTGCCCGAGATTTCCCCTGACGCCTTTAACAATCCCTTCTTTCGCCGCTTCTTTGACGAAGAAGCCGTGCCCCCCTCCAACCTGCCCGATCGCCTAGAGCAAGGCACCGGCTCGGGGTTTATTCTCAGTGCCAATGGCCAGATCTTGACCAATGCCCACGTGGTTGAGGGGGCCAAAACCGTCCAGGTCACCTTGCGCGACGGGCGTGACTTCGAGGGGCAGGTAGTCGGCGTTGACTCAGTGACCGATGTAGCCGTGGTCAAGATTGAAGCCGCTGACCTGCCCGCCGTGCAGATCGGCAGCACTCAGAACCTGGCGCCGGGGCAGTGGGCGATCGCCATTGGCAACCCCCTCGGCCTCGACAACACCGTCACCGCTGGCATCATCAGCGCCCTGGGGCGCAGCAGCAATCAGGTGGGCATTCCCGACAAACGGGTGCAGTTTATCCAGACCGATGCCGCCATTAACCCCGGCAACTCCGGCGGCCCCCTGCTCAACGACCGGGGCGAAGTCATCGGCATGAACACCGCCATTCGCGCCAACGCCCAGGGGCTGGGGTTTGCCATCCCCATTGAAACCGCCAAGCGCATTGCCGATCAGCTCTTTACCAACGGCGAAGTGCTGCACCCCTTCCTGGGCATTCAAATGGTCGAACTCTCCGCTGAGATGGTCGATCGCATCAACGAAGAAGAGCAGCTCAACCTCAGAATCGCCGATGACGACGAGCCCGGCGTGCTGATTGTGGGGGTGCTGCCCAACAGCCCAGCCCAGGCCGCTGGCCTCAAAATCGGAGATGTCATCCGCGCCATTGAAGGCGACCCCATCGATAGCCCGCCAGACGTGCAGGCTCGGGTAGAAATCACCAATATCGGCGATACCCTCAACCTCGACATTCACCGCGACGGGCGCGACCAAAGCATTGCCGTGAAGCCCGCCGCCATGCCTTCTGACCTGCGGTAGTGGGTGGTAGATGAGTGAGTGAGTGGGCAGGTGAAGCAGTAATGCCCAGAGGGTCTGGAACCCCGGTACCCTCCTTTCATCCACTCACCCACCTACCCACTCACCCATCTACGCTTCACCTCCCAACCGCGCCCCGGTGCGCAAAATTTGCCCCGCCAGCACCGCGCTGCCAAAGCCGTTGTCGATGTTGACCACGCCAATGCCCGCCGCACAGGAGTTGAGCATGGTGAGCAGGGCCGAGAGGCCGTTAAAGCTGGCCCCGTAGCCAATGCTGGTGGGTACCGCAATCACGGGGCAATCGGCGAGGCCCGCCACAACACTGGGGAGCGCGCCTTCCATGCCCGCCACCACAATCAGCACATCCATATTGCGAATCAGGTGGCGGTGGTGCAGCAGGCGGTGCAGCCCGGCTACCCCCACATCCCACAGGCGCTTGACGGCAAACCCGCTCAGCTCGGCGGTAATCGCCGCTTCTTCGGCGACGGGCAGGTCGGCGGTGCCTGCGGTGAGCACGCCAATGGTGCCGGGGTGCTGGGCGGCCCAGTCGGCGGGCACCAGGGCGCAGATGCGGGCCCTATCGTAGTATCGCGCCGCCGGAATTTGCTGCTGCACCTGGGCATAGACCTCGGGCTCGATGCGGGTGGCCATCACCACCGGGTTGCGCTGGTGCAGGCTGCGCATAATTTGCACAATCTGGTGGGGGGTTTTGCCTGGCCCCCAGATCACCTCTGGAAAGCCCGTGCGCAGGGTGCGGTGGTGGTCAACTTTGGCAAAGTCGTCAATAGGCTCAAAGTCGAGGTACTTGAGCTGTTCAAGGGCAGCATCGGGGCTAAGCTGCCCTTGGGAGACGGCGTTGAGCAGGGTGCGCAGGGTGTCGGGCTGGGTCACGGAGGCGGCAAAGATAGGGCAAAAAAGGTTGGAACGATCAGCCTAGACTATGGCTGCCAAAAACGGGGGGCGAAAAATGTCACAGGGTTGTCATAGGTTGGCTACCTCGGTGACATACTCGACCCCTACATTAATTATTAATCGTTCACTCCTCAACACCCCAAGCGCCGGAGCTGCTAGCTCCGGCGCTTTTTTGCGCTGGGGCATCCGGAAAGCCGGGGGAATAACCTGTATTAACAGATCAGGCCGTGAACCAATGCTCCGTCGCTAGCGCAGGCGGCGGGGCACCCCCAAGCGGAGCGGCAGTTGTCCTTAACCCTAGTTTTAACTCTTATGAAACGGCATCTATATGCGATCGCCCTTACCGGTCTAGGCCTGGCCGCTCTCATTCAGCCCGCCAGCGCTCGCCCCGAAATTGCCAGTGGCGATCAGCTACTCGACACCGATGTGGCTGGCTGTCTAACGCGGGCCGACCAGCTAATCGACAGCCTGGGGGTCGAATCTGACCAGGGCGGCATCGATCGCACCGGCTACTTCGAAGACGGCTCCTTTCGAGTGCTCTGCTATGGGGCTGGAGATACCAACAGCCTGGCGATCGTGTTTGCCACCCACGACCAGTCGGCGGAGGTAGCCTCTAACTTTATTCAAATGATGCTGACCGAGCTGTCGCAGGACGAATCCTTGTCGCAGTCGCAACAGTAGGTCATAGAAACCAAAAATAGCCGACAGCCCTGCCTTTGCTCAGCTGTCGGCTATTTTTTAAGGCAATCACCCATGCTGCTGCGATTGGGGATCTTGGGTAGGGCAGACTGCCCTTTGTCCCTACTCAGGAACTTTGGCGGCCTTGAGCATGTGGTAGGTGATGAGCAACTGGGTCAGTGCTAGAGGATAGCTTTGCAGCGTTTCGCCCGTAGTGCCCACCACTTTGCCGATGTCGGTGTTGCCCTCAATGCTGCAAAACTTGCCCAGGTAGGGGACTTCGCTACACAGGGTGCGTTCTAGCTCTTGCACGGGTTTCTCGGTGGCGTGACCGTCAATTTCGAGCACATCTACGGGCTTGCCCATGTCGCGATCGAGGCCCAGGCGCACTGCATCGCCCAGAGAACCGCCGTTTTTGTCTTCGAGCAGGTGGGTAAAGTCGGGGTGGGGAATGGTAGGCCGCATCACCAAGCGCACGTTGAGCAGCAGTTCGTCACCGCTGCTGTTGCCGTCGGGGGGGTAAAAGCTAACCACCACGTCGGCCCACTGCCGCTGGGGGCGAATAAAGTCCTCAGAATCTTGTTCCCGCGCTTGGATTTGCTTAGCCACCTCTTCGGGGGTGTAGCCGCGCTTGCGGGTGTCGCGCTTGATTTTCCAGTTGGCGCGCAGGTCTTCGGGCGGGGCCAGGTAGACTTTGACATCGTAGGCATCGCGGCAGGCGCGGGTCGAGTAGCCCAGCAGCCCTTCTGCAATGACGAAGCGCTTGGGCTCAATGTATTCGGGGGCGTCAAACCCGCCCGTGCTGTGGTTGTAGATCGGCTTGAGAATGGGCTGCCCAGTGCGCAGCAGACCCAGATGCTGCTGAATGATATCGATGTAGTTGCAGTCGGGGTGCAGGGCAGAGATGCCCATCTCTTTGCGCTGTTTGCGATCGTAGCGGTGGTAATCGTCCGTGCAGATGATGGTGACTTGGTCTTCGCCTAGAATCTGCGCAATGCCCCTCGACAGAGTGGTCTTACCTGCCGCGCTGTCACCCACAATGCCGAGGATTATCGGACGACTCATAGATTTCTCCAGGGTTTTGCAACCAATAGTTAGTTACCCCATTGTAGGAACCAGTGGGATCATCACCAAATATTTATTGTTCCGTGTAATGGCCTCAAAACAATTGTGCGATCGCCCCTGGGGCAATCCATAGCCTTGGCAAGCTTGCAAACGTCTGGAATTTGTAAGAATAGAAAGGTGCCGCTGGCCGCCTTTTGGGGGCCACTATTTAGCTCTGTGAGCCTAAGCCCATGCCTGCCCTCGACCCCGCCACTAGTTCTAACACCCCAGTCGCGTCGTCCCCTCTGCCCGAGCTGCTGGCTCCAGCCGGCAACTGGGACTGCGCCAAAGCAGCGGTCGAAAATGGGGCCGATGCCATTTACTTTGGCCTCAATCGCTTCAACGCCCGCATGCGGGCGGAAAATTTTACTGAGGCCGATTTGCCTGAATTGATGGCCTTTCTCCATCGGCGCGGGGTGAAGGGCTACGTCACGCTCAATACGCTGGTGTTCCCTGCGGAACTTGCTGAGGCGGAGCAATACCTCAAAACCATGATTGCCGCCGGGGTCGATGCGGTGATCGTGCAGGATATCGGGATTTGTCGGCTAATTCGCCACCTGTCGCCCGATTTTCCCATCCACGGCTCGACGCAGATGACGGTGACCAGTGCAGCCGGGATCGAGTTTGCCCGCGATCTCGGCTGTCAGCTGGTGGTGCTGGCGCGGGAGTGCTCGATTAAAGACATTGCCAAAATTCAGGCTCAGATGGGCGATCGCAACATCGCCCTGCCCCTAGAGGTCTTCGTCCACGGAGCGCTGTGCGTCGCCTACTCGGGCCAGTGCCTCACCAGCGAAGCCCTGGGCGGCAGGTCGGCCAACCGGGGCGAATGCGCCCAGGCCTGCCGCATGCCCTACGAGCTAATTGCCGATGGGGAACGGGTTGATCTTCAGGATCGCGCCTACCTGCTCAGCCCCCAGGATCTCTCGGGTCTGGGAGTTTTGCCGGAGCTGGTAAAAACTGGGGTGAGCTGCCTAAAGATCGAGGGGCGGCTAAAAGCGCCGGAGTATGTGGCGAATGTGACGCGGGTGTATCGGCAGGCGTTGGATCGGTTAGCGGTGGCGGGGGAACGTGGGTCTGGGGAACGATTGGCGTCGGCGGATGAAGGCTCAGCGCTGACCCACACTACGGGGGACTCCAAAATCCAAAACCCAAAATCCAAAATTCCCATCCCTCCATCCCCCCATCCCCTCACCCCCCAACCATCCGATGAACGCTACCAGCTCGAAATGGCCTTCTCTCGCGGCCTCTACACTGGCTGGTTCGAGGGCATCGACAACCAGGCTCTGGTTCACGCCCGCTTCGGCAAAAAGCGTGGGGTCTATCTGGGCGAGATCACCCGCGTCACCGCAGATGCTGTGTTTTTGAAAGCCCAGGCTCCGATCAAGGCTGGGGATGGCGTGGTGTTTGACGACGGCCACCCCGCCGAGAAAGAGCAGGGGGGCCGCGTTTATGCGGTGAATAATGTCGGCCCAGAAACCCGGCTTATGTTTGGCCGCGATGCCCTCAACCTGCGCCGCATTCACCCCGGCGACAAGCTTTGGAAAACCAGCGATCCGGCTCTGGACAAAGAGATTCAGCAGACCTACGCGGGCGATCGCCCCAAATTCACGCGGCCCATCTCCATTGAGGTGCATGGCGCGGTGGGAGAGTCGATGGTGGCGATCGCCCGCGACAGCCAGGGCCACATCGCCCAAGCGACCTCCACCATGTCTCTGGTAGAAGCCCACTCTAAGCCGCTGACAGGCGATCGCCTAGAGCAGCAGCTGGGCCGTCTGGGCAACACCCCGTTCCATCTCGAATCTCTGAGCAATCATCTCCAGGGGAATGTGATGATCCCCGTCAGCGAACTCAATCGGCTGCGCCGAGAGCTAGTGGAAGGGCTGGAGGAACTGCGTTTACGCCCCAACCCCTGGCATCTCAATGCTAATGCCGCCTTGCAAGACATTCTGCCGCCCCCCAAGACGCCCCCCAGCGAGAATCCAGCTTCCCCATCTCCCCTATCTTCCTCATCTCCCCATCCCCCCATCTCTCCATCATCCCTCTCCACCCTCGTTCGCACTCGCCCCCAACTCGCCGCTGCGGCTGCCACAGGCATCGAGACGATTTACTGCGAATTCGAGAACCCCGCCACCTATCGCGACGCTGTGCTCTGGTTTCGAGACAATCGGATCAGCGAGGCCCAAACCATCTGGGTCGCCCCGCCCCGAATCACCAAGCCGCTGGAAACCTACATTCTCGATCAGGTGAAGCGATCGCAGGCCGATGGCTACCTGGTGCGCAATTACGACCACCTGGCCTACTTTGCAGGGCAGCGCTGTGTAGGGGATTTTTCTTTGAATGTGGCCAACGCGCTGACGGCAGATTATTTGCTGAACCGCTACGGGCTAGAGCGCGTCACCGCCTCCTACGACCTCAACGCCGAGCAACTGGTAGATTTGCTGCGATCGGCCCCAGCCGCCTGGTTTGAGATTACCCTGCACCAGCACATGCCCATGTTTCACATGGAGCACTGCGTGTTCTGCGCCTTTCTCTCTGAGGGCAAAGACTTTCGCGACTGTGGCCGCCCCTGTGAGAGTCAGCAGGTCAAGCTGCGCGACAGAATGGGCACCGAGCACATTCTGCTGGCCGATGCAGGCTGCCGCAACACAGTGTTCAATGGCGTCGCCCAGACCGGGGCCGAGTACGCCCAGCGGCTTATGCAGGCCGGAGCGCGGCACTTTCGGCTGGAGTTTTTAGATGAAAGCCTGGAGCAGGTGCAGAGGGCGATCGCCCAGTACCGCCAGCTCTTAACCGGAGACATCAGCGGTAGCCAGCTCTGGCGTTCTCTCAAGCTGCAAAGCAAGCTCGGAGTTACCCGTGGCCCCTTAGACTCTAAACACAGCCCTGGCCGAGGCCAATGAGGCTAGAGCTAATTCAGCAGAGAGTCGATGTCTTGGTCGCGCAGGTAGCCCACCAGCATAGGGCTAACTCCCGATACCAGGGTAATAAACACCACAATAATCAGCTGCCCCAGACTCAGCCTGCCCAACAGATCGGGCAGGGCGATGCTGCTGGTAGACCCCTGAGCGCCGATAAACCAGGCGTTGCAGGTCAGCGATGTCCACAGGTCTACCGCTACGGCCATCAGCCACACCAGCCTCAGCCCCAAAAGTGGTAAGCCGAAGGAGCTATAGCGCTGCCGCCGTTGCCAGATGGGGCGAGTGGAAAAATTGAAGGCCACCACAATCAGCGTGCCGATTACGGCCAGGCTAATGGCAACCAGGTTGCGGCTGTCTAAAATCAGCAAAATGCCCAGCAGCGTGGTGATCAAATCCCACACGGTGCTGAGCTGAAGCGCGGCTAAAAGAACCAGTTTGCGCAGGCTAACGGGCCGAGATTTCTGCATAGTTTGGCAACCCCATAGGTAAGACACGGTGGCGGTGCCAGCGTAGAAAAGCGCGCCACGGTAAATCGGTCAGCGCAGGGTAGGCGTCTAGCGGGGATGCTGTTTCGGCACGCTGGCTTCACAGCCGATATGCTCAAATCTAGCTGCTGCCTTCGATGAAAGTCGCGATCGCGATAGGTTTCTTTCAGGTTCGTTGCGGATGTTTAGAATCGGCTACCTGAGGCATCGCGTCAGGTAGCCTGCCGTTTTGCCGACACTGGTTTAGATAGAATGCAGGGCATACTGACCCTAACCTGTAGTTCTCTGTAGGCCGCATGGCGATTAAACCTATTCAGTACGAAACGCTGCTCTCGGTCTGTACCGATCACGAGGGGGCATTGGAACTGCTCAAGCACCATCGCCCCTACCTAGAGGCCGTGCCCAGCATGCGACGCCCTGAGGAGAGTGTGATCACGCTGCCGCTGCCCAACGTTCGCATTCGCGACGGGGTGCACCTCAATCCCCACAGCCAAAGTATCGCCACTGGATCCGTAGTGACGCTGCCCTGCGATGTCGCTCTGCTGATGTGCGACCCCGAGTGGAAGATTAAGACGGGGATTGAAATTTTTGTCTACATTCACCGCCCCCAAGAAGACTTTTCAGACCTGCTGATGCGGTGGCGGCACACGCAGATTCTGGTCGATCGCGGCTACGAGTGGCTGCTGCCCCAGCGCTACGAGCACCTGCTCAGCGACGGCACCGACAAGACCCATCCTCTGTTTGTGGTGTTTCCTGAAACGCCGGGGCACATTCTCCAAGGCCTGCGGGGAGCCGGTCTGCCGACCGTACTCCTCTCCTCTGATGCTGAGGCTGAACCTGTCGGGGAAGATCCCAGCACCCTCGATATTGGCGACATTCCCGAGCTAGACGACATTGACACCAGCGCCCTAGAATCTCCCGATGAGTAAGCGCTGGGGTTTCTTTCAGTCTCCAATGTGGGTTTGGGGACGATGGTTTTTGCTGGTTTTTTTGGCCCTGCGCATCGCCTTTTGGCTGACGGCATTCCCTAACCCTGACGAAGCCTACTACTGGCTGTGGGGGCAGCGACCGGGCTTTTCCTACTACGACCATCCGCCTTTTCACGCTTGGGTGCAGGGCGTGTTTGGGGCGGTGCTGGGCCGGTCTGCTCTAGTGCTCCGGCTGCCTAACGCCATCAGCAGCGGAATTTTGGGGTTCACGGTCTACCACATCTGCCGCTACCTCTACGGCGACCAAGCCAGCGATCGCACCTGGCTGGTCATCCTGCTCGGTCTGTCATCGCCATTATTTTTTTGGTACTTGGGTCTGGCCTGGCACGACCACTGGCTGGTGACCTTTGCGATGATCAGCAGCTTTTTATTCGTGCGCTATATGGATAGCACCGTGGAAAGCCCCGGCCAGGGCAGTGGGCGAGATCTCTATGGTGCCGCCGTTTTTCTCGGCCTGGCGGGGCTGTGTAAGTACAACGCGGTGTTTGTGGGGCTGGGCTTTTTGGCGCTGATTTTGACCGATCGCCAGCGGTGGTCGGCGCTGCGCGATCGCCGCCTCTACCTGGCCCTGGGCCTACTCTTGCTGGTACTCTCGCCAATTTTGATTTGGAATATTCACCACGACTTCTTTTCGTTTCGGTTTTACCGCGATCGCACCGCCGGAGGTGGCCTCAGCCTCAACCTGCTTCAACCCGTGGTGTTTCTGGCCCTGTGTGGGCTCATCCTCGGCCCCATCCAGTCTTGGAGCATTATTCGCCTACTTCGGCGGCGGGGCAAGACGGCGACAGGTCGAGAATCCTGCTATCCGGCCCTGGCCCTGTGGATTTTTGGCCTGTCTACGGCGGCCTTTGCAGCCCTCTCTACCGTCTCTGTAGCGCTGTTTTACTGGAATATTTTGGCCTATCCGCTGCTGTTTCCCCTGCTGAGCGATCAGTTTTATCGGCCCCAATGGTCAAAGCCGGTGCGGGCTGGGCAGCTGGCGATCGCCCAATTCCTAGGCTTATTTGCTGCTACCGTCCTGGTCACTTACTACACCGTGATCCCCTTCGGTACATTCTTTGGCGCAGTGGATCCCGATGGTGCCGCGCTCTTTGGCTGGCCCCAGGTCGCCCGCACCGTAGCAGCCCAAGCCAACGACCTCGACGATCCTCTGCTGCTCACCACCGACTACCGCTCGGCCTCGGCCCTGGCCTACGCTCTCAACAACCCCAATGTGCTAGCCATCTCAGGTCGCCTCGATCAGTTCGACTTTTGGTACGATGCCACTGCTCTAGAGGGGCGCGATGCCGTGCTGCTGGGCGAAGCCTGGCACCCCATCTGCCCCACCCATTTGGCCATGTTCGACCGCACAGATCCGCCAGAAACGCTCGAAGTGCGCCGATTTGGCCAGGTGCTGCAAACCTATGAAGTAGTTCAGGGCTACGGATTTAGGGCCGGGCCAGAGGACTATCCGCTGAGCCCGAACTACCCCTTAGCATTTACCCGTAATGGGGAGCATTGCCTTCCAGAGTAGAGGGGGATTTAAGCCCCAACCTCAAACCCGGTGTCCCTAAAAGAACATCAGGCCAAATTCCCTGCAACCCTTTCCCCAAGGCAATCGCGGCCTGCGCTTGGCCCGTTGCCGCCACAATCCGCTAGAATGGTGAAGCTCAAGCCCTCGGGTTTGGGCTCCTTTAGCAGTAATGTTTTGGGAGGTGGGTCGAGGCCCACTTTTTTATTGGCATTCTTTCGCGTATTAGATGGTACATCCCCTGATTCCCCAGGTGCTTGAACTGGTGGCCCCCGTTGCCCAAGAGCTAGGGCTAGAAGTGGTGGAAGCGGTTTTTCACACCAACCAGTCTCCGCCCGTGCTGCGCATCGACGTGCGCAGTTTAGAAAACGAAGACACCGGCCTGGATGACTGCGAAAAAATGAGCCAGGCCCTCGAAGCCGTACTCGATACCACCGACATCATTCCCGATGCCTACGTGCTGGAAGTGTCGAGCCCAGGGGTTTCTGCCGACCTCGAAACCGATCGCGACTTCGTGGTGTTTAAGGGGTTTATGGTCGAAGTTGCCCTGGCCAAGGAGCACAAGGGCAAAAAACAGTGGGTCGGCCAATTGGTGCGCCGCGACGACGAAGCCGTGGTGCTCAGCCAGAAAGGAAAATCAATTTCCCTCCCCCGCGATCTAGTTCAGACGGTGGAGTTGAGCGACCAGAGTCCTGACTAGTAGGGCCAGATCCGCCGGGCTCAGTTCTGCCCCAAGCCGAGCTTAAGGCCGATACAGATTTATTGCTTAGAAGATTTATTGTCCAAAGGTGAGTGGTTATGTCGTTAGTAAGTCTGCCCAATTTGCAGGAAATGATTGATACCATTAGCCGCGAGCGCAACCTGCCCAAGCACGCGGTCGAAAATGCCCTGCGCGAGGCGCTGCTCAAAGGCTACGAGCGCTACCGCCGCACCCGCGAAATCGATACCCACTTCGACGAAGAGTACTTCAACAACTTTGATATTGAGCTTGATGTAGACGACTACGATGACCAGGGGTTTCGGGTGCTGGCCACCAAAACTATTGTTGAGGAAGTTACCAGCCAAGACCATGAGATCTCCCTCTCGGAGGTGCGCGAAGTCGCCCCCGAGGCCCAGGCTGGCGACACGGTGGTGCTTGATGTCACTCCCGACCAGCGCGACTTTGGCCGCATGGCCGCCATTCAAACCAAACAGGTATTGGCCCAAAAGCTGCGCGACCAGCAGCGCAAGCTCGTTCAAGAAGAATTCCAAGACCTCGAAGGCAGCATTCTCTCGGCGCGAGTGCTGCGGTTTGAGCGGCAGTCGGTGATTATGGCGGTCGTCAGCGGCGTGGGCCAGCCCGAGGTCGAGGCCGAGCTGCTCAAGCGCGACCAGCTTCCCAACGACAACTACCGGGCCAACGCCACCTTCCGCGTAGCGCTCAAAAAAGTCTCCGAAGGCTCTCACCGTGGCCCCCAGCTGCTGGTATCGCGGGCCGATGCCGCGCTGGTGGTCGAGCTCTTCACCAATGAAGTGCCCGAAATTGAGGACGAAATCGTTCGCATTGTGGCCGTCGCGCGGGAGGCTAACCCCCCGTCGCGCTCCGTTGGCCCCCGCACGAAGATCGCCGTAGACACTCTAGAGCGCGATGTGGATCCAGTTGGTGCCTGTATCGGTGCGCGGGGATCGCGTATTCAGGTGGTGGTCAACGAGCTGCGGGGCGAAAAAATTGACGTCATTCGCTGGTCGCCCGACCCGGCCACCTACATCTCCAATGCCCTCAGCCCCGCCCGGGTGGACGAGGTGCGCCTGGTCAACCCCGACGATCGCCAGGCCCATGTGCTGGTGCCCGAAGACCAGCTCAGCCTGGCGATCGGCAAAGAAGGCCAAAACGTGCGCTTAGCCGCCCGCCTCACCGGCTGGAAGATCGATATCAAAGACTCTGGCAAGTATGACTACGATGAAGAAGACCGCAAGATGGCTGCGCTAGTGGCCGCCCGCGAAGAAGCCGCCCGCGAAGCCGCAGAACTAGCAGCGGAAGAAGCTGAGGCAGCGGAATGGAGGGCGAAGGCGGCGGCAGAACGGGCCGCCGCTGAGGCCAGAGCCGCGGGCTTAGACCTCGATGAAGCACCCGTTGGGGAGGACGAGTTGGAAACAGCACCTCTCCCCGATGCTGAGTACGATGCCGACTCCCCAGAGCCCGCTGCTGAGGAGTCCAGGTTAGAAGCGCCTATGGCTGAGGCTGATGAGCCCGCCGCCGATTCTGAAGAAGAGGAGGCGCTAGAGGAAGAGCCCCTGGCAGACGAAAGCCCAGCAGCGATCGCAGAGGAGGAATAAGTTCTGGAGAAAGCTCCCTATGCAACCCAACTATCGACGCTGTGCCAGCTGTCGGCGGGTCGGGCCCAAGGCCGAGTTTTGGCGAGTGGTGCGAGTTTACCCCGATCGCACAGTGCGCATCGGGGACGGCATGGGGCGATCGGCCTACCTCTGCCCCCAGGCCGCCTGTCTGCGCCAGGCCCAAAAGAAAAGCCGCCTCGGGCGAGCCTTAAAAGTCAACGTGCCAGCGGAAATTTACCAGCGACTCTGGCACCAGCTAGAGGAGGCAGCGGCAAAATCGGCGGCGATCGCCCCGCCGCCTGGCCCCAAGGTTTAAGCTAGAGAGTGTTAAGGGAAAAAATTGAGCCGTCGGGAGACTTTACCAAAAATTTTTGCAACTGAATTGTCCCTAGACGCGATCTCTCTGAGATTCTGTTCATTGGGGAAGCAACTGATTAAACTCATAGTATGGGTATCTAACTGGCCCCCCTGGGCGTCAGTTAACTTGCTTGAGGTCCCATGTCCACCTAGCCTTGGTTTACAATGCCAAGCTAGGGCTAACGTATTCGTCAGAATGGTTTGATGTCGTTTTGTTGGACGAAGCAGGTTGGTTTATGTAAGTAACAAGCTTGACTAGCGTAGGGAGATGTGGATGAACGGCAAAGTGAGAATTTACGAGTTATCAAAGGAATTGGATTTGGATAACAAAGACATCTTGGCGATCGCAAGTCGCTTAGACATTGCCGTGAAGAGTCACAGCAGCACTATCGCAGAGTCAGAAGCTGACCAAATTCGTTCAGCGGCCCGTCAGTCTCGCGCCAGTGGCGGTGCCACTCGGCCCAATGCTGCGCCAGATCGCTCTGCCAGTCGGCCCCGACCAGCAGCCCCGGTTAAAAATGGCGCTCGGCCCGAACGCAAACAGCAAATTTTAGAAATTCGCCGTCATCGGGTTACCCCCAAGGCTGACGGCGAGGCTAGTGCTCCCACCCCCAATGCTCCCACTCCGAGCGCTCCTGCCCCGAGTGCAAGTCGGCCAGCCCGTCCTGCTGGCGATACGCTGTCCCAGCCTCCAAGCCGTCCTGGGGAGGCTGCCACGGCCGCTCAGCCCGACCTCAAGCCCAAGCCGCCGGTATCGCCCAACCGCCCTAGCGCCAATGCTCCTGACGAGAACACCGTCGAGGCTGTGGAAGCCGTCGCCGTTGAACCGGCTGCTGAGACCCCGACTCCCCCAGTTAAGCCGAGGCCAGAGCTGGTGGGGCCGGTATCTCGAGCTCGTGCCGACCATGACGATAGCCAGGTACAGGTGATTGTTCCCGAAGGAGCCCGTCCCCCTCGCCCGGTCATTCGCCGCCCCGAAAGCCGCAGTCCCGAGAACCGCGGGTCTGAGGGCCGTGCAGCCGATGGCACTGGCGCACCACGTCCCACCATTCCCATTCGCGAAATTGACGCGGGCGAAGATGTCACCCGGCTCAAGCCTAAGCCCAAACTGCGGCGGCCCAATGCCGATGCCGAAACCGCTAGAGCCGAAACCGCTGCCCGCACCGAGACCCCTCCCGGCAACGATTCAATCTCTGTGCTTGGGGTCGGCGGTCTTGACGATCATCCCCGTCGCCCTTCGCCGCCGCGCCACAAGCGCGAAGAGCGCGAAGACGAAGATGACGATCAAAAGATGCGCGAAAAGGCCAGCAAGGTCGGCAAGACCAAGCGGCGAGGCCAAGGTGTGCTGGGCGAAGACGACGAAGACCTCGATGTTCTAGTCAATGAGCTAGATGAAGACGAGGAGCAGGCCACCGATGCCCAAAACCTGAGTATTTCTCTAGCTCGCCCACCAAAACCCAAGAGTGCGGGCGGTGCTAAGCCGTCATCGCCGACCAAGAGCCACAAGCCCCAGCATCGCGACAGTAGTAGTAGCGGCGGCGGTCGCTCTCGTCGCGGTCGCCGTGGCGAGTCGCAGCCCACCCAAGAGCGTCCAGAGTTCATCGTGCTTTCTGAAGGACTAACTGTCCATGAGCTCGCCGAGCAAATCCTAGTGCCCGAAACAGAGCTGATTAAGTCGCTGTTCTTCAAAGGCATTGCTGCCAATATCAATCAAACCCTCGACATCGAAACCGCCAAAATGGTGGCCGAAGAGTTTGAGGTCATGGTCGAAACCAGCGAAGTCGAGTCAGAGGCCAAAAAGGTTACGGAAATGATCGATGAGGCTGACCTCGAAAGCCTCAAGCGCCGGCCACCAGTGGTTACCATCATGGGCCACGTTGACCACGGTAAAACCACTCTGCTCGACTCTATCCGCAAGACCAAGGTGGCCCAGGGCGAAGCTGGCGGCATCACCCAGCACATCGGCGCTTACCACGTCGATGTTGACCACGCGGGCACGTCTCATCAGATTGTGTTCCTAGACACCCCCGGCCACGAGGCCTTTACTGCCATGCGAGCGCGGGGTACCCGAGTGACCGACATCGCCATTTTGGTGGTGGCGGCCGACGACGGCGTGCGTCCCCAGACCATTGAGGCCATTAGTCACGCTAAGGCCGCCGAAGTGCCGCTGATTGTAGCCATCAACAAGGTCGATAAAGAGACTGCCAACCCCGATCGCGTCAAGCAAGAGCTCATGGAGCACGGCCTAGTACCTGAGGAATGGGGCGGCGACACTATTATGGTGCCGGTGAGCGCCCTGTCTGGCGAAAACCTCGACAGCCTGCTGGAGATGATTGTGCTGGTCGCTGAGGTAGAAGACCTCCAGGCCAATCCCGACCGTCTGGCTCGCGGTACCGTAATTGAGGCCAATCTCGATAAGGCGCGCGGCCCGGTCGCTACCCTGCTGATCCAGAACGGTACGCTGCGGGTGGGCGATTCCCTGGTGGCTGGCCCGATCTTGGGCAAAGTCAAGGCCATGCTCGACGATCGCCTGAAGCGCGTTAAGGTTGCCGGCCCATCCTTTGCCGTCGAGGTGTTGGGTCTCAACGATGTCCCCGCCGCAGGGGACGAGTTCGAGGTCTATTCGGACGAGAAAACCGCCCGAGCTGTGGCCGACAAGCGTATGCTTGAGCAACGCCAGTCGCGCCTACAGCAGTCGATGGCTTCTCGTCGTGTGACCCTCAACACCATCTCGGCCCAGGTTCAGGAGGGCGATCTCAAAGACCTCAACCTGCTGCTCAAGGCCGACGTGCAGGGTTCCATCGAAGCTATTCTGGCGGCGCTCCAGCAGCTGCCCCAGAACGAAGTGCAAATTCGAGTGTTGCTGGCTGCCCCTGGCGAAATCAGCGAAACCGATGTTGACCTAGCGGCTGCCAGTGGCGCGGTGATCGTCGGTTTCAACACCACCCTGGCTCCTGGGGCGCGGCAGTCTGCCGATCGCCTCGGGGTAGACGTGCGCGACTATGAGGTGATCTACAACCTCCTCGACGACATCCAGGGTGCCATGGAAGGTCTCCTCGATCCCGAAATGGTCGAAGAACCCCTGGGTCAGGTGGAAGTGCGCGCGGTGTTCCCTGTGCGCAAAGGTGCGGTTGCTGGTTGTTACGTGCTTTCGGGTAAGGTGACTCGCAACTGTAACCTGCGGGTAGTGCGCGGTGGCGAGGTGGTCTACACCGGCAAGCTCGACTCCCTCAAGCGCATGAAAGAAGATGCCAAAGACGTGGCCTCCGGGTTTGAGTGCGGCATCGGCATCGACAACTTCAGCGACTGGAAAGAGGGCGACATTATCGACGCCTTCAAGATGGTTACGAAGCGTCGCACCCTGGCCATGGCTTAGGTCAAAGGCGGGTGCCCTGACAAGAGGCACCCGCAGGCGACAATGTAGATACAACGGAGTAAACAATGGCACCCTGGCGCTACGATCCCTATCTGTGGGTACATTTGGCCGGACTGGCTACGGTACCTCTGTGGATCGATCTGTGCCTGCTAGGCCTGGCGGTGGGCAACCCAACTCTGCCAGAGCTAGAGCTGAGTGTCATCGTGGCCTTGGGTGTACTGCCGGTGCTGGTCATGCAGCTGTTGCAGCCTTTCTACATTTTTAGTTTGCCAGGGCTGGCGGTGAAGCCCACTGCGCTGCAAGACGATCAGCGTCGTCTGTTGAGTCAGTTTCGCCGGTGGCGGGTGCGTTTGGGAGCGCTGCTGGTGCCGGTACCGCTGGTGTGGGGTTTGCTAAAGCTTTATCCCCTGGCGTTTTTGGTTCGAGACCTGACGCCCTTTGGCGATTGGGGACGGCTGGGCGGATTGGCGATCGCTGTTCTAGGCTTTTCAATGGCCAACCTGTTTCTGCAGATACCCGTCGCTGTACTCCAGGTGTTAGCTACGCCGAGCCGCACCATGGCAGGCATTTCACCCTACCCTGTCCAAACTATTGCCGCTGATTTTACCTGGGTTGGGCTACCGATCGGCAGAATTCTACCTGACTTAGTCCCTCGACAGAGCGCTGATTTGGCTGCTCCACTATCAGCGGAGGTTCTGGAGGCTGAAGAGCCGGAAGCGGCAATAGCTCTGAATGCTAAGCATGACGATATGGCTGAAACTGAGCCGGCCCTAACACCTAATGTTGAGGAGGTCGAACCGATCGACGCTGAAGACTCGATCACCGGCGAAAGGGCAATGGGTTTGCCAGATGCCGCTTCGGAGGTATTCGTAGACGTTGCTGACCCAGAGGAGTCAGCGAATTCTGCCACCAAAGCCGATCTCGGGGATGACAACGCCGTGGGCGACTACTGGCCTTTGCGTCACCCAGAGGCTGATGGATCCGGCGACGACGTAGATTACCGAAACGACGCCGACTCTCCACAGTCCTTGCCTGCGATCGCAGACATCTATCCCACTATCCGCTAGGGGTATGGCTCACCGCCCATAGATATCTATCAGCGCTTGATACTGTGGTCTTTGGCACAATAGCAGTGGGGTGGTTGCGCTATCTTATAAAGAGTATTCTAATGATCAGAGTTTTTGCTGGCTCGCAGATAGATTGAGCGGCCCTGGACAGTAGAAGAACCTAAGGTTTTGACAGTTATCCGCAACTCTTTAGAGGCAGCTATGGCCGTAACTCGCTCTGTAAACTCCATGCAGCTTTCTGAACACGCCCGCATCTGGTTCAGCCTCAAGTCTGCGATCGCCAGCAGCTCTGGCTTCAAGAGCTGGAAGGGCGAGCTGCCCGCCACCGAGGCCGAAACCGCTCCCCTAGACCAACTCGTGCGTCGCTACCTGCGCGAAACTCTAGAAACCCTGGCTTACTAAACCCTGTAGTACTGCTGATACCAGTCCACAAACTGCTGGATGCCCGCTTCAATGGGGGTGCTGGGGGCAAAGCCCACATCGGTCATCAGGTCGCTAACATCGGCGTAGGTGGCAGGCACATCGCCAGGCTGCATGCCGCAGAATTCAGTTTGGGCCGTCTTGCCCAGAGCCGCCTCAATGACTTCAATAAAGCGCATTAGCTCCACGGGTTGGTGATTGCCAATGTTGTAGATTTTGTAGGGAGCCTGGCTGTCGCTGTTGGGGTCTGTGCTAGAGGTAGGGATGTGGGTCATCACCCGCACGACCCCTTCCACTACGTCATCGATGTAGGTGAAATCGCGTTTCATCTGGCCCTGGTTAAACACCTGAATGGGGCGATCGCCCAAAATTGCCTCTACAAACTTGAAGTAGGCCATGTCGGGTCGTCCCCAGGGGCCGTACACCGTAAAAAATCGCAGCCCCGTGGTGGGAATTTGATACAGGCTGCTGTAGGCGTGGGCCATCAGCTCGTTGGCCTTTTTGGTGGCAGCATAGAGCGACACCGGATGGTCAACGCGGTCATCCACCGAAAACGGCACCTTACGATTGGCCCCATAGACCGAGCTAGATGAGGCAAACACCAAGTGCTCAACCCCCATCATGCGGCAGCCCTCCAGCAAATTGAGAAACCCCGACAGGTTGCTGTCGGAGTAGGCGAAGGGGTTTTCTAGCGAGTAGCGCACCCCCGCCTGGGCCGCCAGGTGAATGACGTACTGAAATTGGTGACTGCGAAACAGGGCCAGCATACCCGCGCGATCGAACAGATCGAGCTGCTCAAAGGTAAAGCCGTCGTCGGGGGTGAGTTGGGTTAAGCGATCGCGCTTCAGGCCGACATCGTAGTAGTCGTTGAGATTGTCAATGCCGTAGACCTGCTGCCCGCCGTCTAACAGCCGCCGGGCGACAAAGGAACCGACAAACCCCGCTACCCCAGTAACCAGTACAGCGATGACCGTAGCCTCCTAGGGCCAGAAACTTGCATTCAAACTAACGCCAGTAGAGTACCCAGCGAGCGCCAAAATCTTAAGTCTTTTGCCTAATTTGGCCTCTGGCAGCCCTCGCAACAAGCCATTGCCGTCATCGGTGCTAGGATCAGGCCAAAGAAACCAAGAGAATGGCAAGAGAGAAAGGACGTAGTCGTACATGCAAGAATTTGAAAAAACAATCTCCTTCGGTGGTCGCGATATTCACCTGAGGGGAGGGCTGTTGGCTCCCCAGGCGGGGGGCGCAGTATTGGTACAGTCGGGTGAGACGGCGGTTTTGGTAACTGCAACCCGCTCAGCAGGTCGTCAGGGCATCGACTTTTTGCCCCTGCTGGTTGACTACGAAGAGCGTCTCTACGCCGCCGGACGCATTCCCGGCGGGTTTTTGCGTCGGGAGGGCCGTCCTCCGGAGCGAGCTACTCTGATTTGTCGCCTCATCGATCGCCCCATGCGTCCCCTGTTTCCCCAGTGGCTGCGCGACGACATTCAAATTGTCGCCACTACCCTGGCTATGGATGAGCAGGTGCCCCCTGATGTATTGGCGGCAACTGGCGCATCGATCGCAGTGCTGCTAGCCAAAATTCCCTTTTACGGCCCTATGGCCGCGGTGCGTGTAGGTCTCGTAGGCGATGATTTCATCATCAACCCCACCTACAAAGAAGTTGAAACCGGCGATCTAGATCTGATCGTAGCGGGTTCTCCTGACGGTGTGATCATGGTGGAGGCTGGAGCCAACCAGCTGCCCGAGGCCGATGTAATTGAGGCCATCGACTTTGGCTACGAGGTTGTACAGGATCTGATCAAAGCTCAGCTAGAGCTGATCAAAGAGCTGGGAATCGAGATCGTCACCGAGCAAGAGCCCGAAACCGACCCCACCCTGGCCACCTTCATCGAAGAGAAAACTGCCGCCGACATTAAAGAGGTGCTGAAGCAGTTCAGCCTTACCAAGCCTGAGCGCGATGAAAAGCTCGATGCCATTAAGGCGGAGCTAGCCAACGCCATTGATGCCCTAGAGGACGATAGCTCGATCAAGATGGCCGTGGCCGAAAACGGTAAAGCCTTGGGCAATACCTATAAGTCGGTGACTAAAAAGCTGATGCGTCAGCAGATTGTCGCTGAGAAGGTGCGGGTTGATGGTCGCCAGCTCGACGAGGTGCGGCCAATCTCCTGCCGAGTGGGGCTTTTGCCCAAGCGGGTGCACGGCACCGGGCTATTTCAGCGTGGCCTCACCCAGGTGATGTCGGTGGCTACCCTGGGCACCCCTGGCGATGCCCAGATGATGGATGACCTCCACCCTGACGAAGAAAAGCGCTATCTGCACCACTACAACTTCCCTCCCTACTCGGTGGGTGAAACTCGGCCGATGCGATCGCCCGGTCGCCGCGAAATCGGCCACGGCGCTCTCGCCGAGCGTGCCCTAGTGCCGGTATTGCCCTCCAAGGAAGACTTTCCCTACGTGATTCGGGTTGTGTCGGAGGTGCTGTCCTCCAACGGCTCCACCTCTATGGGGTCGGTGTGTGGCTCTACCCTGTCGCTGATGGATGCTGGTGTGCCCATCACCAAGCCCGTCAGCGGGGCGGCCATGGGCTTGATCAAAGAAGGCGACGAGGTGCGCATTCTCACCGACATCCAAGGTATCGAAGACTTTTTGGGCGATATGGACTTCAAAGTCGCCGGTACCGATACGGGCATTACCGCCCTGCAAATGGATATGAAAATCACCGGCCTGCCCCTATCGGTGATTGCCGACGCCATCAACCAGGCTAAGCCCGCCCGCCTGCATATTCTTGAGAAAATGCTGGCCACCATTGACACCCCCAGGGCAGAGCTGTCGCCCTACGCCCCGCGCCTGATCAGCTTCAAGATCGATCCTGAGATGATCGGCATGGTGATAGGCCCCGGCGGCAAGAAGATCAAGGCGATTACCGAGCAGACCGGCGCTAAAGTCGATATCAACGACGACGGCACCGTCACTGTTTCGGCGATCGAAGGCGAAAAAGCCCTCCAGGCCAAGGCCCTGATCGAATCGATCGTCTTTAAGCCTGCCGCAGGCGACGTGTTTGTGGGCAAAGTCACCCGCGTCATTCCCATTGGGGCCTTTGTGGAGTTTATGCCCGGACAGGAGGGGATGGTTCACATTTCGCAGCTAGCCGACTATCGGGTGGCTAAGGTCGAAGACGAAGTCAACGTCGGCGACGAGGTGATCATCAAAGTGCGTGAAATTGACGGTCGCGGTCGGGTTAACCTGACCCGTCTCAACATTCACCCCGACGAAGCGGCGGCGGCCCGTGAAGCTGCTGCTGGGCGTGTATAGGTTGGCCAAGGGGGATTTCCCGTAGGGCACAATGGGCCAAGATTTCCTGCACACAACCTAAGACGGTACGGTTAAAGAACTGTGCTGTTCAGGAGAACTGGACGATGGCTAACCGATTGAGACAGGGTAAGGCTATCGTCCAGTTTTTTGCGCTGCTTACTGTGGTGACGATCGCCATAGGAGCTTGCCAAATTGACATGTCCTTTGGCGAACCACCTGCTGCATCAGGGCAACCGCCCCTGCGCATTTTATTTGTGGGCAATAGCCTCACTTACTACAACGGCGGCATTGACTATCACCTGAAGGGGCTAGAACCCAACCTTCAGATCGAGAGCGTCAGCGAGCCCGGTTATTCCTTCAAAGATCACGCCCGCTCTGACACAACCCTGAGCAGCATTCGCGGTGGCAACTGGACCTACATAATTCTGCAAGACCAAAGCCAACTACCGGTGATTAACCCGTCTTTTGTGGAGTACTACGCCAAGGTACTCAACCAGGAAATTCGCGGTAGCGGGGCGGAACCGATCCTGATGATGACCTGGGAACGGCAAGACAGCCTGGATCAGGGAGTGACGACAAAAAACCTGTCCACCGCCTATGGTGCTCTGGGGAAAATTCTCGGTGCTAGGGTCGCTCCTGTCGGTCTGGCCTTTGACCTCTCTCGCCAAGCTTGGCCCGTGCTGGAACTAGCTGCCCCCGATGCCCACCCGACTATTTACGGCACCTATCTGGCAGCCTGCGTGCTGTACGGGTTTCTGTTAGAGCGCAACCCCGTGGGTAATCCCTACCGAGATGCCTCTATTGCTGCCGATGTTGCCGCCTATCTGCAACGCTGCGCCGCAGAGACCCTTGGCTACGAGTACTAGACCCCAAGGCTCTGGGTTGCGAATCGCTGAGGGGAATTGAATTTGATTCGGGGGTTCTTTTCTTAGTACGATGCAGAGATGCAATTCTGTATATCTAGCCTCTAACCTTAAAACACCGTGCGCAAAATCGTTATCGCTGGCAACTGGAAAATGTACAAGACCCAGGGTGAAACCCTGGACTTTCTGCGCCATTTTCTCGGACAACTCGCCGATACCCCTGACGGGCGTGAAATTGTTCTGTGCGCGCCCTTTACCGCCTTGGGAGCCCTGTCCAAAAGCCTGCACGGAGCCAGAATTAGAGTGGGTGCGCAGAATATTCACTGGATGCCGGAGGGTGCCTTTACCGGCGAAATTTCGGGGGATATGCTGCGAGAGTTAGGGGTGCGCTACGTGATTGTGGGCCACAGCGAGCGCCGTCAGTACTTCGGTGAGACCGATGAAACGGTGAACCTGCGCCTGCGGGCGGCTCAGGAGTGCGGTCTGACCCCAATTCTGTGCGTAGGGGAAACCAAAAGTCAGCGCGATGCTGGCGAAACCCAGGCGTTGATTGCCACCCAGATTGAGAAGGGTCTGGTGGATATCGACCAGAACAATTTGGTCATTGCCTACGAACCGATCTGGGCGATCGGCACGGGCGACACCTGCGAAGCCGCCGATGCCAACCAGGTGATTGGTGGCATTCGCAAGCTGCTGAAAAATCCTGATGTCACTATTCAGTACGGTGGCTCGGTCAAACCCAGCAATGTTGATGAGCTGATGGCCCAGCCCGAAATTGACGGTGCCCTGGTGGGCGGTGCCAGCCTGGAGCCCGACAGCTTTGCCCGTATCGTCAACTTTCAGTGACCTGAGCGCCTACTTTCTAAAGTCATCCTGGTAAAACCAAAGCACCAGCAGCGTCACTCCTAAGATAGAGACACAAGCTCCAAGGACTGTTTTGGGGCGTGGTTTTACGGCATTCATTAGGGTTGACCATGAACGTACTGGTGGTAGATGTCGGCGGCAGCAACGTCAAGATTTTGGCCACAGGTGAAACCGAAGTTCGCAAGTTTCCCTCTGGTTTAACGATGACGCCAGAGGCGATGGTGGCGGGGGTCAAAGACCTGGCGGGTGACTGGGCCTACGACGTGGTGGCGGTGGGTTATCCCGGCATGGTGCGCAATGGGGCTGTGGCTAAAGACCCCCAAAATTTGGCCCCTGGGTGGGTAGGATTTGACTTTGAAACAGCCTTTAACTGCCCGGTGCGCTTGATTAATGATGCGGCGATGCAGGCGCTGGGAAGCTATGAGAGCGGCACTATGCTGTTTTTGGGCCTGGGGACGGGGCTGGGGTCAGCCATGGTAGTTGAGGGGATAGTGGTGCCCATGGAACTAGCCCATCTCCCCTACAGAGAAGGAACCTACGAGTACTACCTGGGCAAGCGAGCCCTGGAGCGCCTGGGCAAAAAGAAATGGCGGGGGTATGTGAAAACCTGTGTGGGCCAGCTGATTACTGCTCTACAGCTCGACGACGTGGTCATCGGCGGCGGTCAGGTCAAGGTGCTGAAGGAACTACCGGCGGGTTGCCGCCCTGGCCACAACAGCTATGCGTTTACTGGCGGGTTTCGGCTCTGGGAACCAGGCCGAGAGCGTTTTTCTGTGACTGCTTAGGTCAACCTCATAATTTATGGCCGGGGTGCTGTTTGTAGGTGTTTAAGTACTCAAGGGCACAGGGGCATAAGCACCGATCAGGAGCGATCGCATCGCGTTGCGATCAAGGCCAAACCATTCTTTGAAAAGGTTTCCAGCCTACTAGCGCTAAACGTCATTTTATCCGTATTTCTACGGATATGACCGCAAGGTTTCATCAAAGTATCACAGACTACCCACGGTGAATTCGTAGTTTCTTGCCAGTCCGTTGCGTATTCTAAAGGAGATCTCCCAGAAGGTGATTTACTCACCTCCGTGTGTTCCCTTTTATGGATAATTATCCGTTTCGTCGTCTTGTTTTGCCCGCGCTGCTGGCCTCTAGCGCTGGATTTGCAGCCTTCACCTGGCCAATAGACTCCGATCGCGCTGCGCAGGTTGCAGAGCGGCTGCTCCAGCCCCTGAACCGCTGGGTTGACCCAACTCTGACTACCGCTCACCACAAGGAATTTTCGATTCGCTATGGCGGCTTTGCTATTTTATCGAGCGTAGCAATTGGGATTGGTACCGCTGGGGCGATGCGCACCCGTCAGGGACGTGGACAGCCTCCCCAGGGCTTACGTGATGGGGGGCAAATGGCTTTGGGGGGCGATCGCCCCGCAGCCGATCCCCTAGACACCCTAGATTCTATTGACCTCGCGGTTGTCAGCGATCAAACGGCGTCAGCTGACACCGCCCTCGACTGGGTCAGCCTGCTGCATACAATCCCTGAAAACCATACTGAATCGAACCTGCTGTCTACGGCCATAGATGAGCATGCGCTGTACCACATTCAAGGAGTCGATCAGCGCCGCTGTTTGGCCCTTGCCGTTGAGGGCGAGTATTACCGCTACTACCGCAACCGACCTGACCTAGACAAGGCTTGGGCTCTGGTTCAGCAACTTCAGCAGCAGGGCAAATCTGCGATCGCCACCTGGGATGGCAACGGCTACGTGGTGTGGGTGCATCAGCCCGAACGACCGCAGCAAATCATTCCCTGGCCGCAGGCCACCGGTTAGGGGTGAAAGCCCAATAGGCAAAAATCGGTTGATCCCTAAGGATGTTTGTAGGCAATGTTGAGCAATACACAGGCATGAATCTCAAAACGCTAGAAAATCTTTGGACGGCCTTTGTGGAGGGCGAGCGAGACTTTACCGGCATAAATTTAGCTGGGGCCGACCTCAACCACTGGAGCTTATCCCGGGTTGACTTTTGGGGCGCTGACTTTAGCGGAGCAAACCTCACCCAAGCCAACTTTCGCCGGGCGAACCTCAAGCAAACCCAGTTCTGCAATGCCAAGCTGGTGGGGGCTGACCTGCGCTGGGCCGACCTGCGAGAGGCCGTCCTCACCGGGGCCGACATGGAGGATGCCCGCCTAGAGGGGGCACTCTACAATGCCCAAACCCAGTTACCAGAAGGATTTGACCCAGGGCAGGCCCGCATGTGGAGTTTAGAGCCTGGCGCTACCCTGGCGACTAAAGATTTGCGAGAGCGCGATCTGGGGGGGACTGACTTAACTGCTGCCGATCTCAGTGGGGCACTTTTGGTCAACAGCCAGCTGTTTGGAGCGGTGTTGAGACGAGCCAATTTGCTCAGTGCCCTGGTTGGCGACAGCGACCTACGCTACGCCGATCTGAGCCAGGCTACGCTAATGCTGGCCGACCTGCGGGGAGCCGATCTGCGCCACGCCAACCTGAGCCAGGCCAACCTAATTGGCGCTAACCTGCGGGGGTGTCAGCTGGCCGAAATCACCCTAGAGGGAGCTCTCTACTCTGACAGTACCCAGTTTCCTCGCGGTTTTCAGGTGCCTGACGGTCTGCACCGCCTGGCTCCGGACGCATCGCTGGGGGGCGCTGATCTCAGCGGCGCGAGGCTGACCGGCATAGACCTGCGCGGGGCCAATTTAGCCGGGGCTAACCTGATGCACACCGACCTGTGGGGGGCCTGTTTAGCCAACGCTGACCTCAATGGGGCGAACCTACTGGGGGCCAACCTCTTGGGAACCGACCTAACCGGTGCCAACCTCAACCAAACCAACCTGATGCAGGCCATTATCGCCATGCCAGGAGATATGGCCGGGCTGGCTGCGTTCAACAGCCAGTCGGCCTAGGGGCTGAATAGGGAGCGAAGATAGGGCTTGAGGTGAAGGAATGCTTAAATCCTGGTGCCTGAAATCCTGGGCCGCTGCTTACAACAGCGTCATCTGGCTGCCGTCACCCGGTAGCGCTTCGTCGTAGCCCAGGTGGCGGCGAGCGGCGGGGGTGACGACGCGACCCCGAGGGGTGCGCTGCAGGTAGCCAATTTGCAGCAGGTAGGGTTCGTAGACTTCTTCAATGGTTTGGGGATCTTCGCCCGTGGAGGCGGCCATGGTGTCGAGGCCGACGGGGCCACCGCCAAAGTTTTCGATCATGACCGACAGCAGGCGGCGATCGGTCCAGTCAAGGCCGCAGGGGTCAACGTTAAACAGCTCTAGCGCTTCAGCGGCGAGGGCTGCGGTAATGGGGCCCGCCATTTTAACTTCGGCGTAGTCGCGCACCCGCCGCAGCAGGCGGTTGGCAATGCGGGGGGTGCCCCGGGCGCGGCGGGCAATTTCTTCGGCTCCGGCGGGTTCGATGGGGGTTTTGAGGACGTCGGCGGTGCGCAGCACAATGGGCTTGAGTTCGTCGATTTCGTAAAAGCGCAGCCGCTGGATCAGGCCGAAGCGATCGCGCAGCGGCGAACTCAGCGCCCCTACCCTAGTTGTCGCCCCTACCAGCGTAAACGCGCACAGCGGAATGCTGCGAGTGCGGGCCGACTGTCCCTTACCAATGGTGATATCCAGCCGCGAGTCTTCCATGGCCGGGTAGAGAATTTCCTCGGTGACTCGCGGCAGTCGGTGGATTTCGTCGATAAACAGCACATCGCCGGGCTTGAGGTTCACCAGCAGCCCGGCAATATCGCGGGGCCGCTCCAGTGCCGGAGCGGTGGTAATTTTGCAGGTTACCCCCATTTCCTGAGCCAGAATGAGCGCCATAGTAGTTTTGCCCAGCCCTGGCGGCCCGTATAGCAGCAGATGGTCGAGGGGTTCTTGGCGCGATTGCGCCGCCTTAATGGCAATGTCCAGGACCTCCTTGAGGGAAGCCTGACCAATGTAGTCTTGCAGGCGCTGGGGCCGCAGAGTGTCTTCGGGGGCAGTGGCCGCAGGGGCCGGGGGAATGGTGTCGTCCCCTACGCCTTCTACATCTTCAGGCTGCACTTCTCCACCCTTGACCAGGGAGAGCAGTGGCTGCACCTCAGCGGCTTCGGTGGGCGGTGCTGACGGTTTAGACTTAGCCTTTTTGGGCTTGGCCGAGTCATCGGCGGTGTGAGAAGAAACAATGGCCATAGAGGAGCCTTAGAGGCGGCCCCCCTATGATACTGTGGTGCATTTGCACTATCAAGCCGTGGCTAGCCCTACAGCAGAATGAGCAGCCCCAGACCAAAGCCCAGCATTCCTAAAATCACTGACCCCAGGCCAGCATCTTTAGGTTCTGGGGGAATGCTCAGGTCTTTTTCAAAGTCGCATTTGAGGCAGTGATACACCGTGGGCTTGTATTCCACAATGCTGTGAACACCGCACTCGGGACACTGCACGCTGGGCGGGGTGAGGGTAGATACAGTCATGGCTACACACCTAATGGGTAAACGGGCAACCAGGGAAACCTCGGCCAGCTAGGAGATCACATCGCCAGCTGAGCCAAAGGTTCACTTTGATCAACAGCAGGGAACACATCTCACAGCATGGAACAGATGTCCTGGTTGCGCGAGGGGAAAAACTTCTGAAAAATTCTGCTCTTAATTCAGGAGTTGCCTCGCTGGCCCGCAGCCCAGGGGTTACCGTCGCCGCAGCCACATCAGCACCGCCAGGCCCAGGCCGATTAGCGGCAGCACCAGCAAGGCAAACACCCCAAGCCCAATCTGCTGCTGCACAGTGAGGGTGATGCGGCGATTAGTGACTTCGCGGGGGCGAATGGAGAGGGTAGCGTCGGTCTGCTGCCCTAGCCAGCTGATGGCGTTGAGAAAGACATCGCCGTTGAGCTGCTGCTCAAACAGGCCATCGGTGGCAAAGGTGGCGTTGCCAATGACCACGAGGCGCGACTCTGGAGCGGGCTCATCTTCAGCGGGGGCAGCCGCGCCCTCGACGGGGCGGCTGAGGGCGACTCCGAGAGTGTAGGGGCCAGAGGGCGGCGCGTTTTCGTCATACTGAAGCTCGCCCTCGGTGGAGAGAGCCTCGGCCCGACTCTGGGGATTGCTCTGGAGGAGAGGCGTTGCCGTTACACCGGGTACCTCTTCAACATTGACCGGACGCACCAGGGGAAAGAACGATCGCCCACCGCCGAAGTCGCGGGTGATGGGGTGGTCACCGTAGTCAGTGACCAGGGGGGCAGCGGGGCCAAGACCAACCAGCTGGCCACTGCCGGAGGTGTCGAGCACGATGCGATCGTCGAGGGTGACGCCCCAGGGGTCGAGTAAGCTATCCAATCCGGGGCTGGTGCGCGGGTCGATCAGCAGCATGAGACTGCCGCCGCCATTGAGATAGGTTTGCAGAGCATTGACCTCGGCCTCAAAGAATTCGGCGGCGGGGCCAGCCACCACCACCACGCTGGCATCATCGGGCACAGCGCTGGTCTGGGAAAGATCGAGGGGTTGCACCACGGCGCTTTTGTCTTCTAAGGCAGTTGCGGCCTGCAAGAAGCCGGTGTCGCTGCCGTCGATGGTGAACTCCTGGTGGCCCTGGGTGAAGTAGACGGTGAGGGGGCGATCGCTCACCACCTGATCCAACGCATTGGTCAGCGTGCGCTCTGACAGTCGTTCCGTGGGGCTGACATTCTGCAAAAAGCGGCGGGTCTCTCCGCTTTCGACAAACACCATACCGGTTTGGGTGGCCCCAAAATCTTGGGCCAGACGAGGATCGTTGTAGGGGTTGACGTAGTCGAAGGTAAACTGTGGCCCGGCCTGGCGGTAGCTTTCGAGCAGCTGACGGTCTTGGGGATTGGGCAGCGGATCGAATACGACGACGCGGGTGGGGTTTTCTAGGGTTTGCACCACCTGCTGAGACTGCGGGGCAAGGGTAAAGATTTGGTTCTCGGTAAGGTCTACCCGGCTGGCATAACGCACGGCCAAAAAGTTGACCAGGGCCAAAATGGCCAGCACTGCGAGGGTAGACACCAGGGCATTGGCCCCCGCCTCGGTGGAGCGCTGAGCCCAAAATCGTCCCTGGCCGTAGTTGCCCAGCACCAGGCCAACCAGCAGTAAGCCAATGCCCCCCAACAGCAGCCCCGCAGGCAGCAGCGTCCACCCGGCGACAATGCCCGCGATCAGGCCTGCGGTAACTAGAGCCAGTCCCGGCAGGGCCAGATATTTCAAATACTTTTGGTAGGCCGCAAACGATTTCATCGCCATTACCCGCTACTACTAACCTGCTGACGTTAAATGGACTAATTGGGCGCTAGGATCGCTGGAACCGAAGGGTTTCGATGGATTGAGCCGTGAGGTATAGCCCTAGCCCAATAAATGAGAGAAATAGAATGAGACCGCCCGTGTCAAAAATGCCTTCGGTGAAGTCGGTGAAGTGCTTGAGTAGGGAGAGATGGGCGATCGCGCCCCCCACCACCCCCGGCAGCCCCTGGGCCACCGCATCCACCAGCCACAGCAGCAAAATCAGCGCAAAGGTCATAATTGCTGCTAGCACCGTGCTCTCCGTCAGCGACGAGATGAACATGCCCAGGGCCAAAACGCTGGCCGCCAGCAGCACCAGACCCAGGTGCGACAGCAAGAATACTCCCGACCCGGTCGGGGGCTCAGCGGCTCCCAGGGCGATCGCCTGACACACCATCAGCGGCAGCACCATGGCAATGTAGAAGCTCACCACCGCCAGCAGCTTGCCTAGGGCCACCGCCCAATTGGTTACCGGCGAAGTCGCCAACAATTCCAGCGTGCCCTGCTTGCGCTCGTCGGCATAGAGCCCCATGGAGAGCATCGGCAGCACAAACATCGACAGCGACCCCAGCAGCCCCACATAGGCTTTGTTGAACTCGTAGGCCACATCGAAGGGGGGCGAGGGGGGCATCCCCATCTGCACTGCCTGGTCGGCCATGGCTGCCTGGGCCAAAATGCCCTGCGGCCCCAGCAAAATCGCCACTAAAAAGAAGCCCCCCAGCAGCCAAAATACGGCGGCAATGACGTAGGGCAGGGGCGAGGCGAAGTAGCTTTGCAGCTCGCGCTGGTAGATGGCGAGGATGTTTTTGAAAAGGAGGGTCATGGGGGGAGGAAGTGGATGGATTTTGGATTGGGGATTTTGGATTTTGGATTGGGAAAAGAGGCTAACCCGCAAATCCAAAATCTAAAATCCAAAACGGCTAGGCTTCGGATTCTTCTGGCGTTGGTTCGACTAATGGGAGTTCGGCGGTGGGTGCTTCGAGCGGTGCCGTTGCTCCCGTCGCGGGTTCGGTGGTGGTGAGGTTGAGGAAGACGTCTTCGAGGGTGGCCTGCTGGCGGCGCAGCTCGTGGAGTTCGAGGCCAGCGTTGACGAGGGCGGTGGACATAACGGCCCCCAATGCGCGATCGGCTTCTGCACTCACCCGCAGCCGGTGGTGATGCTCCGGCAGGTGCTCTAGCCCCAGCAGGGTGACCTGGCGCACGGGGGACAGCTCACTCAACAGGCGCTGGGCTCTATCCACATCCCCTTTGATCTCCAGTTCGTAGGCCGATTCGCCAGAGAGACGAGTGGTGAGGTTGTCGGGGGTGTCGGTAGCGACGACCTGGCCGCGGTTGATAATGGTGACACGATCGCAGGTCATGCTCACCTCCGGCAAAATGTGGGTGGAAAGAATGATCGTGTGGCTACCCGCCAAACCCTTGATCAGCTGCCGCACCTCGTTGATCTGGCGCGGATCCAACCCCACCGTCGGCTCGTCCAAAATAATCACTGGTGGGTCGTGGATAATGGCTTGAGCAATGCCCACCCGCTGCCGGTAGCCCTTTGACAGCTTGCGAATCAGCACCTTGCGCTTGTCGAGCAGACCGCAGTGATCCATCGCAATATCGGCTCGCTTTTGGCGCAGGTCAGCGGGCACACCCTTAATTTTGGCCACAAAGTTGAGAAAACCCTGCACCGTCATATCGGGATACAGCGGCGGCGACTCGGGCAGATAGCCAATCCGCTGCCGCACCGCCATCGAGTCGGTGTGTACGTCGTACCCTGCCACTCGAGCCGTGCCTTCAGAGGCTGGCAGGTACCCCGCCAAAATTCGCATCGTGGTGGTTTTACCCGCTCCATTCGGCCCCAAAAAGCCCAGGATCTCCCCAGGCTGCGCCCCAAAGGTGATGTCTTGAATGGCCGTGGTAGACCCGTAGGTCTTACTCAGGTGCTCAACTTCGATCATGGGTGTAAAACCGCCAGCAAACCAGTGGATATTGTACTGCTGATTACAGTAGCGATTTTTCCTCCCATTGCGTTTAAGTCGCCAAATCTGTTTGCCCCCTCATCTTCCCCATCTCCCCCGCCCCTCGCTCGCTACCCTCCACTACAATGGCCAAGTCTATTGGGCTAAAGGCGATCGCTTAGAATGGATTTATTCAAGCGTCAGGTGTGGATCAACTTCCTGGGCTTGCTACCCGGTAGCCCAGTTATTGTTTTAGCGATCGCTGTCGCCTTTCTGAGGTTTTATGACGAACAAGACTTCCGATTCCTCAGCATCATCGCCCAGCCCCAAACCTGGAGCAACCGACTCACTGTGGCAGCCCTCCTGGCTGCACTGGCTAATTTCGGCGTTGAGTGGAACCGTCGAAATCGAGAAACAGACAGCTTGGCTGAAGAAGCACAACGAAGAGTTGAGGCAAGAGAACGCGAGGCTGAGAGAGCAGAACGCGAAGCTTGAAGAAATCGACAGGAAGCTCGAAGAAATCGACAGGAAGTACGCTACCAAAAAGCCCAAATCCGATACCAACTAGACCCCAGTGAGTCGAACCGACAAGAGCTGGAATCAGTGTTGGCAGCGTTGGAAGAGTATGAGCAGACTCTAGACGAAGCGCTCAGTTCCTGACCTTAGGGCAAGGCTGAGGATCTCGGGTTGCCAGAGAGCAGTGGTCGATAAGACAGGGCTGTTGATAGGCATCCTCAGTTTCTAAGGGCGGCGGCGGCTGGCCAAAGATCATTTCGCAGCTGAAGTCTTCGAAGTTCGGAACCATGGTCAAGGGAATGCCGAAGTCTTCGGCGAAAAAGCGTTGGGTGGGCAGCTTGCACATGTTGACGCACATGCCGACGCAGCGGCTTTCGTCTAGATAGCGGCATTTTTTGATATGCACACCGCTGCGCTGCTGTTGTATTCGTCCCCGTTCGTCAGTAAATTCTACGGTTTTGACTTCGCAGGGGCCGACCAACCACTCAAATAGTTGCGCGGCGAACCAGGCGTTGAGTTCGCATACCAGCTGAGTGGGCGAAAACAGGTTGCGAATCAGCCACAGAACCTGTCTGGGCACTAGGGATTTCAGCACTACCGCTACGAGAGCCTGCTGCTGCTGGGCGTTGCGCCCCTGCATGATTTGCGTGGATAAATCGACAAAGCCGTCGTAGCCGCTGCGGGTGGTGTCTTTGCCCACGGCCTTGGCCATCTTGCGGCTAAATAGCCAGATGAACAGGCGATCGCCCACACTATCCTGATAAACCGCTTTTTCTGAGGTAGGGCCAAGGCCCGTAGCCGGGGGCGACGCCATAGGAAATTAGGAATAAGTACTTACTCCAGGATAGCCCCTAGGGGAATGAGCTGACAGCACCAGCGGGGCTCAGTCGGCATTGCTGCCCGCAAACTGCTTGGCGTAGAACTGGGCGTAGCGGCTCTGGTTAGCCAGTAACTCGCTGTGGGTGCCCGCTTCGATCACCCGACCCTTTTCCATCACCAGAATGCGGTCGGCGTCGCGGACGGTGGCGAGGCGGTGGGCGATGATGAAGACGGTGCGATCGCCCATCAATCGCTCCAATGCTTCCTGCACCAGCGCCTCAGACTCGGCATCTAGAGCCGAGGTGGCTTCGTCGAGAATTAGAATGCGGGGGTTGAGGAGCACAGCTCGGGCGATCGCCACCCGCTGCCGCTGCCCTCCCGAGAGGTTGACCCCGCGTTCCCCCATCCAGGTGTAGTAACCCTGAGAGAACTGGCTGATAAAGTCGTGGGCATTGGCAATGCGGGCGGCGGCTTCCACCGCTTCGATATCAAAGTCTTTTTGGCCAAAGGCAATATTTTGGGCGATCGTGCCCGAAAACAGCGTGGTCTCCTGGGGCACAATGCCGATCTGCCGCCGCAGGCTGCGCAGAGTGACGGTGGCCACATCCACATCATCAATAAAAATTTGGCCCGTCTGGGGGTCGTAGAAGCGGGGCAGCAGGTTGACTAGAGTTGACTTACCTGCCCCCGAAGACCCCACCAGGGCTATTTTTTCGCCGGGGAGAGCCAGCAGGTCAAGATTTCGCAGTACGGGTTCGTCGGCCTCGTAGCCAAAGGTGACATTGCGGTACTCCACCCGCCCAGTGACCTTGGGCAGGTCGGTGGCCGTGGGCAGCTCGCGCACCGCGGGTTCGATATCGAGCAGCTCGATGACGCGGTCAACAGAGGCCTCGCCCTGCTTAAACTCGCCGTAGTTAATAATGACGTGGTTCACCGGGTCGATCAGCATTAGCGCCGCGACTACATAGCTGCCAAAGGAGGCCCCAGTCAGGTTGCCCTGGGAGATTTGCCAGGTGCCCACCAGCAAAATCAGCATCACCACCACGGCGTAGGTAAAGCCCACCACCGGATACTGCACCGCCTGAAGCCAGGCGGCCTTGTACTTGGCCTGGCGGTTTTTCTCGGCCTCTTGGGTAAAGCGCTCGACTTCATAGTCTTCGGCGGCGAAGGCCCGCACCAGACGAATGCCGCTAAATACCTCAGTCACCAGCGACGATAGGTCAGAGACCAGATTTTGGCTTCGCCGTGAAAACGTCAGCATTTGTTCCCCAAACCAGCCTGCCAGAATGGCCAGAATCGGCACCAGCACCACCGCCGTCAGGGTGAGTTGCCAGTTGAGGTAGACCATATAGCCCAGCACCACCACGAGCTGCAGCACCGAGGGCAAAAAGTCGTGGAACAGCTTTTGGACGACTTCGCCAATGCGGTCAATGTCTTCTGTCAGTCGATAGGATAGATCTCCCGTTTGGCTGCGTTCAAAGTAGGTGAGGCTCAAGCGGTGAATGTGGGTGTACACATCTCTGCGCAGATTGAAGGCCACCTCCAGGGCCGCCTTAGCCATCAACGAGTCTTGAATGTATTGACCAATTTTTTGTAGCGCAAACCCAGCCATGGTGATGGCAATAAAGCGCAACACCACAGGTACATTGCCTGCCGCCAACTGCTCCAGAATATTTCCCGACAGCCAGGCCAAGATAGGCCAGAAAGAGACAAAAATAACGGTGCCACACAGCGCCTGTGCGATAGTGCGCCACTCGCGCCGCACGTAGGGAGCAAGCGTCCAGTAGTTGGAGCTTTGGGGGGGGCGCTCGGGGTTCAAGGGCAAAACCTTTGCAATGGCGTAACTTTTCACCACGCTACCAGGTTTAGAGTGTTCCAGGTAATACCGCGTCTAGGGATTTGGCCAGAATGCTTGGGCCGAGGGCCGTTACGTCCTCTAATTGAAATTCTCAATGTGGGTTAGCTGGAATACTCTTGTTGGGCCAAATCGGCATTTGGCGTCTGTGCCCATCGGCCCAGCGGGGCAAGACGCCACCATCTGCCCGACGGAGCAAGGCACTACAATCGTCCCATGGCCTATGTTTGGGGGATATGTTGCGGATGCCCACGGTTATTGTTGCCACCGGAAACCCCGGCAAGCTGAAAGAGATGCAGGTGTATCTAGGCGAACTGGGCTGGGAGCTTCAGCTGAAGCCCGATGCCATTGATATAGAAGAGACTGGCACCACGTTTTTAGAAAATGCTCGGCTCAAGGCAGCAGGGGTTGCTAAGGCCCTCGGCCAGTGGGCGATCGCCGATGACTCGGGCCTAGAGGTGCACGCCCTCGACGGTGCCCCCGGCATCTACTCGGCCCGCTACGCTGCCAGCGACCAGGCGAGAATCGATCGCCTACTGAAGGAATTGGCCGAAGCTAGCGGGGGACAGAGTGATTCCGGAACCGAACGCAGCGCTCAGTTTGTCTGCGCCCTGGCCCTCGCCAACCCCCAGGGCGACATCGTGCTAGAAACCGAGGGCGTTTGCCCCGGCGAAATTTTGTTGGAGCCGCGCGGTGCGGGGGGCTTTGGCTACGACCCGATTTTTTATCTACCCGCGCTGGGCAAGAGCTTTGCCGAGATGTCGCCCGAGCAAAAAGACGCGAATAGTCATCGGGGCATTGCCTTTGGTCAACTGATGCCTCAGCTCAAGGAATTAGCTCTATAACGACTATCCCGAGGATGCTCAGACCTGACGGGGCATCCTCGGGATAGTTTTGAGACGCTGACGGTCATTGCCTTTGCCCGTTGGATCTGGGCTTTGACCATCGCGCTTTGGGTTATATGGTCGCCTAGACCTAGGCTTCCCGATTGAGGAAGTCTTGTAGCTGCCCCAGAGCGGCTCGACCAATGTTAAATACGGCCCAGCTTCCAGCCACGATAATTGGCAGTAGAACGACAACAACACGCCAGTCCATAGGGCATAGCCTCCTAAATGGGTTTTGCTTAAATACTTGTCACAATTTTCTCATAATGTACACCACCTGGGGCGATCGCGGGCAGAGAGATTTTCAGCTTTCAACCGGGTCAGTCTCTCAAAACCACAGGCCCCGGTGCCATGACCTGCCCAGATTTAACCCGAGCTGCTCCAAGCCTGAACGTATGCTCAACTGCCTGGCGGTGCTGGGCTGTGCCATAGGCTTGGCTTATGGGAAGAAGTACAAATGTCGATGAAATTCCTTCCGTTTTGGTGAATCCACCCCGTCAATAGCCAGCGGGATATAGCCTTGTTTATGCCTTGGTGTAGAGAGTATCTCTTTTTGTTAAGCGTAGTATTAAGAGTAGTCAGTCAATAGCAACGCCCGTTGTCGCCGATAGGAGTTAGTGGAGTCGTTGCTCAGCTGGCGCTATGTGTTGGTTGTGTGTTTGTAGATGAGATGGCTGACCAGTAGGGTCGGCGACAAGAGGCTTTATAGAACTAGTTTTCTGTTGTAGTTCGGCCTTCGGCTGGAGATTTTTTGCGCCGTTCTAAATTCTGATTCTGAATAAGGAGTAAACAATGCCCAGATTAGTAGGAAAACGCTCCAAATCTGGTTTTCTGTGGAGCTTGGCGGTGCTGGTAGTGGCGATCGCAGGCCTTGGCACCTTGGAGTATAAAGGCTACACCGATCTTGTACCAGAGATTGGCCCCCAGGCCCAGCCCGTGTCTGGTAGCTCTGATGAATCCAATCCGCTTTAGGGTCTTGATCCCTAACTCTTAGTCATTTTTTCGTTGAGTGGCTTAGATATCCACTGATTTTCCTGACTGAATCTAAGCCCCAGAAAAATCCAAACTCACAGAAACCTAAGCCAAAGGAGCAACTATGCGACAAGGTAGCGATATTTTAGGGAAATCAGTTTTTGCCTACGATACTGGCAGAACACTAGAGTCGGTGCGCGATCTCATTTTTGACCACGAAACCAATCAGGTGCTGGGATTTTTGGTGGCCGAAGCGGGCTGGTTTAAGAGCGCCCGCATTTTGCCGCTGTCGTCGATTAAGGCGATTGGCCCCAGCGGTATTATTACTGCCGATAAAAGCACCGTGGTGCCCGCCAGAACGCTCGCCCGCGTCAAGGCCCTGCTTAAGGAGAACAACGTGCTGCGGGGCACCAAGATTATGACCACCGACGGTCGTAATCTGGGCACAATGGTTGACGTATTTTTTGATGAGACGACAGGGCTCGTGGAAGGCTACGAGGTATCGGGCGGACTGTTTGCCGACGCTTATTCGGGGCGATCGTTTGTGCCAGCCCTGCAAACCTTAACCATCGGTGAAGACGTGGCCTTTGTGGTGCCCGAAACCGCTGACCTGATGGAGGAACAGGTGGGTGGTGTGCTCGGTGCGCTCCAGTCGGCGGGCGATCGCCTGCAAGAGGCCGGTCAGTACACCGGCACCAAACTACAGGAGGCGACCACCTATACCGGCACGAAGCTACAAGTAGCCGGTCAGTACACCAGTGAAAAGCTGCAAGTGGCCGCCAGCGCCGCCCAAAAAGAATGGGAAGTTATGACCCTGGCCGCCAGCCAGCAGTACGATTCGGCCCGCCGCAACGCCGAAGTCTCGATTACCAATGCGGTCATTAGCCCTGAAGAGCAGCGAGCCTACGCCCTGGGCAAAGCCACCCAAGCCGCCGTGGTAAACGATCAGGGTGTGGTAGTCATTTCCCCCAGTGTGGTGGTGACGGTCTTGGAGGTGCAACAGGCTGTCGATAACGCCGTGCTCGATCGCCTGTACCGCGCTACAGGCGGCGACATTGGCCAGGAAGCTAGCAATCGCATTCAGGCCGCTACCCAAGCGGCCAAGGAGCAGTTTCAGCTGACCTCCCAGCAGGCCCAGCTGCAGCTACAGGCGGCCACTGAGCAAGCCAGCCGCGACCTCAAAGGTTTACAGCAAGACACCTTAGCTACCGTCACCAACGCCGCCGTCGATCCTAAACGGCAGCGCACTCACGCCCTGGGCAAAACCGTTGCCCGCGATATCTATACTCTCCAGGGCAATCTGCTGATTGCTGAGGGGGCGGTAGTGACTACCGGGGTGCTCACTATGGCCGATGCAGCCGGGGTGCTGGACGAGCTCTACCGGGCTACCGGCGGCGATATTGGCGCTGAGCTCACTCAGCAGGCTAGTGACTGGTTGGCCAAGCCTGCGGTTGAGCAAACCCTAGGTCGCCGGGCCAACTCCACGGTGCGCACCCCCTCGGGCTTGGTGATCGTCGCGGCAGGGCAAATAGTTACTGAACTGGTGCTGGATCGCGCCCAGGCCCATCACCAGGAACAGGCGCTGATGGTGTCCACCGGGCTCAGCCTTGACGAGGCCTACCGCCAGGGGGCGAGCCAGGGCCTATTGAAAACCAACGAGCGGTTGAGAACCACCTCTGCGATCGCCGGTCGGCAGCTGCAAACCAGCGCTAGTCAGCTGCAAAGCGAAGCCGCTACCCTATGGGTCGTCTGCCAGCGTCAGGCGCGCCAGGTGCAGCTTCAGGTGCAGCAGTTCATCGAAAACCGTCGCATTCAGGGCGCACTCGGTCGGCCGGTGACACGGGTGATTCTCGACGGGCATGACCAGGTGATTTTGAACGTGGGCGATCTGATTACCCATAAGGCGATCGATCGCGCCCGTGAGGCCGGCTGCTTAGAAATTCTGCTGGGCTCGGTGTACAACCACACCCCAGAACTCACCCGCTCCGACCTGCGCGCCCCCAGCCCAGGGGAAGCGGCCCTGGTGCGTCAGGGCTAGAGAGCGAAGGATAATTGGCCAGAGCCGCGCCTTCTTGCCAGGTGCGGCGATCGCTATTTAGACAGAGCATTGCGTGGATAGTGACCCCAGTTGTCCGTGGATAGACAGGTTGAATCTGTCTATCCACGGACGTTTTTATTGCAAAGCGAAAAGGGATGGGCCAAGGGCATGCTCTCCTCAGCGCAAAAGGCTTCGTCAACCGCAAAGGCCGCTCTATTTAATTGACACCGGGCCTACCTGGCAAGGCTCTGTCCACACACCGCAGGCGATCACGTTGAGTTTGGTGGGGGCATCTAACCTGCCTTGCCTGAAGCACTTTAATTTATTGGCGACGAAAGAATTTCGGGCGCGATCGCATCTCCAAAATTCTATGGCTACGAAAAATTAAACGCCTTCAAAGTGCCCTTTCTCTGACCTGAGAAGGAGGACTGAATTTATTTTTCTCAGAGTTATTAACTTGTGAAAACTTCGCTTACCAAGGGCGGCGGTAATTCTGTAGTTTGTTACTTAACCTGTCGTAGCCTTAGGAGATCTAAAGCCTTGCGGGATATTTCTCGGACTGGCTCAAGCCTCTCTACGGCTAGGCTGTTAAGCGCTGTAAACCCGATTTCTGAACGTAATCCCCTGGCCGACCAGTGGAGGACGCCGATGTCTTGGGTTGGCTTGTAATGCCTGAAAGGGCTTATTTAAGCTTTCTATAGACTCAGGTTATAGCCGTCTATCGAGTAGGAAGCGCCTTTATCCGCTCTGTATTTTCGAGTAGAAGAGAGGAGAGTCCCATGACCATAAGTCCCCCTGAACCGGGACAAAAAGTCAGGGTCGTGGTTGATAGAGATCCGGTGCCCGTCTCATTTGAGCGATGGGGTAAGCCCGGCCACTTCGACCGCACGTTGGCCAAGGGGCCCAAAACCACCACCTGGATTTGGAACCTGCACGCCGATGCCCACGACTTTGACAGTCACACCAGTGATATAGAAGATATTTCGCGGAAGATCTTCAGTGCTCACTTTGGCCACTTAGCCGTCGTCTTTATCTGGCTAAGCGGCATGTACTTCCACGGTGCCAAGTTCTCAAACTACGAGGCTTGGCTAACCAACCCCACCGGCATTAAGCCCAGTGCCCAGGTGGTTTGGCCCATCTTTGGCCAAGAAATTCTCAATGCCGATGTGGGCGGCGGCTTCCAAGGTATCCAAATCACCTCTGGGTTGTTCCAGATGTGGCGGGCCAACGGCATTACCAACGGCTTCCAGCTCTACTGCACCGCCATTGGGGCGTTAGTGATGGCGGGTCTGATGCTGTTTGCCGGCTGGTTCCACTATCACAAGGCCGCCCCCAAGCTGGAGTGGTTCCAGAACGTGGAATCGATGATGAACCACCACCTGGCTGGGCTGCTGGGCCTCGGCTGTCTGGGCTACGCCGGTCAGCAGATCCACGTGTCGCTGCCGGTGAATGCTTGCCTCGATGCGATCGATGCCGGGCGACCCTTAACCATTGGCGGTCGAGTCATCGACTCAGTGGCGGCTATACCCTTGCCCCACGAGTGGATTCTCAACAAGGGCCTGATGATAGACCTGTATCCGGGCTTTGCCGAGGGTCTCAAGCCCTTCTTTACCCTAAATTGGGGAGCCTATGCCGACTTCCTCACCTTTAAGGGTGGGCTCAACCCCCAAACTGGCGGGCTGTGGCTGTCAGATACGGCTCACCACCACCTGGCCCTAGCCGTTCTGTTCATTGTGGCTGGCCACTTCTACCGCACCAACTGGGGCATTGGCCACAGTTTCAAAGAAGTGCTGGAAGCGCATAAGGGCCCCTTTACTGGCGAAGGCCACAAGGGCATGTACGAAATTTTCACGACCTCCTGGCATGCCCAGCTGGCGTGGAACCTAGCCCTGCTCGGGTCCCTCACCATCATTGTGGCCCAGCACATGTACTCCATGCCTCCCTATCCGTACCTCGCGACGGATTACCCCACCCAGCTGTCGCTGTTTACCCACCACATGTGGATTGGCGGCTTCTTGATTGTGGGGGGAGCAGCCCACGCGGCCATCTTCATGGTGCGTGACTATGAGCCCTCGGTGCATGTCAACAACAACCTAGATCGCGTTTTGCGCCACCGGGATGCGATTATTTCGCACCTCAACTGGGTCTGTATTTTCCTGGGCTTCCACAGCTTTGGGTTGTATATCCACAACGACACCATGCGGGCGTTGGGACGACCCCAGGACATGTTCTCTGACACGGCAATCAATCTCCAGCCAGTGTTTGCTCAGTGGATCCAAGGTATTCACGGAGCGGCGGCGGGCAATACTGCGCCCAATGCCCTCGCTGGCGTGAGCCCGGTGTTTGATGGCGGCTTAGTGGCCGTTGGCGGCAAGGTAGCCATGGCGGCGATTCCCTTGGGGACAGCCGACTTCATGGTGCACCATATCCACGCCTTCACCATCCACGTCACCGTGCTGATTCTGCTGAAGGGCGTGCTGTTTGCCCGCAGCTCCAGACTGATTCCCGACAAGGGCGATCTGGGCTTTCGGTTCCCCTGCGATGGGCCGGGCCGAGGCGGCACCTGCCAAGTCTCCGCTTGGGATCACGTGTTCCTAGGCCTGTTCTGGATGTACAACTGCATCTCTATTGTGATTTTCCACTTCAGCTGGAAGATGCAGTCGGATGTGTGGGGTACGGTCTCGCCCGATGGCGGGGTGTCGCACATTACCGGCGGCAACTTTGCGGCCAGCGCCATCACGATCAACGGCTGGCTGCGCGACTTCCTGTGGGCTCAGGCTTCTCAGGTGATTGGCTCCTACGGGTCGGCTCTGTCGGCCTACGGGCTCATGTTCTTGGGAGCGCACTTTGTGTGGGCCTTCAGCCTGATGTTCTTGTTTAGCGGTCGCGGCTACTGGCAAGAGCTGATCGAATCGATCGTTTGGGCGCACAGCAAGCTGAAGCTGGCTCCGGCCATTCAGCCTCGTGCCCTGAGCATCACCCAAGGTCGGGCCGTGGGTGTGGCCCACTATCTGCTGGGGGGGATTGCCACGACGTGGGCCTTCTTCCTGGCCAGGATAATTTCGGTGGGATGACCCGTTTGGTCATGGGATTCCCGTAGGGGCACAGCATGCTGTGCCCCTACTACCAACCCACACCACCGAATTTCACGAATTGCGTTTTCTGACCCATTCGTACATCAAACCTGTTTTGATTCATGGCAACTAAATTCCCAAAATTTAGCCAGGACTTGGCCCAAGATCCGACCACGCGTCGGCTCTGGTACGGGATTGCCACGGCCCACGACTTTGAAAGCCACGATGGCATGACGGAGGAGAATCTTTACCAAAAGATTTTCGCTTCGCACTTTGGCCATCTGGCAATCATCTTTTTGTGGACGTCGGGCAACCTGTTCCACGTCGCCTGGCAAGGCAACTTTGAGCAGTGGGTTAAAGACCCGCTGGGCGTGAAACCGATCGCTCACGCGATTTGGGATCCGCAATTTGGCCAACCCGCTGTGGATGCCTTCACCCAGGGCGGGGCCAACTATCCGGTTAACATCTCATTTTCTGGGGTGTACCACTGGTGGTACACCATCGGCATGCGCACCAACGCCGACCTCTACGGCGGTGCCATGTTCTTGCTGATTTTGTCGGCGGTCTTCCTGTTCGCAGGCTGGCTGCACCTGCAGCCCAAGTTTCGGCCTAGCCTGGCCTGGTTCAAAAATGCGGAATCGCGCTTGAACCACCACCTGGCGGGTCTGTTTGGGGTCAGCTCCCTGGCCTGGGCGGGTCACCTGATTCACGTAGCTATTCCCGAAGCCCGGGGTCAGCATGTGGGCTGGGATAACTTCCTGTCGGTGCGGCCTCACCCCGCCGGGTTGAAGCCGTTCTTTACCGGCCAGTGGGGGGTCTATGCCCAGAACCCAGACACCGCGAACCACGTGTTTAACAGCAGCGACGGGGCCGGGACGGCGATTCTCACCTTCTTGGGTGGGTTCCACCCCCAGACTGACGCGCTGTGGCTGACGGATATTGCTCACCACCACCTGGCGATCGCGGTGCTCTTCATCGTGGCTGGCCACATGTACCGGACTAACTTCGGTATTGGTCATGACATGAAGACCATCATGAATGCCCACCGTCCCCCCGAAGGCACACCCTTTGGCGGCCTGCTGGGTGAAGGTCACAAGGGCATCTACGACACCTACAACAACTCGCTGCACTTCCAGCTGGCCTGGCACTTGGCTTGCCTGGGTGTGGTGACGTCGCTGGTGGCGCAGCACATGTACTCCATGCCGGCCTACGCCTTTATCGCGAAGGACTACACGACCCAGGCGGCTCTGTATACTCACCACCAGTACATCGCTGGGTTCATTATGGTGGGGGCCTTTGCTCACGGAGCCATCTTCTTGGTCCGTGACTACGACCCGGCGGCTAACCAGAACAACGTGCTCTACCGCGTGCTGGAGCACAAAGAAGCGATCATCTCTCACTTGAGCTGGGTGTCGCTGTTCTTGGGCTTCCACACCCTGGGCCTGTACGTGCACAACGACGTGGTGGTCGCCTTTGGCACCCCCGAAAAGCAGATTCTGGTTGAGCCGGTCTTTGCCCAGTGGATTCAAGCGGCCCACGGCAAGCTGATCTACGGCATGGATACTCTCCTATCCAACCCGGACAGCATTGCGACGACAGCCTGGCCTAATCACGGCAATGTGTGGCTCGGCGGCTGGCTAGATGGCATCAACAGCAGCAGTAACTCGCTGTTCTTGAACATCGGCCCTGGCGACTTCTTGGTTCACCATGCGATCGCCCTCGGCCTGCACACCACCACTCTGATCTTGGTCAAGGGTGCGCTGGATGCCCGTGGTTCGAAGCTGATGCCTGACAAAAAAGACTTCGGCTACAGTTTCCCCTGCGACGGCCCTGGTCGGGGCGGCACCTGCGACATCTCCGCGTGGGATTCGTTCTACCTGGCGATGTTCTGGATGCTGAACACCATCGGCTGGGTGACCTTCTACTGGCACTGGAAGCATCTGACGCTGTGGTCGGGCAACGTGGCTCAGTTCAACGAAGGTTCAACCTATTTAATGGGCTGGTTCCGAGACTACCTGTGGCTGAACTCGTCGCAGCTAATCAACGGCTACAACCCCTACGGCATGAATAATCTGGCGGTTTGGGCCTGGATGTTCCTCTTCGGACACCTGGTCTGGGCGACAGGCTTCATGTTCTTGATCTCCTGGCGGGGCTACTGGCAGGAGTTGATTGAGACCCTGGTCTGGGCCCACGAGCGCACTCCCCTGGCGAACCTGGTTCGCTGGAAGGATAAGCCCGTTGCCATGTCGATTATCCAGGGACGGGTTGTGGGTCTGGCTCACTTTACGGTGGGCTATATTCTGACCTACGCCGCCTTCTTGATCGCCTCGACTTCTAGCCGATTTGGCTAACTGGGATAGCTAATTCCTCGTAGGGTGGGCGTTGCCCACCCTACACCCCTGGAGATTCCCCTAGAGTCTCTTGGCATAGGTTCTTGGTAAAAGCCCCCTGAAACAAAGGGGCAGATTCTCGTCTAAGACCAACCAGTACCCCTCTTTGAAGGGGCGATGGGGGGATCAAACCCTAGCCACACAACTACTGACCTAGATTGCGAGTCTTCTTTGAGCATTTTGAATAATCTGAGGTGGGTGAGCGGCTCCCTACGATCGCCCTCTGCCACCTCCTAACCTTGAGACGGATGGAGACTCTCCGCTTCTCAAGAGTCCTGGTTCTTCGGGGTAGTTGAGCCAGGACTTTTACTCTTTTCGCTCCAGCACAGACAACACCAGGTCAACCCTGGATTTTAATTCCTACGATTACCTGGCTGATGCCTGTAGTTCTAAAACGTGCGTCCTTACAATGGTCTTACTGGATTAGTCGCCAGTTCGCCGCAAGATTTTGATAGCGCCCCCAAGAATTAAATAGCGCCCCAACTGCCAGGTTTCCTAGGCTAAACGGGTACTGACTTGGAGGCTCTATGGCCCACCTTCTACAGATTGATTCTAGTCCGCGGGGCGATCGCTCTCACTCTCGCCGCATGACCCGCGAATTTGTCGAAGCCTGGCAGCAGACCCATCCCCACGACACCGTCACCTACCGCGATGTGGGTCGCCAGCCCGTACCCCATGTCGATGAACCCTGGATCGTCGCAGCCTACACACCGGAGGAGCAGCGCACCCCAGAACTGCGAGAGGCTCTGAAGGTGAGCGATCGCCTGGTCGACGAACTGATCGCCGCCGATATTTTAGTCGTGGGGTCCCCCATGTACAACTTCAGCGTGCCCAGCACCTTCAAAGCCTATATTGACCAAATTGTGCGCATTGGCCGCACCTTCGCCATCGACTATGAGGATGCCGAAGACCCCTACAAGCCGCTGCTCAAAGACAAAAAAATGTTCGTAATTACGGCGCGAGGCAGTTCAGGCTTTGGCCCCGGCGAGCGCTATGGCCACATGAATCACCAAGATCCTTACATGCGGGTCGCCTTTGGATTCATTGGCATCACCGACATTACCTTCATCCATGTCGAGAACGACGAGCACAGCAGCGAAAGTTTGGCCGCATCCATTGCGGCGGCCCAGGCCCAGGTGGCGCAGCTAGTAGCCGCGTGATCTGGATTTTGAACGGGGGTGCGATGGTTCGCCGCACCCCCTACGCCTCACTCTAAGGAGATGCCATGCCCCTTACTGATTCTGGATTCTTCACTCTCAAACTCTGCACCGCCCTCGGCTGCGGGCTGGTCGCGGGTGCCTTCTTCGCCTTTTCCACCTTTGTCATGCAAGCCCTGGGCCAGCAACCGCCCGCCCAAGGCATTGCCACCATGCAGTCGATCAACATCACCGTCATCAACCCCTGGTTTATGGGGGTGTTGTTTGGCACCGCCGTGGGCTGCCTTGGACTAGTCGTTTTCTCGCTTACTAAAGGAAATCAGCCCGGCGCTAAGTACCTGCTCCTCGGCAGTCTGCTCTACTTGCTGGGCACCATTCTCGTCACCATCGCCTTCAACGTGCCGCTCAACGACGCGCTGGCCGCCGTCAACCCAGCCAGCGCCGAGGGGGCCACCCTCTGGGCCAAATACCTGACCAACTGGACGCTGTGGAACCACCTTCGTACCGTGGCAGCCCTGGCGGCAGCGGCATTGCTCACCCTCTCCCTCATCCCGTGACATAGGCAATGCCCACCACCCATTCGGTGGCAACGATCCTGTTTGACGATTTAGGTAATCAAGCCAGGCTCACCCGGCAAATTTTGCCCCTCACCGTCGAAGAACGCCGCAAGCACGAAGCATTGGGCGTCATATCGTCGGGTGGAACGCTACCCTCGTCCGCTTGGGCAAGCCTTTAGTAACAGTCTTAGTTTGATTGGCGTTACACCAAAATTTCTCAACCACTCAACGCCCAATTCAACCATTGTGATTAGGGAAAAAATTATTGACACGCTGGCTCATGCCCATGGGGCGCCACTCTAACCATCAATTTAGATTGCGGGATTCACTAGCAACCGGAGAAACACTATGCCTGTTTTAGCTATGACGGTGCCGCTCTGGGGCCTGGTCATTTTTATGCTGTGGACGATCGCCGTTGTCGTCCTGCTACTTGCTGTCAGAATCCGCCACCTTTCCCAGGGTGGTTCGCCCAAAGATTTTGGGACGCCTGACGATACCAGCCTGCTGTGGCGGCTCTATCGAGTGCAGGCCAATCTGGTGGAAAATTTACCGCTATACCTAGGCGTCGTCGTTTTGCTGACTGTGCGCGGTGTTTCTGGGGCTGCCGTTGACACCTTAGTGGGCGTCTATATTGCAGCACGGTTGGTGCATTCCGGCATTCACATGGCGGGCTTGAACCCCAACGGGCGGCTGATCAGCTTAGGAATTCAGTTTGTTTGCCTCACAGCACTGATAGCCCTAGCTGTCTTCAGCCCTGCATAGGGTAGACAAGTACCCAGGTACTATGTAAAGTTAACTGCGCCCATGAAATTTGCCCTCTTAGGAGATCAATATTGTGGATCGTACTTATCAATGGTGCTTGGGGTTGGCCATTGGCGGCTTAGTAGCCATCCCGATGCTGCCTATTGCGGCTCAGTCCAGCGGGGACTCGATCGCACCGCCAACCACCCAGCCAGCAGCATCGGCAGCATCTATAGAGGCTCAATTTGCTCAACATTTTCAAGCGCTAGGGGTGGAAGGGGCAATCCTCATCCACGACGTGAACCAGGGCGTGACCTATGAGCACAACCGCGATCGCAACCGCCAGGCCTTCCTGCCCGCCTCTACCTTCAAAATTCTCAACTCGCTGATTGCGCTCGAAACTGGCGTGATCCCAAACGATGTGGCGGTGCTCACCTGGGACGGCATCGAGCGGATGATCCCCGCCTGGAACCAGGACTTGAACTTGCGCAGGGCATTTAACCTATCTGCCGTTTGGTTCTACCAGGTGCTGGCGCGGCGGGTTGGGCACGATCGCATGCAGCAGTGGGTCAGCAAAGTGGGCTACGGCAACCAAACCATCGGCAGCCCCGATGCGATCGACAGCTTCTGGCTAGAGGGCGACCTGCGGATTACGCCCCAGCAGCAGATCGAGTTCTTACAGCGTCTGCACCGCAACGAATTACCTTTTTCTGAGCAGGTGACGGCTACGGTAAAAGACATCATGATTGCCGAGCGCACCCCCGACTATACGTTGCGGGCCAAGACCGGCTGGGCAGGCCTGGGGGAGCCCGATCAACCCCAAATTGGCTGGTATGTTGGCTATTTAGAACAGGGGGAAAACGTCTACCTATTTGCCACCAACATAGACATTCGCAGTGATGCCGATGCCCCAGTCCGCCTTGAGCTAACTCGCCGCTGCTTTGAAAGCCTAAATCTTTTGTAGCGTACCTAAACCCTGACTCAATACCGTGAGGGAGCACAATTCGCCATGACAACCATTTATTACACGGCTACCAGCCTGGATGGTTTCATCGCCGATGAAAACAATTCTCTCGATTGGCTGTTTCAGTTTGGCGAGCTAGAGCCGAACACGTTTGATGATTTTTTGGCGGGCGTGGGGGCGATCGCCATGGGCTCCACCACCTACCAGTGGATCTACGACCACGATTTTTCGGCTGAGGCAGACAAACCCCAGATCTGGCCCTACAAAGTGCCTGCCTGGGTTTTCACCTCGCGCCTGCTGCCGACGATTGAGAATGCCGATGTTCGCTTTGTCAGCGGCGACGTCAAGCCCTTTCACCGGGAGATGGCGATCGCCGCCGGCGACAAAAATGTGTGGATCGTCGGCGGCGGCGATCTGGCGGGCCAGTTCTACGACGCTGGGCTGCTCGATGAAATCGTTGTCCAGATTGCCTCAGTCACCCTGGGCGGCGGCGCTCCCCTGTTTCCGCTGCGGGTCGATCCGCCCCTAAAGCTGCTGTCAGCCAAAACCTATGGCCACAATTTTGTGGAATTGCACTACCAGGTTCCAGGCAAATAAATGGAGACCGGATAATGCAAGCGATCAAGAGTTTTTAGATTCAGCGATCGCGGTTTTGCTGTTGCGATCGCGCAGCACCTGGGCTTTAGCTACCAAATCTTGGAAGAAATCAGTTTCAACAATTTCTTGCACCTGCTTTTGGCGCTTAGCCTCGTCAATTTCAATACGGAGGTCGCGCACCTGCTGCTTCAGCTTTTGTTCGCGGCTGTAGACCTGTTGGGCCATGCGGTCAAATACGCGGGCGAGCTGGCCAATTTCGTCGGTGCGGCAGGCGATCGCCCCGAGCTGGCCCAGCTCAAACTTCTCAGCCTCAATAGCGGCTGCCGTGCGAGCAATGCCGAGCACCGGGCGAGCAATCAGGCGATCGGCCATCAGCACCGCCACCCCAGCAGTTAGCCCTGTAAACATAGCGATCACGCCCAGCAGAATGCGCTTGTTGCGGTTGATCTCTACCAGGTAGCTCGACTCTGGTATGACCGTACCCACGACCCAGTCCAGTTGCTCTAGGGGGGTAAACGAGATCAAATAGCGCTCCCCCGTGGCCGGGTCTTTAAAGGCAAATCGCTGTAGTTCGGTTAACCCCTCCAGGTCAATGCTCTGATCTCGCAGGGTTTGGCTGGCAATTCTTAGCAGCGGGTTTTCTACCGTCTCCAGCTGCTGGAGATGAGGTTCAGCGGAATCTTGCCCCTGGGGCGGCATCACTTCAGCCACGTCGGTAGAGGCAATCAACTCTTGCTGAGCATTGACAATAAAGGCCTCGCCGCTGTGGTTACCCTTTAACTGCTGCAAATAGTGGGAGAGCTGAGTTAGCTCAATACCGATGCCAATCACCCCCCAAACGTCTCCTTGGGGGGTGACCAGAGCCGTAGTGGCATCCATGCCTGGGGTTTGGGTTGTACGGTAGACGTACACCGTCCAGGCCCGCTTTTGAGGAGACGCTAACGCGTTTTTATACCAGGGGCGATCGGGGGCAAAGAACGCTGGCTCCATTTTGTAGGTTTCAGTGCCCTCTGGGGTTAGCCCCTGGGCTTCAGCGGTGTAGGTGTTAACCGTAGCCGTCGTAGTTTGGCTTTTCTCATCCCAATCGCGCAGGTGAAAGTGCAGTTTGCCATCAGGGGTGCGCTGAGCGCCAAAAAAATCGCCGCTGGCTTCGCCGTACTGCACCCAAGTAAAGTTGGGGTTGGCCCGCAGCACGCTGAGCAAAAACAGCTCCCGATCCTGAGGATTCGCGAGGTCAATCAAATTCTGCCCCAGGCTGCTGTTTAAAAGCGACTGCGCCGACTCCGCGTTGTTGAACAGCTTCTCCACCTCTTGGGAGGTACCCAGGGTAATCTCCTGGTTAACCTGATCGACAATGGTGTCGATATTGCGCTTTGATACCAGCGACCAAGGCACGTAAACGATCGCCGCCGTCATCCCCACAGTCAGCAGCATGGCTCCAACGAGGGTAGCTTTGAGGCCGGGGGGTTTGGGCAGACGGAGGGGCATGGGGGTAGTGAGTGGAGTAGGTGGGTGAATGGAGTAGGTAGGGTAGGTGAGTGGATGGTAGGTGGAGAGGGTCGGGGGGAGACGAGGTGAGAAAACATAGGGGGCCGCTCACCCACGCACCTACTCACCCACGCACCCACTGCTTCACTCCCGACTTGCCACCAGCGCCGTCGCCGCCATCCCCGTATGTACAATGCCCAGGGTGCGAAAGGGATCCATCAGCGGGTCAATAGCAATAAATAGAACGAGCACGGCTTCTAAGGGCAGCTTGAGAGGATCCAGCACTAGGCCCAGCATGGTCAGGGTGAGAATGCCCGTGACCCCAGACGTGGCCATACCCGCCAAAATAGAGCCCACAATTACTATGCCCAGACCGGCCAGGCCTAAATCGCGCTGGTAGAGCTGCACCACAAATAATGTGGCTGAGGCGAAATACACCACTGAGCCAAAGCGGCACAGGGTAATTGCCAGGGGCGTTACCAGGTTCGTGGTTTGCGGGTTGAATTTTAGGTTATCGCTGAGGCTAGTGATGGCGGCGGGCAGGCAAGCCAGGCTGCTAGAGGTGGCCAGCGAGAGAATGGTAGGGTCCTTAAGTGCCAGTAAGGTGGGCCACAGCCCAGTCCCCGATCGCCGCCAGATAATTAGGGTGCTGATTAGATAGACCAGGGCAAAGGTGGCGATCGCCACCACCACAAAATCCACCATCGACAGCAGTACCTCAATTCCCACCTGCGAGAGCTGATAAGCCAACAGACTGCACAGGCCAAAGGGCAGCAGATAGGTCAACCCGTGGATGACTTTGTTAAACGCCTGGTAAAGGCTGTCGAGGGTATCGAAGAGGGCCGCCGTGGTTGAGGCTTTGACCAAACCCAGTGAAACCCCAAAAATCATGGCAAACAGCAGCACCTTGAGGGTTTGACCTTCGCTGAGGGCCGCAAAAATGTTGTCGGGCACCATGCTGTTGACCAGGGTGCCAACGTCGCTCCCAGAGGCTTCCGGCAGGGGGCCGCTTAGGGCCATTTCTAAATCGACGCCCGACTGGTTGACCAGCACCCCCAGCGTTTGCAGAGTATCAGTGGTGAGGTTGCGGCCCGGGCCAGCCAGGGCGGCGATCGCCGCGGCGATCGCACTCACCCCCAGCAAACTCAGCGGAAACACTACCAGAATGCGCTGCACATACTGCCGAGCATCGTGGCTCTGCATCAGTCGCCCCAGGCTGTTCGTAATGGCCGCCAGCAAAATTGGCAGAACGCACATCTTCAGCAGCCCCAGGTAAAGGGTGCCAAAGGGCGCAATCCACAGCGCCACCTGGGGCTGGGTAGTGCCAATAAACACGCCCAAGCCGCCGCTGATCAAAATAGCCCAGGGGCTGCGCAACCACTCAATCGAAACCCGGCGGGGAATATAGGCTTTCAGAGGAACCATGGGTGTCGTTCAAAAACTACGGTTGCGGCGGGCTTTGGGCAGCCCAATAGGCGGCGTATTCATCCAGCACCGTATCTACGGTGGGTTGAGCCATCAGGGTGTCCAGATATTGATCGACAAAGGCAAGTAGATGGGCACTGCTCCAGGGCAGCACCACCGCCAAAGAATCTTGAGTATCGGTGAGGGCAATGGTTTGCAGCTGTAGCGCCGCGTCGGGCCGGGTGCGCACCACCTTCTTCACTTCCAGCTCATCCCGGTAGGCGGCCAAAATGTCGCCCCGCACCACGGCCTCCACAATGTCTTCCCAGGTGGGGTACTCCACGATGGCGGCCTGGGGAAACTTCTGCTTCAAAAACCCCACGTAGGATGACCCTTTAATCACCCCCACCTGGCCCCGCAGATCGCGAATGGTTTCGACTATCGATCGCCCCTGGGTTTGCTCCGCCATTTGCAGCCGGTTCACCAGCAACCCCTGGCGCATGCGCAGGTAGGGTCGCGAAAACCGCACCCGCTGCGCCCGCTTGAGGGTGCGGCTAATCTTAGAAATCGCCAGGTCAGCCTTCTGGCCATAGACCGTATCCACCACCTGGTCAAAGGTTTGGGCCGAGCGGGTAATGTCTAGACTCACCCCTAGCTGGTCGGCCAGGGCGCGGGCCAGTTGAATGTCCAACCCGCCAAGTTGTTCATTCGTCTGCATGAAAAACGGAGCATTGTCTTGGCCCAGCACCGCTACTGTCAGCTTGCCCCGATCTAAAATTCGCTGCATATCCGGCGGCATTGCGGGCGAGGGTGCGGGGGTAGGAGCCACCGCTCGGGCCTGGGTAGACCCAGTGGTTGCCGTGCGAGTAGCCGTAGCGCCAGCAGAAGCCCTAGGTGCCGCCTGGGCGATATTGCTGGCTCCAAAAGTCATACCTAAGCAGAGCAGCAGAACTAAGCCAAGCCTTAGCGGCGTTAACCACCAGCCACCCCTCTTCCCTACCACTTTTCTAAAAAGAACAGCGGTCTGAATCACAGTCAATGTCTGCACCATTCTTTCTCCTAAGCAACTTGCCAGAGCGGCAGAGAACGAACCCCCCAGGCCAGATCCAGGGTGATATCGGCCACCACCTCTAACGGATCCACCCAGGGCAGCGGCGGCGATGACATTTGTGCAAAAGCCACAGACAGTTCTGTGCACCCTGCAATCACCACCTCGGCCCCTTGGGTTTTGAGCCAGCCCGTCGCCTGCTCTAGTACGGTCAATGCTTTGGTAGATACCTGAGTCCCTGTGGTTTTTATTCCCCAATCGGGATGGTAGATCGACTGCATCACCAAATCTTGCCAGGGAGAGCTAAGCTCAAAACCCATGGGAGTAAGCCCCATCTGGCTCAGGCTACGGCTGTAGAGACCGCACTGCACCGTGCCGTCAGTGGCCAGCACCCCAATGCGCTGTACCGTGGGGTAGGCCTGGTGGATGTAGCTACTGGTGCAGGCCATCAGGTGAATCCAGGGAATACCGAGCTGGGCCTGTACCGGGTCGTAAAATCCGTGGGCTGTATTGCAGGTCACCACCAAAAAGCTGGCTCCCGCTCGCTCCAGCATCTGGGCATAGCGCACCAAACCCGGCACACAGTCTGGCCCGGTGCCCTGCAAACTCTCAGTGCGGTTAGGAATTGTGGTGCCATTCACCAACAGCCACACCGGATGGTCTTGATCGCCCTTAGCCCCCCGGCTGACATTGCGCTGAATGAGCCGCTGCTCGAACTGCACATGGGCCATCGGGCCAAGGCCACCTAAAATCCCTGGTACAGCGACTTGGCGATCCTGACAGGGTAGCGGCGCAGTCATAGAGATCCTTGATTAGGCTTGGGTCAGCAACGGAATCCAGCGGGGTGCTATGCCCCCGCCAGTCGGCACCCATTGATTAGGGAAGAGCACCCCTGCGGCAGTATTCGCAGACAGGACAAAGCTGGGCTAAAGCCCGCCAAGGCTTTGCCTGAGATTGCCCAGGAAATTCCCTTTAATAGCAGCGGCAAGGGGCAGAATTGAGCACGTTAGCCAAGAATTTATACTCTCTGCTCACTGGCTCCAAGAATTGAGCCATTACCTCCGAACAATTACGGTTGCGTCTAAAAAGATAGCTTCCGTAGATCGTTTACCGAGCGTCTCCAAGGGGCACTCCCTAGGGGACACTCGGTAAACGATCTACAGCGTTTTAGTCTCTAAGGGCAAAAATACTGTCAGCACTTCTCCGGCCTGAGGACGCTGGCGCACGATCAGCTTGCCGCCTAGGGCCTGAAACAGATTCTTGGTGGCGTTGAGGTTGAGGCTCAGGCCGCCCGTCTCGGGTTGAAACATGAGTAGCTGGCCCAGCGCCTTAAAGGGCGAGGCAAAGGGATCGTCCTTGGGCTGAGGATCGCTGCCCTCGGGCGGTTGCGACTGAAACTGGAGCTTGAGCTGGTGCCCAGCCAGGGTTACCGCCAGCTCAATGTGGCTGTAGGGGGGCAGGCTGTGGGTAAAGCGGTCGATTAGCCCAGTGAGCACCTGGGTGAGCATGGCCGGGTCACTGTTGACCATGGGCAAGCAGGGGGGCACGTTCACTGTCAAACACAGGTTGCGGCGACTGGCCTGCTGCTGCCAACGAGGAATAGCGTCGTCAAACAGCTGGTTAAGAGAAATGGCTGACAGGGGCGATCGCGGTCTGGCTGCGCGATCGGTCTCTAGCTCCACCGCCCGAAAAATCAGGCTGAAGCGATCGATCTGCTGGGTGCATTCGCGATCGATCAGCTTCAGGCGCTTAGCCACCTCGTCGCCAATGTCTTTGCGCTTGAGCAGCGATCGCGTCAGCGTGCGAATCGTGGTCAGGGGCGTACGAATTTCGTGGGCCATCGCCTTGAGCAGCTCAGTATCGGGGCTGCTCTCTGGGGTAGGCGGAGGTTCTGACCCGGCAAAGGCACTGCCCTTAAGCCCTGACTCAAAGTGAGAGGGCCTGTCGGTTTGAAAGGCTGCTGCGGTAGGGCGGGCGGGCAGCGCCAGGGTCGACATGCTCCCAGTCGAGTGGTGCGTCTCAACCTCCCCATCGCTATGGGGACGCTGACGCAGCTGGGCCATCAGCAAATGGCTGTAGCGCGTTACCAGGCGATAGTCGGGCTCTACCGGCGGAAATTGCTCAATCAGGCGGTCTAGAGCTGGCACCAGCGGCGGGCGGGTGGCTAGAACGCGATCGCGCAGTCTCTGGCAGCCCTGCTCCACCACCTCGGGGTCAAAGGAAAACTGGAACTGGGGCAGTCCGCTATCGTCGTAGCCCAACACCAGCAGCCCACTAAACTGCCGGGTCAGCAGCAGGCAAAATCGCTCCCCCACGAGGGGGTCGTTACCGGTCAGCGGTACCATCTGTAAATCGCAGGCGGAGCTTGGGGTCGCCCCTTTGCCCTGCCCTGACAGGAGAGGCCGCGTCACTGAAAAGATTTGTTCTAACTGCTCAGGCACCAGCAGCCAGTGGGAGAGCCGCTGCCCCATGAGGCGATCGGGAAGCACCGGAAACGGCCCCGACAACACGCTGCCCATCAGCGGCGACAGGGCATTTGCCTTAGCCTCCGGGGGCACTGAATCTAGGGGCAATTCTAGCAAAAGCCTAATCAGCGCGGCCAGGCCGCCCAACCATTCTTGCTCGGCATGCATCTGAGCCTGGGGCAGCGAGATGGAACCACCCCCAAGAAACCCCAGCGCCGTTCCACGACTCCAGTCGGCCACCCCCGCCCCAGGGGCGGCTTGATGTCCACTAAGCAGTGAGCTGAGGGGTAGAAACTGTTGCACCAAGAGGTCACCTGTCTCTGCAATAGGCCAGCTGCGGCACCTGAGCCACGGCTATCAGATTGCCTATAGCAGGCAACCCAACATCTATTACGAGACTACGCCCTCAGCATCGAATGGGCTATGGGTAGAACCGAACGGAAACCCGGCCATCCCTAGCCAAACCAGCTTGACGGAATTGGCTCAGCCTCGACCAATTCAGCGCTGGGACGACGGTGCCAGGTTTCAGGACGGCCCAGCAGAGCCTCAAGGCCCTGGTGAATCAGTTGATTGATCTGATTGTGCTGCTCAGAAGAATAGCAGTGCCCCGACGATGTCATGTCGCTGACAGTACTGCTGTCCATGGTGACATAGACCACCGGCAGTCGAGCTAAAACGTAGGCCGTCAGTTTTTGTCGTAGTTCAGGAACAGCAAAAACCTGGCGATATTCGTAGAGCGGATAGGCCGCCAAGATATCGTCAATCTTATCTGTTACGATCGGTAAAGTCAGGTTGACAATCGTTTGAGTCATTTGAACAAAACTCCAGGGGGTTGGGCAGCAAGATCAGGAATGGGCACTTAACTCTCAGGCTAGGGATCAGCCTAAATAGGCTAAGAAAAGTCTGTAAGCAAGATTAAAGAGTTAAAAAAATTAGTTCAGTAAGTTCACCAAATAGGCCAGCTCAGCTCAAGGATTGTTTTGAAGCGACGGCTAAAGCCAGGAACCAGACATGCTCTAACTTTGTGGCAAAGCACCTCCCAATTGACCTTAGATATTCCCTATATATGCGTGCCAATGGCGATCGCCCTATCTAAGTTTTAGAAAAAAATTATTTTTCTCTTTCCAATGATTATGAAAACTACGCAAAGTGAATCGTTTCTCAATCGTTGTTGTTTCTAGCAGGAGTGCTATTCTCCTAGCTATTACATTGCGTATTTTTTTGGCAGAGATTGCCCCGATCAATCAAGACTGTGGTAAGGCGGTAGTGTTGCGGCAGATTGTTTTGCTGGTATGTGGAGGAATGCATGCGCCTAGCGCCACGGGACAGATTTTGGCCACCATCGCTCGAGATGAGGCATTAAGCCAGCAGACTCAGGTTATTTGTGCGCCCCAGCATGGCCTAGGTGTGCTTTCGCCCTTTGCGCTGCGCCAGACTCTAGACAGCTTTATCGCATTGAGTCAGAACTCTATAAAAACACCTGCTGCGATCGCCCCCTCGAAAGCTGATTTAGACAGCGCCACCGCTGAGGACGCACCGCCAGCGCTAATCATCTGGGCGTTTAGCGCTGGCTGCGTGGGGGCGGCGGCGCTGGCGACTCACTGGCAGCGCCATCGGGGCCCAGTTCTGAGCCTCCTAATGGTGGATGGGTGGGGAGTCCCCCGTGACCCCGAGGTACCCCTGTATCGACTCAGTCACGATCGCACGACCCACGACACCTCGCGCTGGCTAGGCGCGGGGGAGATAGATTTTTATGCCGACCCGCCAGTGCCCCATGTGCACCTGTGGCAGCAGCCTCAAGCGGTAATGGGCTGGGCCGTTGCCCCAGGGGAAGCGCCGCAGCCCTCAACCGCCGCTGACTTTCTCTGTCTGCGATCGCGCCAGGCCATCGACCACTACACCGCCTGCCCCTTTTAACCGAACATGCCGAATATCAACACCCCATAACCAGCGGCCTAAAGTGGGCTCCATCGCCACAATCACCCTGGCCTCTGCTGCTAATATGGGAGGAAATGTTCTTCATTTAACAGCATTTAGCAACACGATTCCTGTAAAGCAGCGGCGGTGGTTCGATTCACTGCCCGTATGGCCCAAGGGAGGAAATGGTCTGATTTTGTTTTCTTCTTTAACCAATGCACCCTAGCCCTAGCCCAACTCCAGCACCCGCCGCTATGACGACTCCCATTGCCGCTCCTAACAGTGTTCTCGTGCGCCGCGCCTCTGGTGCCTTTGCCCTGATCGACAGCCTTAGACGGCATGGGGTAGAGCATATTTTTGGCTATCCGGGTGGGGCTATTTTGCCAATCTATGACGAGCTGTACCGCGCCGAAGCCGCCGGGGGCATTAGTCATATTTTAGTGCGCCATGAGCAGGGCGGTGCCCACGCTGCCGACGGCTACGCCCGCGCTACCGGCAAGGTGGGCGTTTGCTTTGGTACCTCTGGCCCCGGGGCTACCAACCTGGTTACCGGCATTGCTACCGCCCAGATGGACTCAATTCCCATGGTGGTGATTACGGGTCAGGTGCCCAGCCATGCGATCGGCAGCGACGCCTTCCAGGAAACCGATATTTTTGGCATTACTCTGCCGTTGGTCAAGCACTCCTATGTTGCTCGCACCCCCGACCAGATTCCGCGCATGGTAGCGGAGGCCTTTTACATTGCCCAGACCGGTCGCCCTGGCCCAGTGCTAATTGACATTCCCAAAGACATTGGCCTGGCGGAATTCGACTACGTGCCCGTGGAGCCTGGCCAGGTAAATCTGCCCGGCTACAAGCCTACCGTCAAGGGCAACCCGCGCCAGGTCAACCCAGCCCTGCGCCTGCTGCGCCAGAGTGAGCGCCCCTTGCTGTATGTGGGCGGCGGTGCTATCACTGCTGGGGCTCATCCCGAGGTACTGCGGCTGGCCGAGTACTTTCAAATTCCGGTGACCACCACGCTGATGGGCAAGGGTTGTTTTGACGAACATCATCCCCTGGCACTGGGCATGCTGGGCATGCACGGCACCGCCTACGCCAACTTTGCCGTTAGCGAGTGCGATCTGCTGATCGCGGTAGGCGCTCGCTTTGACGATCGCGTCACCGGCAAGCTAGACGAGTTTGCCTCCCGCGCCCAGGTCATCCATATCGATATTGACCCCGCCGAGGTGGGCAAAAACCGGGCTCCTCAGGTGCCCATTGTGGGCGACGTGAAGCAGGTGCTGACCACTATGCTCAACCGCCTAGAAGAAGAGAGCCAGCCGCCGCCCCCCAACCAAACGGCGGCCTGGCGCGATCGCATCGATCGCTGGAAGCGCGACTATCCCCTGGTCGTGCCCACCTACCCCGACGAGCTATCGCCTCAAGAAGTCATTCACGAACTCGCCATTCAGGCTCCCCACGCCTACTTCACCACCGATGTGGGGCAGCACCAAATGTGGTCAGCGCAGTTTCTAAAGAATGGCCCCCGCCAGTGGGTGTCGAGCGCTGGGCTAGGCACCATGGGCTTCGGCATGCCCGCCGCCCTGGGGGTGCAGGTAGCGCTGCCTAACGAAACGGTGATCTGCATCAGCGGTGACGCCAGCTTTCAGATGAACCTGCAAGAGCTCGGCACCCTGGCCCAGTACAATATCCCCGTCAAGACGGTGATTGTGAACAACGGCTGGCAGGGCATGGTGCGCCAGTGGCAGCAGGCTTTCCATGGCGAGCGCTACTCCTCTTCTAATATGGAAGTGGGTATGCCCAACTTTGAGATATTGGCCCAGGCCTATGGCATCAAAGGCATGGTGGTGCGCGATCGCGACCAGCTCACCCCAACTGTAGCGGCTATGCTGGCCCATGACGGCCCTGTACTGCTCGATGTGCGCGTGCGCCGCAACGAAAACTGCTACCCCATGGTGGCTCCCGGTAAAGGCAACCACCAAATGATTGGCCTGCCTGAGGTGCACGGCACAGGCAGCAGCCTTGGGCCTGCCCCCTGCGTCAACTGTGGGCACCAAAACCTCTCAACCAGCAACTTCTGCGCCGAGTGCGGCACGAAGCTATAGCCCCTAGCACCACCATCAACAGAGAGAAAATTGGGATCCAAACTACCGCCGCCAAGAGCGACTTTAGGGTTTGGATTTAATCTTCAAACCTGCGGCCCAATCAATGGTTTCGTTGAATTGAGTCAATCCTGGCCCGGTTCTGGTCAGTTTTCGCGGGCTGATAGCTCAAATTTTTCAGAATGCAGTATCCTGACTTCAGTTTCACTACTGATGTGGGTCATCTATGTCCGCTGCGCTGAAATCCTATGTGCCCCGTCCAGTACCATCTCGGTCTAGGACAGCGACAGCTAACCAAGCTTCGCTTTACTACAGTTCCGCTGCTCTACCGTCAGAACCCAGGCCCAGGGTTTCTCCGCCGGTGGTACTGCCCACGGCACCAGGCCTAGACTCCCCTAGCCCAGCGGTACGACGACTGGCTCAGCTGCACCTAGTCTCGTCTGTGCTGGCGGTGTCTTTAGTAGCGCTTGCCCTGGTGAGTTACGGCACATCGGTCTACATCAATCGCCAGCTCAACCAGGTTAACCAAAAGCTCAATCGCTTGCAGCGCAACGAGCAGCAGCTCACCACCGCCAATGAAGTGCTCAAAAATCACTTAGCTCAGCAGGTTGAGGGCAGTGAAATGGGATTTCAGCCGCCTCAGCCCAACAGCGTTATTTTTCTCAAGCCCGCCCAACAGGCTGCCGTGGCCATGCCCACCCCAGTCCCCACCTCATTCGTGGGGCGGTTGGCTGTTCCCAAGGTGGATGTACCCCTGGGTTACTAAGCACTAGCCCCACCGTTTACCTGCGTTACATCTATGGCTAGTTCTGCTTACTCTACCCGTCGTCGTCGCCGTCGCAAACCGGCCCGTCCAATGGCGGTGACTCCCTTCAATCCAGCCGCTACTCAGATCAGAATACTCCTGGTATGGGGGCTGTTGGTGCTGTCGCTGGTGGCGATCGCCGGGCGATTAGCCTGGCTACAGCTAGCCCAAGGAGATAGCCTTTCCAGTCTGGCCCAGCAGCAGCGGCTGGCATCGCCGGTGCAGCGGCAGGTGCGGCACTCTATTGTCGATCGGCAGGGCAATGTGATTGCGGTCGATCGCGTGGTGTATACCCTCTACGCCCATCCCCAACTGTTCGATCTGTCGATTCCAGAGATGGCAGCTACCCTCAGCCCGCTGTTAGACAGCCCTGAGTCCGGTCTAATCAGCCAGTTTAGCCAGCAGCCGACGGGCATTCGTGTGGCCGACGGTCTGCCCGAAGCCACGGTCGATCGCCTGCGCACTCTGCGGCTCAATGGTCTCGAACTTTCCCCCCAGCAGCAGCGCTTTTACCCCCAGCAGCAGCTGTTTGCCCCCATTGTTGGCTTTGTCAACTTTGACGGACAGCCCCAGGCCGGGTTAGAAATTGCCTATCAAGACCAGATAGCGCTGACGCCAACCCTAGCAGTATCGCCAACTGAGACACCCCCAATCGAGGCAGAGGCTACTGTAGAAACCTACGGGCCTCCAGCGCCAAGTTCTACCGCAGACGATGCCGCTAGTGTCTCTGAGAATCAGGCTGATCTAGATCCTGACAACGGCACCGCTAGACCAGAGCAAGACAGTACGGCTAGCCTGCGCCTCACCCTCGATAGTCGGCTTCAGCGCACGGCTCAGCAGGAGCTTCAGGCGGTGGTCGATCGCCACCATGCCAAGCGGGGCACCGTGATGGTAATGGAGGCCAAAACGGGTGAAATGCTCGCTCTGGCCAGTGTGCCTACCTACGACCCTAACCAATACTTTAAAACTGACCCCGAAGACCTCAAAACCTGGGCTGTCAGCGATCTCTACGAGCCGGGCTCTACGTTTAAGCCGATCAATATTGCGATCGCCCTAGAAGCCGGACTCATCAGCCCCGACGAAGTCGTCAACGACAGCGGCCAGATGCAGTTTGGCGAATGGAAAATCAGAAACCACGACTACGCCACCGCCGGTGGTCGGGGGCCGCTCTCCATCACCGATGTGCTGAAATACTCCAGCAATGTGGGCATGGTGCGCATTATGCAGAAAATGCCCGCCGCCGACTACTTTACCTGGCTTCAGCGCCTCAGCCTCGATCGCCCCACCGGCATCGATTTACCCGCAGAAGCCACCGCTCAAATGAAAGACCGCGAGCAGTTTGTGCGCAGTCGGGTCGAGTCGGCCACCACGGCCTTTGGCCAGGGGTTTTCGCTATCGCCCATTAAGATGCTGCAACTGCTTGCCACCCTAGCCAACGGCGGCAAGCTGGTCACGCCCCACGTGGTCAGCAGCATGGTCAACAGCGATGGTGAAGCAGTGTGGACGCCACCCCGCCCTCAACCCAAAACCGTTTTTTCGCCCCAAACCACCCAGCAGGTGCTCACCATGATGGAGGCCGTGGTCAACGAAGGTACCGGCGATGCCGCTAAGCTTGCCGGCTACCGCATTGGGGGCAAGACTGGTACGGCTCAAAAGGCGACCGTGGCGGGGGGCTATGGCCGAGGCCGCGTCACCAGCTTCGTGGGCATTTTACCCATTGACTCACCTCAATACGTAGTGCTGGCCGTTATCGACGAACCCCAGGGAGACGATGCCTACGGCTCAACGGTCGCTGCTCCCTTGGTTAAAAAGGTGATTGAAGCGCTGGTGGTGCTTGAAGGAGTACCTCCCAGTGCCGCTGCCTCCACCCCTTAAGGGGCGATCGCTTAAAAGGGAGATGCTGTCACCGTGCCGCCTAGGTTTTCAACGATCGATCGCGTATTGGCAGCCATCATGGTGAGATAGCTATCCCCATCACTGCCAGGGGCACCAATCGAGTCGGAGTAGAGGGCTTGGGGAGCCAGGGTCACGCCAGATTCGTCGGCCACGGTGGTAATGAGCTGGGGGTTGATGGTGGTTTCGGCAAAGATCGCCGGTACTCCCAATCCTTGAATAGAGGCAACTAGCTGCTGCACAGTGCGGGCACTGGGCTGCTCTTCGGTGCTCAGCCCAATCAGGGTACCGACTACGGTGAGGCCATAGGCGCTGGCGTAGTACTGAAAGGCGTCGTGGGTGGTGACAAGCTGTCGCTGCTCCGGGGGAATGGTGGCGGTCTGGACTCCAATCCAGTCGTGGAGCTGGTTAAGTTCGCCAATGTAGGCGGCGGCGTTGGCGGTAAACAGCTCGGCCTGGTCGGGGGCAAGTTCAATCAACTGGTCGCGGATCGCTTCAACCATGGGCACCGCGTTACTCACGTCGCCCCACACGTGAGGGTCGGGTACGGTGGTTGCCCCTGTTTGCAAGTCCAAAGGGGGCACGACCTCGCCTAGGGCTACCCGCTGGGCATCTACCCCAGCCGCATTGAGCAGCCGAATCAGGTTGGGCTCTAGGTCATAGCCGTTGTAGAAAATCAGGTCAGCATCTTCAAAGGCAATGGTGTCGGCGGGCACCGGTTCGTAGACGTGCGGATCGGCCCCCGGCTGCAAAATGCTGGTCAGCTCGATCTGATCGCCGCCCACCTCAGCTACCCAGTCAGCAATTACAGTGCTGGTGGACACCACCTCTAACCTCCCACTATCCCCGCCGTTGGGAGTAGATGACTGATTTCCAACCTCACAGCCAATCAATCCCAGACCTGCGAGCAATAACACGGCAGCTTGTTTTCCATACCGTAGACATAGATTCATTTGCTGCATAAGCTCTTTTCATATTCCTTTCATTTTTACGATACAATCATTTCATAATTGTTTCATTTTTGCGATCGCACCACCTCCTCCCTGCTCTAGAGATACCGCTATGGCCCCTGCTCCCTCCATCACCATTGACCACCTCAGCGTCAACTACCGCGACGTGCAGGCCCTGCGCAACGTCAACCTCACCGTGCGACCCGGCAAGCTGGTGGGCGTCTTTGGCCCCAACGGCGCGGGCAAGAGCACGCTGGTCAAAGCCATGCTGGGGCTGATGCCGCTAGTCACCGGACGGGTCACCTACGGCGACGATCTCCTGGCCCACCAACTCAACCGGGTGGCCTACGTTCCCCAGCGATCGCAGATCGACTGGACCTTTCCTGCCACCGTGTGGGATGTAGTGATGATGGGTCGGGTGCAAAAAACCGGCTGGTTGAACCGATTCTCGACCGCGAGCCGCCAGATTGCCAAAGATGCCCTGGAGCGGGTGGGCATGGCTGAGTTTCGCGATCGCCCGATTGGGGCGCTCTCGGGCGGGCAGCAGCAGCGGGTGTTTTTGGCCCGCGCCCTGGCCCAGGAGGCCGATATCTTTTGCTTTGACGAGCCCTTCGTGGGAGTTGACCAAAAGACCGAGGCGGTGATTTTCCAGATTTTTCGCGAGCTGGCGGCGGCGGGCCACATCGTCTTAGTGATCAACCACGACCTGGGCGAGTCGATTACCAACTTCGACCAGCTGATCCTGTTAAATAAAGAACTCATTGCCGCTGGCCCCCGCGACTGGGTACTCACCCGCGACAACATGACCCGTGCCTACGGCGGCCACGTGGGCTTCTTTGGCCATGTCGCCTGATTTAGCACTGCTCAACGGGCTGGTTGAGCCGTTACAGTACGCCTTTATGCAGCGATCGCTAGCCGTGGCGATCATGGTGGGGATCATTTGCTCGGTGGTGGGCAGCTATCTGATGGTGCAGCGCCTAGCGCTGCTGGGCGATGCCATTAGCCATTCGGTGCTGCCGGGGCTGGCGATTGCCTTTCTGCTGGGGATCAACATTTTCATTGGTGCTTTCATTGCTGGGGTGATCAGCACCGTGATTATTGGCTGGATTCACACGCGATCGCCCATCAAAGAAGATGCCGCCATGGGCATTGTCTTCTCGGCCTTTTTTGCCCTGGGCATCACGCTGATTACCACTATTCAAAAAGACAACAAAATCGATCTCAACCACTTTCTCTTCGGCAATATTTTGGGCGTCACGGCTGGAGAAGTGCGCGATACGGCCATTATTGCCGCTTTAGTGCTGCTAACCGTGGCTCTGCTCTACAAAGAGCTGCTGTTCTACAGTTTTGACCCCTTGGGAGCCCAGGCCAGTGGCTTGCCCACGGGGCTGCTCAACGCTGGGCTGATGGTGCTGATTGCTCTCACCGTGGTGGCCAGCATGAAAGTAGTCGGCGTTATTTTGGTGCTGTCGCTGCTGATTGCGCCAGGGGCCACGGCCTATCTGCTGGTACCCCGCCTGCACCAGGTCATGCTACTAGGGGCTGGCGTAGGGGTGTTTTCGAGCGTTAGCGGTATGTACTTGAGCTACTACCTCAACCTACCCTCCGGGCCAGCCATCGTGATGGTGGTATCGACGCTGTTTGCCCTGGCATTTTTATTTAGCCCCCGCTATGGCGTGCTAATGGGGCCAGGCCGGGGGCAGGCGTGGCAAAAGCTACAGGCCATCTTTCGTTCCAAAGACGGTATTTCCTAGCTGACCCATCCCTGATCCCCAAAATTATCAACCTGCTGGCATGGGACACCCAGAGTTTTCTCCCCAGCAGTTTTCACAGCATTCATTAGCAGCACCGCAGGCCGCCGGTCTGTAGGCACCCAAATTATCGCTGGCTTCTGTGGGGACACCTGCGGCCTAGATCAGTCCATGCTATGCCACAGCTACCTGTCCGACTGGGTGCGTAGCTCCTGAGCCCGCAGATAAATCTGCACCCACTGAGCCTGAATTTGTCTGTGCTTGAGCCCGAGACGACGGGCTAGCTCGTCGGGGGGGTGCTCCTCCCTGTAGGCGGTCAAGATGGTCTGCTCTTCGGGGGTGAGGTCTTGCCAAAACCCATCCCACTGGGCGGGGGTTAGACCAAAGTTGTGCTCTTGCAGGGAGGTTTTTAGCCAGCCCAGCACCATGGCGGGCTGCTCGCGCAGAGCAAAAATCCGAATCGCGTGGTAGCTAATTTTTTCGCGCAGACGATAGACCTGCTGCACCGGCATATTGAGCGCCTGGGCAATCTGCTCTTGGGAAAGACCGTTGAGGTGCAGCTCTAGCCACCGGGCCGCTGTGTCGTCCAAATTGCGGCTGAGGTAGTTCACGAAGGAGCTCTTGACCTGCTGCCGCATACTCTGCTGCTCTAGCTCATTTTGCTCATCCTGGTACTGATTCCAGGCTTCTACATCGAGCAGGCTCAGGGAGTCTTCGCTGTCGTTAGGGGCAATTTCGTCAGAGACTAGGCGAATCAGCTCCCCGGTGGGCACCTGGGTCATGCCGCCCTTCTGGCTGCGGCGCAGGTAGTTGACAAAGCGATAGATAATCAGCGGCTGGTTGCGAATTGGGCGCAGGCAGTATTCTTCGATGCTGGCCAGCATCAGCAGGTTGCGCAGGCGCGGGTTTGGGGTGCAGGTCGAAATCCACTTGAGCTGCTGGGCCAGGTGGCGATCGCTGCGCATCATCTCTTGAATCACTTCCTGAATCACATCGACCACCGTGCGGCGGCGATCGCGGCTCAGGGAAATCCAGGTTTTGATCTTGTTGCGAATCAAAAACAGACCGCTGAGCCGTTTAATCAGGCGCTGATAACCCTCCTCTGGGCTCACGTTCCAATAGCGCTGCTGCAAAATGCGATAGCGGTACTCGATAGCCTGGCGGGCGATCGCCAGGTCGGCCTCTGCCAGAGTTGCCAACCGTTCCGGCGACTCTCCCACCAGCCAATGAACAACACTTCGGCAGATGGATTGAGGCTGATCGGGAAAGTCCTCCCGCAAACGGGATAACCAAACCTCGGCTATATTATCTGCCGCGACCATGCAATCAATCCTTTCCGGGTGTGCTCAAGCGGGTTGTACAGGTTGTAGGCTTTATCTTAGTATCTGTTTCCTTCAGACTTACGACTTGGACTGTGTTTTTTAGCGCGCCCGTTTGGCGACAACTAGCACCCAAGCAAAAGCTTCACATAAATTTTACAATCTCTGCCTATTCAGCAAGATTGTGCGAAGGGTGTTCTTCGCTGCCGGAGTTACCTTTTCTGTACTGGTAGGGTGCACATAAAGCCATCTGTACTTATACGGTAGTCGTCCTGTGACAAAGGTCACATTAAATACTCCGTAGTTCTAGTAAGCTTTCAGTTAGTGCAGTTCTCAAGCCATATTCCCGCTAAAAGAGCATAAAGCTGCTTGAGTATACGGGGAACATGCGGAAGAGCTGGTATAAAATTTTTCACATCACTCTTAGCACACGCATTCCGTCAACAGGGTCTACCATGTTATCCCTCCTTCCAGACAGTTCTGGCAGCGCTTATCCAGAAACTTCCCCATCAATCATTCATCCCTCGGCTCGGTGCCTGATCAAACGCTCTATAGATATTTTGGGTGCCCTGGTGGGGTTGATCATACTGGCTTTCGTCACAGTCCCCATTGCTCTAGCCATTGCTCTAGATAGCCCTGGCCCAATTTTCTATGCCCAGACCCGCTACGGCCTCAAGGGTAAACCGTTCACCATTTGGAAGTTTCGCTCCATGGTGCAAAATGCTGACGCACTCAAGCAAACGGTATCCAACCAGGCCCAAGGGCTGATTTTCAAAAATAAAAATGATCCCCGTATCACCCGAGTGGGGCGCATCTTGCGAAAGACAAGCCTAGATGAGTTTCCACAGTTTTGGAATGTGCTCAAAGGCGATATGAGCCTGGTTGGCACTCGTCCTCCGACCGAGGATGAGGTCTCTCGCTACAGTTCTCACCACTGGCGGAGGCTCGACGTTAAGCCAGGCATCACGGGTCAATGGCAGATCAGCGGGCGATCGGCCATCAAAGACTTTGAAGAAATTGTGCACCTCGACTTGCAATACCAGGCCATTTGGTCGCCCTGGTACGACCTTCAGGTCATTCTCAAAACCATCACCATACTGCTCGATCGCAGAGGCGCTTACTAGGGCTTAAGCAAGGCTCTCAGCCCTATGAACATCGTCATCATCGACGTCTGTAGCAACCACCAGATTATCGCGATGGATGACGGTGTCTGCCCCCACGTACCCTAAGATTGCTGGGATGTCTTCTGACCGATGGCCCAAAATTTGGGTGAGGTCTTGGGCGCTGTAGTTAACCATTCCTCTGGCAATCTCTTCACCACTGGCCGCACAGATCACAACTGCATCTTGAGCCTCGAAGTCGCCGTCTAAACGAGTGATACCAGCAGCCAGCAGCGACTTGCCGCCCTGCAAGATCGCCCGAGTTGCACCTGGATCTAAGTAAAGGCGGCCAGCAGGGGCAAGGCCAGCAGCAATCCAGCGTTTGCGGGCTGGGCTGGGCCGGGGCGATGGGGCAAACTGGGTGCCAACAGCTTCTCCAGCGAGGGCTTTAACCACGTTGTGGGGCTGACGACCATCGGTAATGACGGTGCGCACCCCCGCCTTCGTAGCAATTTGAGCCGCTTCTAGCTTGGTCAGCATACCGCCGGTGCCCCAGGCCGATCCCTGCCCCCCCGCCAACGCTTTGAGGGCCTGGATATCCGCTAGCCGATCGATGGCAATAATTGGTTGGGCTTCGGGGTTAGAGCGAGGATCGGCAGAATATAGGCGATCGACATCGGTGAGTAAGAACAGCCACTGAGCCCCAATCAGGCTGGCGACCAAAGCTGAGAGGGTATCGTTATCGCCAAACTTGAGTTCTTCTACCGCAACGGTGTCGTTCTCGTTGACGATGGGAATCACGCCTAGCTGCAATAGCTGGCGAAAGGTACGATAGCTGTTGACATAGCGCGATCGCTGGGCCAGATCACTCCGGGTTAGCAATACCTGGGCAATGGGCTGGTTCAGGGCCGAAAACAGATCGTCGTAGATGCGCATTAACCGACCCTGGCCCACCGCTGCTACCGCCTGCTTCATGGCTAGGGTCTTGGGTCGCTCGGTCAGATTGAGCCGTCGGCAGCCAATGCCCACCGCACCCGATGAGACTAGAACTACCTGGTGCCCTTGCTGACGCAGGGTGCAGAGGGTCTCTACCAGCGCAGCCAGGGTAGAGAGGGCAAACTGACCACTGCTCGTGCCGGTTAGGCTAGAAGTACCGATTTTGACCACTAGGGTTTGGACTGGGCTCACGGGCAGGTAACATCAGTAACGATAGCCCTGGCAGTATAACAATCGGTCTGTCCTCAGGGCAGAGTTGCCATAGCCAAAGACCGGCCTTAGAGAGGCCCCACGCCCCCTAAAAACTTTGGGTGTCAACCCAAAAGTCGACACCCAAAAATGGCTTATTAAATTAAGAGCCTATATTAAACCGGCCCCTATTCATGCATCCTATTATCGCAACGGCCCCAAGATTTCAATTGAACTCTAATATTTCCTTTATATTTAACCTGACCAAGCTTCTTGCGCGAAAAGTTGCTAAGCGTAGATGTTCTTTAGTTGTATTGGCCAACGGTTGATTTCCTAACCCTAGAGAGTGACCCCCAAGTATTGGGAGATCAAAACCTCAAGCGTCCGTAAGGGGGACGTGCGCGCCACCTGATTGAGCCCCGGCATAGGGTTCACCAAAATGGTGAATAACCCCACCCGGTTGCCAGCCAAAACATCGGTGAACAGGCGATCGCCCACCATAGCGACCTGATCCACTGGGAGATTCATAGCCGCCAACGCTAGCTTTAGCTTACGTCCTGAAGGCTTACCGGCGCTGGTTAGGTAGGGTACATCGAACAGGGCGGCAATTCGACTGATGCGGTGGGCATTGACGTTGTTGCTCACAAGCCACACTGTCGCAACGGCCTTCATCTGCTGCATCCAGTGGGCCAGATCGGGGTTGGTTTCAGCCTGTCGCAGAGGCACTAAAGTATCGTCTACGTCTAAAATGAGCCCCTTTACGTTGTGCCGAGCCAGCAGCTCAGGGGAAATCGCCAGGACGTTGCCATCCAGCACTAAATCGGGTTGCAGCAGGCGAGAAAAGGACATAACAAAACCATAGCCCCAAACGTAGCATAGTCTAGATTGGCGGTCTAAAGCTGGCTGAAATACCAGCGATCCCCAAACCACAACGATTAAACCGCAGCGCAAAAAGCCACTTGGGATGATTTCAGCGGCGATCGCCCTGCAGATCTAGGACGGCTTCTGGAAACCAGTTTCCCCGCTGGTGGGCAGTGCCCACCTACGGCAGCTACAGCCGCTGGATAAATCGGGGATTTTCTTTCTCAGAAATCTCCTAGTGCCGATGGCTGAGGGCTAGTTGTCAATGGTGGCGCGAATGGCATCACGAGCGGCCTCGTGCTCGGCCAAGGTGCGGCTAAACACATGGGTGCCGTCGTAGCGGGCCACAAAGAATAGGTAATCGGTAGACTCAGGGGCTAGGGTGGCCGCCAGGCTGGCTTCCCCCGCGCTGGCAATTGGGGTAGGGGGCAATCCTGGGTTGATGTAGGTGTTATAGGGTGAAGGGGTTCCTACCTGAGTCCAGGTTAGAGGCTGCTCTGGGGTCTGCACAATACCCAGACCATATTCGACCGTAGGGTCAGCCCCCAGCGGAATATTCTGGTTGAGGCGGTTAGTAAAGACCCCGGCAATGGTGCCGCGCTCGTCGGCAATCACGGCCTCTTTTTCAACGATGCTGGCCAGGGCGGCCCAGTCTAGCAGCGTCAGGTCAGTAGTCGCCTGCTGGTAGATCGGCAGTGCTACCGTCTCAAAACGGCTCAGCATAATATCGACTACCGCATCAGGAGTCACGCCCTCCGCCGGCAGCTGATAGGTATCGGGAAATAAAAATCCCTCCACATGGGGAAGGCCATCGGGCAGCCAGGGATATTTCTCCCTAGACACTTGCTCCGTAGCCGCCAGAAACGCGTCTGCAGAGAAAAAGCCCTCTTCCTCAAAGTAGGTCGCCATTTGGCGGCGGTTCCAGCCCTCGGGAACCGTAAACGAGGTTTGCACGACCTGACCACTGCGGATCACAGCGGCGATCGCTGTCATTGAGTCAGTTGGACTGAGGGCATAGGTGCCCGCCTGAAATTCACCCTCAGCATTTTGCCAGGTTTGCCAGCGCGACCACAGCTTCCAGGCCAGGGCCGATCGGATCAAACCCGCCGCTTCAAGGTCTTCGCCAATCTGCTGGCCCGGAGTACCCGGCGGAACTTGAATTTGCACCGTTCCAGGAGCGGCTTCGGCAGAGGTTGCGCTGACGGGCTGGTTGGCCCAACTCCACCAGGCCCAGCCCTGCCAGGCCGCTACCCCGGTAGCCAACGGCAGCAGCAGCCCTAGAAAACTCCACCGAACCCAGCGTGAACCTTTAGCCATAGTTGCACTATCGATAAATCGCCGTTACGGACGTTCTTACTCTAATAGATCAAACAGCTTTTCCTCTAAGCCACCGCGAATGGTCTGAAATTCCTCTGGAGTCACTACCTCCAGAGATCCGTCGCTGGTGCGATGAGCAAAAATCAGCAGCGGGTCGAGGGGCGTGCACAGGGTATATTCTTCGTCGTCGTAGAAGCAGGTTGCCAAGATCTGAAATTCTTCTGTGACGGGGTTACCGGCGTCGTCAAGGTCGTCTAGCTCTAGGGTGAGACAGTTGTCTTCCTCAGCCTCGGGCACCTCCCCCGACGCAGTCAGGGTAATGGCGGTGCGCTGGAGGGACAAATTTTGCTCAGCCAGCACGGCCTTGGCGGTGAGAAAGACCTGATCGATCTCTTCCTCTTCCACATCCATTAAGACCTCGTCGTCATTGTCGTCTTGCTGCCACACAAAAATCTCGATGGGGGCATCAATGGGCAGCAAAAGCAGGTATTCGCGATCGTTGAGCTGAAAGCTCTGCTCCACTTGACAGGGCAAAAACCGCCCGGCATCGTCGGTGAGAACTACGGCTGACTCGTCAATCGGTTGGGTATTATCCGCCATGGAGGCTACTCTTTTCTCGGTAACCAGGTGCAGTGGATCAACACCGCAGCCCAGTATGAACACTGAACGGTGTTATCAGAATATCCCATCCGGTTACGTCTGTTTACAATGAGCGTCGTTCGTCTAACCAGCGCTGCAGGATGATGGCGGCTGCCTTGCGGTCAATTAAAGCTTTTTCCTGGGCTACCGAATGGCCTGCGGCGCGCATGAGGTGTTCGGCCTCTACCGAACTCAGGCGTTCATCGACATAGACAACGGGCAGCGATAGAGCCTGACTGAGTCCCTGGGCCACCTTTCGCACCTGGCGAGACTGAAAGCCCTCTTCCCCATCCATGGTTAGCGGCAAGCCCACCACCAGTACCTGGGCCTGCCGGATCTTAACCAAATGTTGTAAATCGACCACCAGTTCCTGAAACGATCGCCGCTGTAGCGTGGTGAGCCCTGTGGCAATCAGGCCCGTGCCGTCGCAACCCGCGACCCCAATGCGCCTGCGACCAATGTCTAACCCCAGAGCTGAAACCAGCGCCATAGTCTTGCAGCCTTAGCGATCGCCCTCAGAAGGCGGCGCACCGGTACCTGCATTTGGCGTTTGCGGCCCTAGCCCCCTCTGCCAACGCTCTGCCGACCAGGTCATCCGCCCCGGCACCGGCTTACCGGCAGGCTGTAGACCCGTTAGCATGTCAGACAGCTGTAGCCCCTCTAGGGAAAGGTGCCGAGCCTCACGCACTTTGTGCCACACCGATCGCGACATCAGCAGGGCATGGGAGGCGGGGGTCGCTTGAATTTGAGTAAAGCACTCCTCTCGCTCGGGTTGATAGTCGAGGGAGGTCAGCCGTAGAGACTGGGCCGGGAAGGGTTGCAAAATTTTCGCCATCTGCGTCATCAGCTCCAGGTAGAGCCAGGTATAGGCCGGGTGAACCGTTAACCCGGCCTCGTGGGGCTGCTGACCATCCCGGGAAATTGCCAGCTTAAACTGACCAATCGCCGCCTTGCGCTGCTGCTCAAACACGTAGGCGCTGACCGTTTCAACCTGGTTGACCAGACGGTCGGCGGTGGCGGTCATGCTGCCCATCAGACCGGTTTTAAAGTCTTGGATCTGATGATCAAACACCTGGCGCACCAGAGGTGGCATGGCGGCCGTGTCTAGCTGGTACAGAAGCTGAGAGTCGGCGTTGCTAATAGGCAAAAGGTTCGGCAGATCGGGCTCGCGCTGAGCCAGGGTTTCGATCTGCTCGGCAGCCATCTCCCAGTAGGTCATCTGGGCCAAGGGCTGAAACCCATTGAAGCGATAGAGCGCCAAAGCAGAGGTGTGGTTGACATCAACCTCAAGCATCCAGGTTCTGGCCTCCCAAATCACCTCGAAGCAGTGGCGCAGCAGCCGTGAACCGACATCCATATAGCCTGAGGCCGCCACATATCCCGAGGCCGCCGTGTCAGCCAGGGCGCGACGGTTGATCACCACCTGCTCAACCCGCCAGGTGCTGCGAGTCTGATTGAACGGCGACACCTGAATAAACCCCACCAAAGATTTTTGGCGCTCGGCCACGAAGGTGGCCTGACTCTGCTGCTGCACGGGGCGGGGCAGCCAGCTTAAAACTTTCAGGGGGCCGTACCAGCGGCGCTGATAATCTAGCCATGTCACGATATCTTCGGCAGCATCAAGGTCGCCACCAGCCTCCAGATCCTCTGGCTGCCACTGCTTAAGGTCGTCTAAATCGCGGTATTGCAGCGGCCTTACTGTTAGGGTAGGGCCAGGGGTTGTCATAGGTGCCATAGGATCTCAAAGATCTGACCTGTATGCCGTCATCCTAGCCGATTTTCCTGATTTCCACACCGCCCCTTGGCGAGGGGAGAGCCGCCTAAATTAACTGCTAAACCGGCAGGGCTACTTTTGTAATCAGGAGGATTGAGCGCTGGAGAAACCTCAAAACTTACCATTTACAAAACTTATAATTTAGGCGACGATTGCACTTACGGCTGTTTTCAGCCCTTCATAAAAGAACAGTTAGCGGTCGAGCTGTACAGCCCGGTCAGCGGTATCTAGGACTTACCATGAGAAATTTTTTAGCCATCGAGCGGTTTTGCCTATACGGTCACGTGGTCGCCATGGTGTTTGGCCTGGCCGGTCTGCTATGGGTGGTACCTCACCCTGGCATCCTAGAGTACTTGCCAGCGGGGCCAACTCTCTTTCGGTGGAGCATGGCCGGGGGCGGCGTCGGCTACATTTTGTTGGGCACCCTGGCCATGGCTCTGTACGCCTATCGCACCCTGGGGCTAGGCAGCTTGATCACATTTGCGATCGCCTCCGTCGGCATTTCCGTCACAAGTGAGCTGTTGGGCACCAGCACTGGCTTTCCCTTCGGTAACTACACTTACCTCAACGGGCTGGGTTACAAGGTCGCTGGTCTGGTGCCCTTTACCATTCCGCTGTCGTGGTTTTATCTGGGTCTGGCATCGTTTTTGCTGGCTCGCAGCGGTTTGGCTGCGGGGGGCGGTGCTGGACGCTACAACTGGGCGCGATCGCTAGCCGCTGTAGTTCTAGGATCTGTACTGCTCACCTCCTGGGATTTTGTGCTCGACCCAGCGATGAGTCAGACCGCCCTGCCCTTCTGGTACTGGCACGAGCCCGGTGCCTTCTTTGGCATGCCCTACCAAAATTTTGCGGGGTGGCTTGGGACTGGGGTCGTCTTTATGGGCGTAGCCCTGGGTCTGTGGAAAACCTTTAAGTTCTCGCCCGAGCTAGACCAAGGGCAGCTCACCCTACCTCTAGTAGTGTACTTGGCCAACTTTGGCTTTGCCCTGGTGATGAGTCTGGCTGCTGGGTTTTATGTCCCCATCGCGCTGGGAATTTTGACCGGAGCCCTACCTGCGGTGCTGTGCTGGCGCGCCACTGCCCAGGAAGATCTCTCTGGTGAGTTAGCTGAGCCCACCCAGGTCATCGAAACTCCCGTAGCTGCGACTAAGGGATCCTAAATAGCCCTGTTGCCACAGAGCTGTTGCCGATGTCGGCAGCACAAGACCATCGGCCTCGGACAGTAGATTCGATCCGAGGCCCAATGGGATCAAATTGAGCTGTAGGAATCCACAGTCAGTCAGTTCAACCGCGATCCACGCCCGTTTTTGAGGTATTCCCTTGCTCCCCGATGTGGCCACTCCGTTTCCCTGGCCGAGTTTTATCGCGATCGTGCTCTTGGCAGGGCAGCTGCCGATGGTGGCGGTGCTGCTGTCGCGGTTGATGCAGGGCCCCTTTCGCCGGCCTCCCCTGGCCCCAGCCCGCCCCGACCTCGATCTGCTGGGCACGGTTTCGGTGGTGGTACCCACCCTCAACGAGGCGGATCGGATACGCCCCTGCCTGGAAGGGCTGATCCGTCAGGGCTATGAAGTGCGGGAGATTTTAGTCGTCGATAGCCGGTCTACCGATCGCACCCGATCGGTAGTCAGCGCTTACCAGGCCCATGACCCGCGGTTGCGGCTGCTAGAGGACGATCCCCTGCCCCAGGGATGGGTTGGGCGTCCCTGGGCCTTGGACTACGGCTTTCGCCAGACATCGACCGCTAGCACCTGGGTACTGGGGGTTGACGCCGATACCCAACCCCAGCCTGGCCTGGTGGCAGCTTTAGCCAAAGCCATGAACCGTGAGGGCTATGACCTGGTGTCTCTCGCGCCCCGGTTTATTCTCAAGCACCCCGGCGAATTTTGGCTGCAACCGGCTTTATTGATGACGCTGGTGTACCGATTTGGCCCGGCGGGCAGCCCCAGTAGCTCTGCCCAGCGAGTAATGGCCAATGGCCAGTGCTTTATGGTACGGCGATCGCTGCTGGCCCAACTCGACGGCTATCAGGCGGCTTCTAGCTCCTTTTGCGACGATGTCACCCTGGCTCGCTACGCCGCAGCCCAGGGTGCCAAAGTGGGTTTCTGGGATGGCACCCGCCTGCTGAAGGTGCGCATGTACGAAGGCATGGCCGAGACCTGGCGCGAGTGGGGCCGCTCTCTAGACTTAAAAGATGCGGCTCCGGCAGCACAGATCTGGTGGGATTGGCTATTTCTTGCCCTGGTGCAGGGGTTGCCCTGGGTGATTGTGCCGGGGGTGTTTGCCGTTCGGCTGCTACTGCCCGCAGCTTGGTCGCTGACCCTACAACTGCTGCTGATTGTGAACGCGAGTCTGCTGCTCGTGCGGCTGGGCATGCAGGCCGCAGTAGCCTCAGCCTACGACCGGCAGGAAGCAGCGGGAGCCTGGGCCTTCTGGCTGTCGCCCCTAGCGGATCTGGCAGCGGTAGCGCGCATCGGCATGTCATCCCTGCGGCGACCTACCCAGTGGCGGGGGCGGCAGTATCCAGTAGGAGATTGAGGGGTAGGTCAACGCTCGGCTCTCACATCCATTCGGCAGCACGCTAGGGATCAAGGATTAAATGACGTAGGATAGCCGTCACGGCTGTCCTATAGCCGTTCATAGTCAGGCAGGATGCCCTAACCTACAAAACTTGGATTGTGTTCAATCCTCATTCCTCAGCACCCCAGCCCTTAAAAGGATGACGAGCCAGGTTTAAGTTGTAGTAACGCGGATCGTAACTGACCTCTGCACCTATCCAGGCAGGCAGATCGACCAATTGATCGGGGCTGGTTAGCTCAATTTCTGCCACAATCAACCCCTGGTTGTCGCCCGAGAACTCGTCTATTTCCCACACCACATCCCCTAGAGGAAGGCGATAGCGGGTTTTTTCGATCAGGGGTGGCTGGCAGAGGGTTTCTAGAATAGTCTGGGCATCGGCGACAGGAATGGGGTATTCAAACTCAGGGCGCACCAGACCGACCGCCGGGCCTTTGAGGGTGAGATAGGCGCGATCGCCCACTCGCCGTACCCGCACCGTGCGGGCATCTTGGGTGGGAATATAGCCCTGGCACATCACCTCTCCCTGGGCAGCGTGCCGCCAACCATCGCCGACCACCAAAAACTTACGCTCAATTTCTTGACCCATAGAACTGCGCTGCACGCTACCTTTGCAGCGTAGCCTAATCCAAGGGTGCGCGAGGGTGATATTCGCCCCAGGCAGCGCTTAGAACTTGCTCAACCAGACCGCCTAGGAAGCCCTTTCTGCTGGCCCTTAGCGACAGTTGCCTCGCGACCACCCCCACTCCTCTACCCCAATGGATACCTGGGAGCCTGGGCGAGGATTGCCGCCACTGAGGTCAACCAGCGCCAGCTCTGTCGCAGCCCGGAAGGATCCCCGATAAACCGGCTGCCCCTGGGCATTGTTGCGATAAAACCGCAGGGTTGACACCGTAGGCTCTGCGCCCGATCGCTCCCAGCGAATTTCTGTGAATCGTTGATTGGCGACCTCAGCGCGATATTGCCATCCATTTTGCATCTGCCCGGTGCAAATGACGGCCCCGGCCGCTGGAGGAACAACTGGGGGCTGGGCGGTGGCTTGCTGACCGCTGAATTGAATGAAAAAGGGCTGACCGTCTAGGGTGCCGTTCGATGAGATGGTGATGATCGAGTTATTGGGTCCATAGCGAATATTGGCGGGGCCTTGGGCATCTGCATTCCCTGAGGAGGTGAGATTGAGGACAATGTCTTCGGCGGTCTTACGGGTTTGCTGTCCTGCGAAGGCGATATTATTGCCATCGGCTAGGCGAATTGATAGCTCGGCGCTGTTATCCGGCTGAACGGTGACCGAAGCAAAGGAAATATTTTGGTTCGAACGTCCTTGAAGACCAAACACCCCTTGACCTGCCTGAGTCAGGGTCACCACACTGGGGACAGGGGGACGGCCAACACTGTCGTCGCCAATGGTGAAAAGGATCGACAGAGGTTGACCGTCAAGGGTGCCACTGCCGCTCAGAGAGATCAGACTGTTGTCCTGATAGCGGACAGTGAGCGTTCCTGTAGCGTCAGCCGCGCCTGCACTGGTCAACTGAATCTGGGCCTCAGTCGCAGTGCGGCTGACCAATTGCCCCTCCCATCGCTGCAAGTTGCCATCCGCTAGGCGCAGAGAAATCTCAACTTGCTGATTGGGGCGGCTGGTCACAGTGACAAAGGTCACGGTTTGACTGGGGCGGCTGCCGATAGATAAGGTGCCTTCCCCTTCTCCAACTAAGTTCAAGTCGGCCTGCTGGGCGAGAACAGTGGAGGAAGGCATGGGCACGGCTGCCCCCACGATCTGGGGAGTGACCATTACCGTGACGACAGCGCCATAGGCCAAAGCCGAACAGGCCAGAATCGAGCGGATTTTCATATCGATGACCTTATTAGTAACTTTTGAACTCATTCAGAAGGGTTTGCCTGGCACTGGCGGCTAATTTTCTGGGGTGCTGTAAGCCCTCGCCCATGGGTTATTTTGTGCTGATCGTTAATATCAAGATGCTGAATGCCACGCCAGTTCCAGGGGCATCACACGTGAAGCAGATAGCTAATTGAGAGCTATTTTTGTACCCTGAAGTTTTCTAACAAGGCAGGAACAACAGTTTTTTCCAGAGGAACTCTAGCAGAAAAACCGTTCTGACTCAATTGGGTGACTGGACGTGCGGAGCGTCAACTTCGGAGATTTCATCGGGTGGGCATTGCTTTCAAGCCTTGATGATGCTTCCTCACCCTGACCCAGCGCGGCCTAGGCCGTGTCGCCCCATTGGCCAAAGCAAAGCAACCCCCAGGCTAGTCAATCCAAGGCGTAGGAATCTCGGCAGTCGCCGGGTGATAGTCAAACATGCGATCGCCCAAAAAGGCCCTTAGGCCATGTACCTAAGGGCATTTCTCTCAGCAGCTTCCCTACTCAGCATCGGGTGCAGCCGCTCGATTGAGCACCCACTGCGTTAGGAAATACGCCGCAGCACATAGCTAGTTAGGTCTTGGAGGGCTTGGCAAGCGGCAGAGGGGGGCAGATGCTCTAGGCAAGTTGCCGCCAGTCGGGCATGGGTGGCGGCTAGCTCGCGCGATCGGGCAATACCGCTGCTGCCGTGTACCAGGTCAATGGCCTGGTCAAAATCGTCGGCCTCAGAAAACTCCCGCTCAATCAGGGTGGTGAGAAAGGGATGCTCGGCCATGGCGTAGAGCACCGGAGCCGTTAGATTGCCGCTTTTTAGATCAGAGCAGGCGGGTTTACCCAAGACTTCGTCAGAGCTGGTGAAGTCGAGAATATCGTCAACCACCTGAAAGGCCAACCCCAAATGCCGTCCGTAGTCGTAGAGCTGCTCAACCACTGGCTCAGACATGTTGCTGAGTACCCCGGCAGCCTTAGCACTGTTGGCCATCAGCGAGGCCGTCTTGAAATAGCTCTTGTCCAAATAGGTATCAATAGAGAGGCTGGTATCAAAGCGGTTCAGCCCCTGCTGAATTTCGCCCTCGGCCAGATCCATAATTACCTGGGAGAGCAGCTTGACCACTCGCAGGTTGTCTAGGTTAGCCAAGTACCAAGAGGCCTGGGCAAACAAAAAATCCCCCGCTAGCACCGCGATGCGATTGCCAAAGCTGCTGTGCACCGTGGGCACCCCCCGCCGCACACTGGCTTCATCGACCACATCGTCGTGCACCAGGCTGGCTGTGTGGATCATCTCGGTAATCTCGGCCAGGCGACGGTGCTTGGGAGTGATCTCTTGCCCTGGCAGGGTGGCCTTAGACAGGAGTAGCACAATGGCTGGGCGCACTCGCTTGCCCCCAGCACCAAACAGATGCTCGGCCGCCGCCGACAAAATGGGATGCCGTGCCCCAACTAACCCCTTTAGATTTTGGGTCATCAGGTCAAGGTCGGACTCAACTGGCGCGAAAAGAGAAGTTACTGAAGTCATAGACCCCGGCAAGAGCGCTAAAGTTACGAATTTTTACATATTCTATCGCCATTCTAAGACAACCCCCAAAGCAGTATTGGTAAAAGCTCAGCCTCTTTCGTTAGTCAAAGCCTCCGGCTTCAAGCTTGGCCAACGGCTTCGCCCAGGGGCAAACCCATTACCAGGACTGGGTTTCAACGGTTTAAACCAGACCGTCAGCGCTGGGCAAATTCACCAAGCCAATTCCCCAAGGCCGCCCAAAATTTAGGCGACTTGCCCCCTATAAATCGCTTACCCAGCAGAGGAATACCGTGATAGACTCAGAATTAAGAATTTCTCAAGAATATAAGCAGAGTTCGTAAGATTTTTTGATCGGCTCTGTCTTGTTTATTACTTTGAGTCGATCGCAGTGCTGGGTGGTTTTTCCACTGGTTTCTTAAGCGCTCGGTCATTTTTACTAACTTCTGTGGGTGTGCCATCACCCAAAATTGTTGGCGAGCAAAATTCCTTTTTCAGAGAGGGGATTTGGTTTTGCAGCATCGGTGCTGCTCTACCGTATTCATGGCTCGCCAGGCATTTACTGGTTTCTCTCATCTGCTGCTGCCGACCATGACCTACTCTATTTCTCTCGTTGTTATTCCGCTGCTGGCGATCGCCTATCTACTCTTGATCTACGGCATGCTTGTGCTGGCCCAGCGCCTGAGCGCACGGCGTCGCTCCCAGGGTTAGCCCTTGGGGTGAGCCACTAGCTCTGGCAGGCGAATTTGGCGCACGGCAGGCTGATGACCCAGCCACTGCACCGCCAGGCGTTTAAACTCGGGAGCTGAACCACTCACATAAAACTCCGTTGACCAGGCAGGAGTACTGCTCCGCAGGCCCAGGGCATCGAGTTCTTTAGCGGCGGCTGCCACCATAGAAATCGCTGGATCAACATACTGCATCGCGGCGGGCAAAATTGGCCTTAGCACCGGGGCCAGGTGGGGATAGTGGGTACAGCCGTAGACCAGGGTGTCAATATTGGCAGCCATCAGCGGCTGTAGGTAGGTGGCTGCGGTGCGCTGGGCATGGGGATCTTTAATTTGGTTTTGCTCAACAATCGGTACAAACAGCGGACAGCCCACCTCCCACACCCGACAGTCTGGGTTAATTTCTTGAATGGCGTGGGTGTAGGCCCGACTGGTAACGGTAGCCTGGGTGGCAATCACGCCAATGCGACGGCCCCGCAGAGCCGCCGCCTGAGCCCCAGGGCGAATCAGCCCCAGCACCGGGAAGGGAAACTCGCCCTGCACCAGGTCAAGGGCCAAAGCCGAGCTGGTGTTGCAGGCCATAATCACCATCTTGACGCCCTGGTCGGCCATCCAGGTCAAGATTTGGCGCACAAAGTAGAGAATCTCTTCGGGCGATCGCGATCCGTAGGGCAGCCGAGCCGTATCGCCAAAGTACAGCACCGACTCGTTGGGCAGCTGGCGGTAGATTTCTCGCAGTACCGTAAGGCCGCCGACACCGCTATCAAAAATGCCGATGGGTGCCGGGCGCTGAGCCAGCAGGCGATGGTCTAACCCGTTTTTCATGGGTGCTTGTGCCTAGGGACGAAAAAATAATCTCACTGAGTCTACCGGTTTTTGGAACGGTCGTTAGCAGGTTGGGGCGAAGTGTGGGGAAGCCAGCGCCAGCAGGTTAGGTGCTTGTAGTATGCAACCAGACCCGCCATAGAGCTGCCATACCACCGACACACCCCTGCGACATCGTTTCAGTAACCTAACGTTTGAGACGTTTTAGCTCTCCGCTACACCTCTCGGGGCAATAGGTTCGGTTTTCTCAGGGGGGAAACCCCCACGGGTGAAGTGACTAGATCCTTGAATATAGAGATGGTCTTAAAGACATCTGCCTCAGACCCCAGCTTAGAACTGAAACATCTGATGCAGACCGCCCCGCCACAGTTAGTTAACCTGAGACTCAGGAAACAAAGTGACCACTACCCCCGTCAGACGCATAACTACACCTGTAGTACTTTACGCAACCAGAAAGTTGTTATATTCTGGAGGAGTAAACTCATAGTGGTTTCGAGTTTCGTTTGAGAATTCCAGCCCTTGGCTCGCTTCAGGTTTTGCACGATTGGTCAACTTACTGCTTACGCAGGCATTGTCTTTGAGCAACCGTTGGATTGGCAGGTCTGCATTGCGAGTGATTAATTTAGTCCTGATCGCCAACGGTCAGCGAAGAAAACTGTAGAACCAGGTTCTGCCAGACCGTTGAGAGATGAGGAAAGGGCAGAGTCTATTCACACCATATTTTCCCTGGCCCGGTGTTGAGCTGGTAGCAGCCGAGAACCCCAGTCTCTTTCCGCGATTTAGTCCAGGCGTTTCTAACTTAACTGTTTTTGCTTCGGTTTTTTGGTTTCAGCATTCAGCGTTTGCCGCATCGTCAGTGGAGGAAAAGGTTAATTCATGGCTAAAACAAAGACCCGCATACTAAAGAGCAAGCCCCTCTACAGCGCTGACGCTGTACGCACCTACCTCCATGAGATTGGCCGAGTACCGCTGCTCACCCACGAAGAAGAAATCATCTTCGGCAAGCAGGTGCAGGCCTATATGGCCCTGCTCGAGCAAAAAGAGAGCCTGACGGAGTCGTTAGGCCGTGAGCCCACTTTGGCAGAGTGGGCCGCAGCCGCCGATCTCAGCGAAGATAAGCTCAATCAAACCCTGCGTCAGGGTGAGCGCGCTAAGCGCAAGATGATTGAGGCCAACCTGCGCCTGGTAGTGGCGATCGCCAAAAAGTACCAGAAGCGCAATCTAGAATTTCTAGACCTCATTCAGGAGGGCACCCTGGGCCTAGAGCGCGGTGTTGAGAAATTTGACCCGACCAAGGGCTACAAATTCTCTACCTACGCCTACTGGTGGATTCGTCAGGCCATTACCCGTGCGATCGCCCAGCAGGCGCGCACCATTCGCCTGCCCATCCACATCACCGAAAAGCTCAACAAAATCAAACGGGTGCAGCGCGAGCTGTCTCAGCAGCTGGGCCGCAGCCCCAACGCCAACGAAATTGGTGAGGCGCTGGAGCTAGAGCCCAAGCAGATTCGCGAGTTTTTGGTGCTGGCGCGCCAGCCCATCTCGCTAGATGTGCGCATTGGCGACAACCAGGATACCGAGCTGCAAGAGCTGCTGGAAGATGACGGCATTTCGCCCGAGACCTTCACTGCCCAAGAGTCGCTAAAGCAAGATATCCGCAATCTGCTGTCTGAGCTGACCCCCCAGCAGAAAGAGGTGATTACCCTGCGCTACGGCCTCGAAGACGGCAACGAGCTATCCCTGGCCAAGGTGGGCACCCGTATGAACATCAGCCGCGAGCGAGTGCGCCAGCTCGAGCAGCAAGCGCTCAAACACCTGCGCCGACGCAAGGCCACTATGCATGGCTACATCGCCAGCTAGGTTCTTTGCACCCATTACCCTATCCCCAGTTAGGCTCGTCAAGTCCTAGCTGGGGACATTTTTTTAGCTCTAGGCGATCTGGCTGTTGACGCTGTAGAGCCAGGCTTCGGCCTGGGTTTGGTTGCGGCCCGAGTGCTTAGCTCGGTACAGCGCCTGGTCGGCCTTGCTAATTAGGTCGTTGATGTGGGGCAGCGACGTTATAGAACTGGAGTCGGCACTGGCAGGCCAGCAGGATAGCCCCACGCTAGCGGTCACCGAAAGGGGGCCACCGTCGCTGTCAAAGGGGGTAGCCGCGATCACTCGGCGCAGCCGTTCGGCACCAATCCAGGCCTGGGCCTGGTCAGTTTCGGGCATCAGCAGGATAAATTCTTCGCCCCCGTAGCGGGCCAGAATATCGCTCTGGCGCAGGTTGGCCTTGAGCCGCAGGGCAATGTCGCGCAGCACGGCATCCCCCACAAGATGGCCGTAGGTGTCGTTGATCGCCTTGAAGTGGTCGATGTCGAGCATCAGCAGGGTAACCGGGCGGTTGAAGCGGGCCGATCGCACTATTTCGCGGCTGGCTAAATCAATAAAATGGCGGCGGTTGTATACATGGGTAAGGGAATCCCGCACGGCCAGCTCCTCTAGAGCCAGTTGGGCAGCTTTGATCTCAGTGATGTCTTCGACCGCGCCTTCGTAGAACTGAATGGCACCGTTTGAGTCGGCGACTTCCGAAGGGGTCGCTTCGCGAACCGCCCTAGCCACCACGCGCACCCACAGGTAGCGCCCATCGGGGTGCGATAGCTTGATTTCGCAATCTTTCAGCGGGTTGGGCAGATTTAGGTAGTCGCTCCACAGCAGGGGTTGCCCTTGATTGATCACCGGGCTGCTGGGCTGGAGGGGGCTGGCGTCTAAAAAGGTGGCCACATCGCTGAAGCCAAAGATAGCTAGCAGAGCCGGGTTGGCATCTAGGGGACGGCCCTCCGGGCTAAATCGGCATAGCCCAATGGGGACGTGGTGAATCAGGCTGCGGTAGCGGGCTTCCGAAGCCCTGAGTCGATCTTCCATACACCGCGCGGCGCTGATGTCGCGCAGGTAGGTGACCAGGGCGGGGCGATTCCCAAAGGGATACTCGTTCCGAGTCGGTTCCGGAACGCTGCGCGAATCGCGGTAGACCAGGGTAGTAGCGTAGATTTCAACGGCTAACACCTGCCCCTGCTGGCCCAGCAGTTGACCCTCCTGGGGGCCGACATCGTCCAAGACAGCACTGCGCGGTTCAGGGGCCAGCGCTATTAGATCTGCCATCGTCAGTCGCCCAAGATCTTGGGGATCGCAGCCTGCCCACTGCATCAGGCATGGGTTGCCGTAGACCAGGCGCTCGTCTTGAAAGATAGCGACCCCGAAGTTGGCCTGCTCGACCATAGAGCGAAACAGCACCAGCACAGAATCTTTATTCTGCTCTGCCAAGGCGGAGCAGACCGCCCAGTCTAGAGGGTCCGGGCCTACGTTAGCGGCAGTTGGAGCGGCGGGGCGATCGCAGCTGTCTCGCAAACCGTCAGCAGCTTCCAAATGGTGCAGGGCCAGCTCAAAGCTATGCATTGACTTATAGGCCTGGGCCAGCTGCCGATGGCACTCGTAGAGGGCGTTGAAGTTGTGTTGCTCTAGGGCAATGGCGATCGCCTGCTGAATCGACGCCACCGAGAGCGTTGGCTGCCCCTGCCCCAGGTGAGCATCGCCCAATCGCTGCAACGCCAGCACTTCGGCCTGGGGGTTGCAGCTTTGCTGGGCAAGCCCTAGAGCCTGTTCAAAGGCCGCCAATGCCTGGGCATAATTGCCCTGGGTCAGAAAGTCTTCGCCGCTGCTGAGCCAGCTAGCCACGGGGTTGGGAAATAAAGTCATAGCTCAGCTGAACAGGCAGGGGCAAGCAGACAACCTCGAGAGCGGCCCTGGCTAAAACTCCCCGGTAACGCGCTTCTCAAACTCTTGCCGCACAGCCTCAGCAATTTCGAGCGCCTCAGGGTAAATGTCAGCATGGGATTCCTTAAGCCAGGCGATCAGGCGGCTGAACTGGGCATTGCGCAATTCTAAATCGGCCTGAAAAATGGAGGCAGTGGCCATATGTTGGGCGTAGCTGGGGGGGTGGCCCTGCTTAACAAACTGGGCCGTTAAGGCCACAAGCGCTTCTTTGCGAACATCGGGCTGGCTAGAGGCCATCGAAAAGTCCATGGTGCAATCTCTCCCTGGGGATAAGAGCTCTGCGGCGGTTCGTTAAGCCCGCCGGTCGAGCAGTGTGTTTAGCATGCCCTCCCCCCCAACCGGCCCCCAGCTTGCAAAAAAAAGTAACTCGATGCTCGGCTGCGGACAATGCCCTCTGGTTGGCAAGATCCTCTGGTTTACAGGCCTTGTAGGTAAAGCCTGACCCAAAGCAGCACGATACCCAAACGTGCCCCCAGCGGCTGTAATTCTCTAGAATTTTGGCAGAGTCTGCCCTTAGCCCCGACAAATAGTTAATTTTTTTATTAAAATCCTGGTTTCGTAACCGCCCTTGCAGGTTACAAAACTTCGTCAAAAGGCCGCCGTCCGATGACAGAGTTGAAGCAAATCAAAAGTTTCTGAAGCCAGGCCAGATCTGCCCTTTAGCATGCAAGGAGACATGGCTGATGATTTTTTAGCCCTGGTAGTTAATTCGCACGTTCCAGGTGCATGTTCTCATTAGGTTGGGTTCTGCATCCTTCGCAACATCTCCCTAGGAGAGTAGCCATGAAACAAATTCCTGCCCCCTTTTGGACGCTGGTTCTCGGTATCGCCGTCACCCTGATCAGTCTATGGGTGGGGCAAAATCACAATCTACTGCCGGAGCAGGCGTCGGAGCAGGCTCCCCTAGTAGATGACCTGTTTAACGTCATGATGACCATTGGTACGGCTCTGTTCATTGTGGTGCAGGGAGCGATCGTCTATTCGCTGATTCGCTTTCGCCAGCCCAAGGGCGATGAGACCGACGGTTTGCCCATTGAGGGCAACCTGCCCCTTGAGGCGTTTTGGACCGCCATTCCCGCTGTAATTGTGGTGGGTTTGGGCCTCTATAGCGTCGTGGTGTTTCAAGAGATGGGCGGCTTTTCGCCCGGTGGCCACCACGGCCACGGTGCCATGGTGGCTATGGCCCCACAAAAGTCGGTGATCGATGTGGCCCCCCTACTACTGGCCCAGGGCGTTGACGATGACACCGTCTTTGGCAAAACCCAGGTCTATGGCTTTGGGGCCAGCCCTCTAGGGTCAATGAACTCACCAGACGTGACGGTAAACGTTACCGGCATGCAGTACGCCTGGATCTTTACCTACCCTGGCACGGGCATTGTCGATGGCGAACTGCACATCCCCGTGGGTCAAGATGTGCAGCTACTGATCGAAGCGAAGGATGTGATTCACTCCTTTTGGGTGCCTCAGTTTCGCCTGAAGCAAGACGCCTTGCCCGGTGAGCCTGCTGAACTGCGCTTTGTGGCTACCCGCGAGGGCACCTACCCCGTCGTCTGTGCCGAGCTATGTGGGGCCTACCACGGCGGCATGCGCACCCAGGTGATTGTGCAATCTCCTGAAGACTACGCCGACTGGGTAGCCAGCCGGGTGGCTGAAGCTACGCCGACAACTACCGTGGCTCAACCCGCAATAAATGCCACCGATGCCGAGTATTTGGCAGAAATTGCCCCAGATCTAGCAAAATCTCCGGTTCAGATCGCCCAATCCAGCTCCATGCATCACTAACGCCAATCTGGGTTTGCCCCGGACGGTCTCGGGCTGGGTTCAAGCGTTAATTTGTAGGTTGGGTAGAGCGCCAGTGGAACCCAACAGAGTCAACCGCTGTTGGGCTACATGCCGTTTCAACCAACCTACAGGACGATAAGACTTCCCAGTTGTGGATTGACAGACCCATAAGCCGCTACATCCGCAGTTTTTATAGCCCTCATTAGCAAACGATCTATGGCTCAAGCAGATGTTTCAATGAAACCCCCCGAGGTTCAGGGTGGCCACGGCCATCCGGACAAGTGGAAGTGGTACGACTATTTCACCTTTAACGTCGATCACAAGGTGATTGGCATTCAGTACCTGGTGACGTCGTTTTTGTTTTACCTGGTGGGCGGCTTTATGGCGGTGCTAATGCGCACCGAACTGGCGACCCCCGACTCAGACTTTCTCAGCCCCGACCTTTACAACGCCTTTTTGACCAACCACGGCACGATCATGATCTTCCTGTGGATTGTGCCGGCGGCGATCGGGGGGTTTGGCAACTACCTGATTCCGCTGATGATTGGGGCGCGGGATATGGCGTTCCCCAAGCTCAACGCCATAGCCTTTTGGCTTAACCCTCCGGCGGGGGCGCTGCTGGCGGCTAGCTTTTTCTTTGGCGGCGGCGCTCAGGCGGGGTGGACGTCGTATCCGCCTCTAAGCGAGATTACGGCCAATCTGCCCCAGACCCTCTGGTGTGTGGCTCTAATTATGGTGGGTACCTCCTCCATCTTGGGGTCGGTGAACTTCTTGGTCACCATCTGGAAGATGCGGGTGCCCAGTATGGCCTGGGATCAGATGCCGCTGTTCTGCTGGGCCATGGTAGCCACCTCTGTTTTGGCGCTGTTTGCGACGCCAGTGCTGGCGGCGGCGATGGTGCTGCTGCTGTTTGACATCAACTTTGGCACCTCGTTCTTTAAGCCCGATGCGGGCGGCAACGTGGTGGTGTATCAGCACCTGTTTTGGTTTTACTCGCACCCGGCGGTGTATCTGATGATTTTGCCAATTTTTGGCATTATGTCGGAGGTGATTCCGGTGCACGCCCGCAAGCCGATCTTTGGCTATAAGGCGATCGCCTACTCGTCCCTCACCATTTGCCTGGTGGGGCTGTTTGTGTGGGTACACCACATGTTCACCAGCGGCACCGCTCCCTGGATGCGGATCTTCTTCACCATCTCGACGCTGATTGTGGCGGTGCCCACGGGGATCAAAATCTTTAGCTGGGTGGCGACGCTGTGGGGCGGCAAAATTCGCTATACGACCGCCATGCTGTTTGCGGTGGGGCTGCTGTCGATGTTTGTGTTTGGCGGCCTCAGCGGCGTCACCCTGGGGGCGGCTCCCTTTGACATTCACGTGCACGACACTTACTACGTGGTGGGCCACTTTCACTACGTGCTGTACGGCGGCTCGGTGTTTGGCATTTACTCGGGAATTTACCACTGGTTTCCTAAAATCACCGGGCGCATGCTGAACGAGCCCCTGGGCAAGGTGCATTTTGTGCTGACATTTATTGGCACCATCCTCACCTTTACCCCGATGCACAACCTGGGTATGCAGGGGATGCCTCGCCGGGTAGCGATGTATGACCCGCAGTTTGCCGGGCTGAACCAGTTGGTGACGGTGGGGGCCTACATTCTGGCGGTGTCGGTGATCCCGTTTTACTTCAATGTGATCTGGAGCTGGATGAAGGGCAAGAAAGCTGGCCCCAACCCCTGGAATGCCATGACCATGGAGTGGACTACAGACTCGCCCCCCATCATCGAAAATTGGGAGGTGCTGCCGGTGCTCACCCACGGCCCCTACGCCTACGGAATGGAGCAAGCCGACCAAGTTGGCCCAGCGGGAGAACCCCTGCCGACGCCGCGATCGTAGGGTGGGCAATGCCCACCGTTTACCCTGGATGAAAAAGATCCGATTTAGCCCGGTTTCCCAAGGCGATCGCCCCAGCCCCCTCTCAGCATGGGCGATCGCACCCTCTCCCCTCATTTCCGCATCTTCCCCACCCATCCACCCGCCCTTTACCTCGGTGATACCCTATGCAAGGCGCAATTGACTCTACCCCCGTGGCCACAGGCCATGAGGTGTCGGCCCATGAAGAGCACCAGGATTTGCGGGTGCTCGGCCTGATTACATTTCTATGCTCAGAATTTTTGATGTTTGCGGGCTTTTTTGCCGTATTCCTCGTGTTTTGGGGCAGCAAAGCTGAGTGGCCGCCTAAGGAAACCGAGGTGGAACTGCTGCTGCCAGCGGTGAATACGCTGATTCTGGTGTCGAGCAGTTTGGTGATCAACCTGGGCACCAAGGCGATTAAAAAGAACGACCTAGGGGGAATGCGCAAGTGGTTTGGCATTACCGCCGCCATGGGGGCAGTGTTTTTGGCGGGCCAGGTGTATGAGTATATGAACCTGGGCTACGGGCTGAAGACCAACCTGTTTAGCAACTGCTTTTATCTACTGACGGGCTTTCACGGTCTGCACGTGTTTATCGGGCTGGTGCTGATTTTGGGGGTGCTGTGGCGATCGCGCCGCGCCAACCACTACAGCGACATCACCCACACCGGCCCCGAGATGGCCGAGATCTACTGGCACTTTGTAGACGTGGTGTGGATTGTGCTGTTTAGCCTGATCTATCTGCTGACGCTGATCTAGACCAATTTTCCCTAAACCGCAGAACCCCGACTTCTTGAGAAGCCGGGGTTCTTTTTTGCGCTGTCCCTTACCGTCTGATCCTGAATCCGCCTTGGCTAGCCCCGGTTGGGCTGGGCAAACACCGTTTGCCCCTAAGGAAGCCGCCTGTTCGAAATCGGGATTGTACGATTCGGATTTGGGATAAGTTGCTTTACACGTGTTACTTCTCTAGAACGGTGAAGCGGTCCTTGGGAATCACCCCATGGATGCCCTTGACGATATCCACCACCTGAGACACCTCGAAGTCGATGTCGGCGCTGCCGTAGAGCAGCGCATCGGCCTTGGTGAAGCCGTACTTGTCGTTCATAATGCGCAGGTATTCGCGGACCGATTTCTTCATGGCTTCGTTGAGGTCAACGTCGAGGCCTACCGCAATCCAGGAGTCAGCGGTTTCGCCCATAGGAGCGGGCAGCTCCATGCCTTTGTGCAGCACCAGCTCAAAGGTGGGGGTCAGCGAGCACTCGATCGCCGTCAGCGCCACCTCACCATTGCCCTGGGCGCAGTGGGGGTCGCCCGAGTAGAACAGCGCCCCTGGCACCTGCACCGGCAGATAGAGGCTGCTGCCCCGGCCCAAATGCTTGATGTCGATGTTGCCGCCGTATAGCCCAGGCGGTACCGAGTTGACCGCATCTTCGGGGTCGGCGGGCACGATGCCCATGACGCCCATGAAGGGCTTGAGGGGAATTTCGAGATCGGGCAGCCCGTTGGAGGGCCGAAAAATACCAATCTCATTCTCAGCGTCAATGGGAATGATTTTGGTGTAAATCGGCTCGTCGTTTTCAGGATATTCGCCGGGTAGGGATCCTTTGCCGTGGCGGTTAGAGATGACGCCGTAGGGCACGCGGTAGTCGATGTCGAGGGTTCTGATTTCGAGCACGTCGCCCGGTTCGGCGTCTTCGACGTAGATTGGCCCGGTGATGACGTGGGGGCCAGGCCCAGACTTGGTCACAGTGCCCTTAATGGTGAGCTGATCGGCCAGAATATCTGATTCTGCGATGCCGCCGCCGGTGAGAAACTCAACGGTGTCGCCTTGGTCAGCCAAAATGCCTTCGTGGGAGACGGTATCCATGCGAATGCGATCGCCCGATTTGACCGTCAAAATCGGCTCGCTGTCAGGCTTGAACAGTTCGCCCCAGATCACGTTGCCAGGTACCGACTTGACCTCGTAGGTTTCGTACTGAGCAACAGCGGGCGAAAACCACGACGACCATGTGGTTGCCACCAGCAAACAAACCCCAACCCCGCTGACAATCTGCAACAGCCGCTTAGAAACGGCAGGGGTCTGTCGCCGCTTGATGCGTTTGAACAATTTCATAGACTCAACTGACCATAAACGCTTAATTGACCACGTTCAGTGAACAGGGTTCTAGGCGCTGCCGTTGTAATGTCTATTACTTAAATTGTGGCAAAAAGCACCTCTCAACCTACATTTGCGGCCAAAAAGGAAAAAACGGCCGTTTTTGCAGGCAGTGCTGGAGGCGCTAAATCCCCAGCCTGCCCTTTAGCACTTCGTAGAGCACGCGGGAGAGTTCGCGGCGCTGGAGGTTTTGGCGATCGATGGGGGTGCGGCCAAAGGCCCTGTCGTAGACCTCGGGCATGGCCCGCTTGACCAAAAACGAGAGCTGTTCGCGGGTGATGGGGGCATCGGGGGCGAAGCGGTCTTTGCCGACCCCGGCGATCATGCCGTGGGCATTGAGGGTTTCGATGGGCATGTAGGCCCAGTGCTTGCCAGGGAGGACATCGGTAAATGTCGGCTTCTCAGGCAGGGTGGTGGGCAGCTTGAGCACGTTGACCAGCGCCGTGGCCACGACTGCCCGGTTCACCGGGGCGTGGGGCCTAAAGCTGAGATTCTTCGGGTTTTCGCTGCGGACAATACCTGCCGTCGCCAGCACCTGAATGGCCTCAAAGTCGGCATCGTCGTGGCTGATGTCGTTGAACCAAAAGATCGGGATACCGTTGCGGGCCATGAAGCCCTGGATCTTGCGAATGTGGGGCTCTTCAGTGGCCAGTTGGCGAGGATCAAGCCCCGTCCACACCGCAAACACCGCCAGAAAGCCGCTGGCTTCGCCGATCGCCCACTCCATCGGGTGCATGCGGTAGGCGGCGTTGGTAATGTGGGTGGTGCCCAGGCTCTTGGCCGACAGCACCAGGCCATCGGTATCCTTCGGTACAAGGGAGCTGAGGGGCAGGCTAAAGGGTAGAGCCACTACATCTTTGCCCCTGGGGCTGACGTGGCCCTTGGCGTCGTTGCCGTGCAGATCCATATAGTGATACTGGCCAATGCCCACCGAGTCATCGAAGCACCGCGCCCGCGCCTGGTCGGGAAAAAAGGTTTCGGCCACGTCTTCGTGGCGCACAGTGGTGAGGGCGATGCCGCGCCGGGCTTCGCGAATGTAAGGCTCTAGGGCAATGCCGTCGCTAGTCCAGGTGAGGTCGCCGCGAGGTTTGAGGTCGGCGGCCCCGTGGGTTTGCAGGTAGTGGACGTAGGCCCGCGCCCGCTGCCTGGCCCGCTTAATGTGCAGCGCCCGCTCTTCGCGGCTGACACCCACCAGCCGACCGGGGCGGTAGTCGTTGCCGCAGCAAAAGGCGCGATCGGGCTCGCTAGAGGTGCCCCAGTTGAGCACGGCCACATCGCCAGGGGCGACCTTTTTCTCGTGGGTGTGCGACCTGAGCAGCCGCCGATAGCGAAAGATGCCGAAATCGCTAAAGAAGTCCCACTTTTGCCATTTGTCGGGCTTAGCCTTAGTCCAAAAATTGCTGGTGAATTCCTTCAGGCCGATCCACCCCTCGGTTTCAAACCCGTTGGGCTTGCCGATGGGCACCCCTTTGCCCCGGGCGGTGTGCTCGACCACTACATCAAAGGTGATCGACTGCTGGCACTGGGGCCGGGCATCTTCGGGCAAAATCGCCTCGCCAGTTTCGTGGCGGGCCTCCTGACCCACGCGGGAGGGGATATTGCCGACCTCTAGCAAATCTCCCAGGTCAGTGGCTTCGACGGTGACTTTGGCGTCGACGGTGAAGGTGTGGCCCGCCTGGGTGTCGCGGCAGACCACGCCCTGCACTTTGGAGCGCCCGTTCACCGTTGCCATCACCACCCTGGCCGGTTCGGCAAAGGGAATCAGGGTGAGGCGACCGTCGCGCAGATAGGGCAGTAGCGCCTCATTCATGGCCGTGGCCGCCACCACGGGCGTAGTCGCCAGCGGGCTCACCCAGCCGCCGCCGGGGTTGGCCACCTTTTTGCCGCCCACGAGCTGTAGCTCGCGCTGGCGATCGCGAAAGGCCCGCTGCGCCTTAGAAATCGCATACTCTTCGCCATCGACCGTGTAGAGCGTCGCCTTGGCCTGGAGCAGGTCACCGTCGTCGGAGGCGGGCAGCCCCTGGGCGGTGAACTGGCCCCCCACAACCCGGTGAGGCTGTACCAAACACACGTCTAGATTGAGCCTTAAAGCGGTCAGCGCCGTAGTGTAGGCCGCCGTTGAGCCCCCCACCACCAGAATGGAGCAGGTCAACGCTGCGCCAGAGGCAGGGCGGGTAAAGGCTCCCTCCGAAAAGACGCCATTCCGTTGGGTGATGGGGTTAGAGGCGTTAGACATAGCGGCGGATCAGTCTCTAGGGTGCAACGATTTTAGGGCAAGGCAGCGGTTAGAGCGCTAGGGGTACCCCTCTAACCGACATGAATATTTATTCACCAGAATGTTGGCCCGAGCTGGAGGCAACCCAGGCTCAATCTGTACCTATCTATTCAAGCCATGTCTGTCTGCTGGGTGATTCTAGGCGGTGGTTGCCCGGCCTATAACTGAAGCAACACAGGCACTTATTACTTACCTGTAAGTGCAGCTTTCTTCAGGAGATTTTTTATGACTGTTCATGCGATCGCAGCTCAGCTTCAGCGCATTTTTTGCGTGGGCCTGGCTACTTTGGTAATTGGTTCTGGCCTGCTGTTTGGCTTTAGTGCTCCGGCCAGCGCTCTGGGCAACGAAGCGGGCGACATTGTGCAGCAGCGAGCCGAACGTGAGCTGGACCGCAAAGCTGGCTCCGGCACCGCCAACCAACTCGAAGGCCGCGCCCAAGAAGGTGTTGGTCAAGTGCAGCGCCAGGTTAACAAAGTGACTGGCGGCACCGATGGCATTGGCAATCAGGTTCAAGGCCGTGCTCAAAAAGACGTTGGCCGCGCCCAGGGTGCTGTAGAAAACGCCGCTGATGCTGCCCAAGATACCGGCGAAGGCATTGTGGATTCGGTGAAGAGCTTCTTTGGCCAATAGAGAAGTCAGACCTTTTCAGATTTGCTGAATCATGTTTCGCTGATTTGCTCCCTAGCAGCTCCAACATTGGAGCTGCTTTTTTAAGTGTCTTCTGGAAAACTTTCTCATTATTTCTAATCAATGGTGGGCAGTGCCCACCCTACGGTGGCTACAGCCGCCGGATAAAGCGGGGATCTTTCTAGAAAGCTCCCTAGGATGGGGCCGGTGTTTTGCCTATGTCCCAAGGCAGACAGAATTCGTATGAGGACATTGACCTATGCTGAGAGGAGTCGCCTAAGCTTTGGTTATGACGCTGACTGAACACATGCTTGCGGGTCTGCCGGGCGACCCCCTCACGGGCCTGAGGCGAGCTGATGAGCTGTGGCTCGACTATCGCAACGGCACCCTGCCCGAGGCTCATGTCATCCACCAGGCCGCCACGCCGCTGGAGTCGGTCGATTGGGATGTGGTGATCTGCGGCGGCACCCTGGGCGTGCTGGTGGGGGCCGGGCTGGCGCAACGGGGCTGGCGCGTGGCCCTGCTAGAACGCGGCATTTTGCAGGGGCGGCAGCAAGAGTGGAACATCTCTCGCCGCGAGCTGGCGGCCCTGACCGAACTGGGACTGCTGACAGCGCCAGAATTAGACGTAGTGATTGCCTCGGAATATAACCCGGCCCGCATTCAGTTTGGCGAGGGTGAGCCGCTGTGGGTTGAGGACGTGCTGAATGTGGGGGTAGATCCTCAAGGTCTGCTAGAACGCCTCAAGGCCAAGTTCTTAGCTGCCGGGGGCCAGCTGTTTGAGCACACCGCCTTCGACACCGCCTGGGTGCACCCCGACGGCGTGGTGGTGAAGGCTGAGAAACCCTTTACAACCCGCCTGCTGATCGACGCCATGGGCCACTTTTCGCCCCTGGTGCGCCAGGCGCGGGGTGCGGCCAAGCCCGATGCGGTGTGCCTGGTGGTGGGTACCTGCGCCCAGGGCTATCCCCAAAACGACACCGGGGATTTGATCGCGTCGTTTACCCCCCTACAGCACCAGTGCCAGTACTTTTGGGAGGCGTTTCCAGCGCGGGATGGGCGCACCACTTATATGTTCACCTATATGGATGCCGACCCCCGGCGGCTGAGCCTGACGGAGTTTTTTGAAGAGTACTGGAGGCTGCTGCCGGAGTATCAAGGGGTGAACCTGGAAGATTTGCAGGTCAAACGGGCGCTGTTTGGCTTCTTTCCCTGCTATAGAAACAGCCCGCTGCGGTACCCGTGGGGGCGCACCCTGGCGGTGGGCGACAGCAGCGGTAGCCAGTCGCCCCTGAGCTTTGGCGGCTTTGGGGCAATGATTCGCCACCTGGAGCGGTTGGTGACGGGCATTGATGAGGCGCTGGGGTGCGATCGCCTCGACGCCACCGCCCTGGGAGCACTCCAACCCTACCAGCCCAACCTATCAGTCACCTGGCTGTTCCAAAAATCGATGAGCGTGGGGGTTGACCAGAAACTCTCGGAGCAGCACATCAACCGCATGCTGACGGCAATTTTTGCCGCCATGGCCGAGCTGGGCGAGCCCACCCTCAAGCCCTTTTTGCAGGATGTGGTGCAGTTTTCGGCTCTGGCCAAAACCCTGGCTGTAACATCCCTTAAATATCCGGGGCTGGTGGCCAAAATTATTCCCCAGGTGGGAATTGGGGCTTTGGTGAGCTGGCTGGGGCACTATGGCAGCCTGGCAGGATACAGCGCTCTGGAACCTCTGGCCCGCGCCCTGAGTCCAGTGATTGATTCACTGCCCCCAGTACCGCGATACTATAGTCATCAGTGGCAAGATAGGCTGTTCTACGGCAGCGGAAAGGATTACGACGCTTAAATGACCCATTCTGCACTGCCTCAGGAACGCCTTTACCAAGAGCTGCAACGGCCGACCGACCAGGTGAGTCTGGCCCGAGCGGCGCTGTTCATGGCTCAAGAAGACTACCCCCACCTGGTGGTGGACGACTACCTGGCGATGCTCGATCGCATGGCCGACACCCTGCACCAGCGGCTGCCAGCAGATCGCTACCCGCTCAAAATCATTCGCGCCATCAACGACTATCTGTTTGCTGACCTCAACTTTCGCGGCAACAGCATCGACTACTACGACCCCCGCAACAGCTTTCTCAATGAGGTGCTCGATCGGCGGGTGGGCATTCCCATCACCCTATCGCTGGTGTATCTAGAGCTGGCTCAGCGCATTGGCTTCCCCATGGCGGGGGTGAGCCTGCCGGGGCATTTCTTAATTCGCCCCACGGTGGAGGGCATGAATGTGTTTGTTGACCCCTTTCACCAGGGCGAGGTGATGTTTGAGCACGACTGCCGCGATCGCATCAAGCAGATGTTTGGCGACTCGGCCCAGCTTGAGCCTCAGCACTTGGTTTCCGTTGCGCCGAGCACGTTTTTGGTGCGCATGCTGACCAACCTCAAGCTGATCTATCTGCAAAAGAGAGATGTGCCGAAGGCGCTAAACGCCATCAACCGAATTTTGCTCATTTGCCCCCAGGCCGTGGGCGAGTGGCGCGATCGCGGCCTGATTCACTACCAGCAGGGGCAGCTCGATAAGGCCCAGCTCGATCTGGAGCGCTACCTCTACCAGCATCCCGACGCCGCCGATGCCTTTGAAATTCGCCGGGTGATTGAGCAAATCGAGCGCGTGCAGGATGAACCATGACCAACACCCTTAAAGCCCCAGCAAAAGCCCCAAAAGCTAACGCTGAAACCGACGCTGAAACCCCACCCCCCGCCTCGCCGCTGCTGCGGTTTTACCGCTCGTCTCTAGGCAAAAAGCTAATTACCGGCGCGACGGGGTTAGCTCTGGTGGCTTTCGTGCTGGCCCATATGGTAGGCAACCTGCTGCTGTTTATCGGCAGCGATGCCTACAATGCCTACGCCCTGCTGGTGAGCAACTTTGGCGTTGTCTACTATGCATTTGAGCTGGCGCTGACGGCGATCGTGGTGCTCCACGCCTGGGTTGGCATTGAGATTTTTTGGCGCAAACGAAAAGCGCGGCCCGTGGGCTACAGCACCTACCAGTCGGCGGGCGGCCCCAGCTACCAAACTCTCAGTTCGCGCACCATGATTGTCACCGGCTCGGTGCTGGCGGTGTTTTTGGTGTTTCACCTGCGCACCTTTAGATTTGGCACTTATTACATCACCCAGCTCGACGGTGAAACCGTGCGCGACCTGGCCCGCCTGGTGATCGAAGATTTTCATCGGCTGCCCTACGTGGTGGGCTACAGCGTCATTTTGCTGCTGCTGGGTTCGCACCTGCGCCACGGCCTGTGGAGCGCGCTGCAATCGATCGGGCTGCTGCATCGAGGCATTCGGCCTCTGGCCTATGGGGCAAGCGGGGCGATCGCGGGGGGAATTGCGATCGGCTTTTTGCTACTGCCCTGGGCGATCTATTTGGGTTGGGTGGGCTAGGTGTAAACTGCGGACTCGCTTCGCCAATGCGAAGCTTCTCCGGAGAAAATTGCTAGTGCTTGCTTCGCGTTGGCCTGCACTTGCTTATCACCGGGCTGTGATTGCTTGTTACCAGGCTGTGATTCCTGGTGCCCAGGCTCTGCCTGGGTATCAATCTGGCGAGGCTCTACCACCAGTAGGGTGGGAACGGCCCACCTTCCACCTCCCTATCTCACCAGGGATTTGGATGGAAGGTTCTGGTGGTGAGTGAATGTGTAGGGTGGTGGGCATTGCCCACCCTACCTACCGTGCCAGTTTGCGATTAGCAACCGGGTGTCTATAGCCAGACTGCGCAAAAACAGCAGCCCCCCGATTTCGTTGACAGAAACTACTCAATCAGCAAGATCTTGGTGAGTATTACCATCCACTGGTTGGGTTGGTCGGTGGGGATGGGGTCGCTCCAGTCGTTGGGGTCGGCGTAGCTGTAGGAGTGGAGGATTTTGATAGTGCGGTCTATGCCTGCCAAGCTGCCATAGAGCATATGGCGCACCTTCTCAGGACGAGGATGTGATTTAGCAGGCTGGGCAGGCGGAAGATTTGACGCGCCAGAGGCGTCGGGTTCGAGGTATTCAAACATGGGTTCTGTCTCCAGTTTTGGTTGAGGAAGACAGAACGCGAAAACCCCAGCCACCCGCAGCTGAAGTGCAAACTGAGGGGGCTAGGGTACGATGAGCCTAGCCTCGCAATCTGCTAGAGAGACTTGCGGGGTTAGCTGTTCGTAGGTGCTGAGAACACCTGCGGACAGCGCCAAGATTCTCGAGTTCTGTGTGGTCACCGTTCTGCTCAAACGGCTTAATGAATGAGTGTACTGATGCGATCGCTCTGAGTCAACCGTGGAGGAGAGCTGATCTGTAAAGGAAAGTTGAAAGATTGCAGGTTGCAACAAAAGGGTAATTATACTGAGCTTCCCTATCTAACACGCCACATAGGGCAACCAGGTGACGTATTTCAGCATAATTGCCCCCGCAGGGGTATCATATAGCCAAATTCCCACCCAATTTACCAGATAGGGGTATTGACAGAAAGTTGCTCTCTAAATTTAATTTTCATTCTAGAAATAGAAACGGAATTGCTCGATCTCTATCAAATATGTCGGATACATCAATAAAGGAGCCGCCGTTTTGAAAGAATGGAAACGACCTCTGCGTATTGGACTCAAGCACGCTAGGAGCCTGCTTCGTGGATACCCTTTTTTCTATGCTCATCAACAAACTCCCCATCGGTCATATCTTTACTCTCATTTATGGTGTGATTCCGTCACAGTCATTCCAAATCGTGGCAGTCCAGAAATTCGGGAAAATCGTGTCTTAAACCTGCAACTGGCTGCAAGCAAAATTCACCAACTTCAACTTAATCCTGGGCAAATCTTCAGCTTCTGTAATCGCGTAGGCGACCCAACCTTAAGTAATGGATTTAAGGCAGGCCCCGTGTTTGTGCGTGGTCAAGTGCAGACGGGGGTTGGTGGCGGATTATGCTTAATTGCTACCAACCTATTTAATACGTTTTTGGTTTCAGGTTGCCAAATTCTAGAGCGACATTGCCATAGCATCGATGCTTATGGAGATGATCGCTTCTACCAGCTTGGTCAAGATGCCTCAATCTCCTATGGCTATAAAGATTTGATCGTCCGGAATAACAGTGCTATAGCACTACAGTTGCGCTTACAAGTACTGCCGGAGACAGGTCAAGTGGTCTCTAGCTTATGGGGGCAGTCTCCTTGCCCCTGGAAGGTTAAAGTTGACTCTGTAGTTTTGCGAGAGTTGTTATCTCCTTCAATGACTAACTCAACAACCAACATTTCTGGTTGGATCGTTGAAACTCGACGATCTGTGCGCGATCGGGCGGACAGTTCGAGGGCAAAGACTAAATCGAAAAACATACCTGAAGAACTTTCATGGCGACTCGATTACCGCGCCATTAGTGTTTATAAACCCTGTACTGACAGCAGTTTGGAGACCACTGGTAAGATCGATAAGATAGTGTGAGCAATGCCTGTGAAAGCGAGGCTATCATTTATGGAAGCTATTGGTGGCAAAGTGCAGACCGATACTACCATCACCTGATCTGAACCGTATTGGTAGGGTGCTGGTCTAAGGCTCATAGTGAGGGCGATCGCCCTTCATTACCTCTTACTTACAGAGCGATCGCATTCTCCGCTGTAGGTTAGGTTGAGCGCGTGAAACCCAACACATATTCACTCTCAACCAACTTTTCCCGGCCAACAAACCTCGCTATTACCTCCCCAATCTATCGGGGTCACAGATGCTTTGCAGATTGCAAACCTAAAAGTTATTGAATAAGCACCTAGTGAGAGGTCTTATTCAGCAGTTTTGACGCTCAATACGTAGTTAGGCTCACAGTTGGCGATCGGTGAAAAATTCTCTGGGTTGTCGATTTTGTGTTGCGTCATTCGACTAACGAGAGCAAGCACATAATCCGTCAAGGAGCAGGAAAATGGGCAACTGGAGTTCTCAAACGATCCCAACCATTACCGCCTTTGAACAGTCGCCCGATCGCGGCCAGGGGCTAGCACGTGACATGCCCGTGCGCTGGGCGCTCGAGGAAGTGGGCCAGCCCTATAACGTTCGTCTCATTTCATTCAGTGCGATGAAGGAAGCTACCCATCGTGCGCTTCATCCCTTTGGGCAAATACCGACCTATGAAGAAGGCGATCTCGCCTTGTTTGAGTCGGGGGCGATCGTGCTCCATATTGCAGAGCGCCATGCGGGTCTGCTGCCACAGGATGCCAATGCCCGATCGCGCGCCATCACCTGGATGTTTGCAGCGATCGCCACAGTGGAGCCAACCATCGTTCAGCGCGAAGCCGCGATGTATTTGGAGCGCGACAAGCCCTGGTACGAGGAGCGGCTGCCACTCGTCGAGGAGCGCATCCGTAGCCGGTTGGATGACCTTTCCGGTCGGCTTAGCGATGCCGATTGGCTCGACAATGTGTTCAGCGCCGGTGACCTACTGATGGTGCAGGTGCTGCGCAGGCTGGGCGGCTCGGGTATTTTGGAGCAATATCCGACCCTCGCCGCCTACGTCGCCCGCGGCGAAGCGCGGCCCGCCTTCAGGCGTGCTTTTGACGCCCAATTGGCCGTTTTCACTGGGCAAACCATGGATCGATGAACGTTTGCCTAAAGTGGCCCAGTGACTTCATCCCCTGTCCTAAATTGTGTCTATGGGGCGACGGCAAAAGACTTGCTTGATGGGCGATCGCGATCGCGCCGCCTTACCTTCTTACTTACAGTCAACCATGGCGCACACCCGCACCAGGGCAATGCCTTGGGCAAATAGCGGGGATAGAATAGTGGTATGACAATGCATCTAATAAAACCATGATCGATTGGTCTACTTGCCCAGCCGTTGAACGAGACCCAAAAAGAGTTAGCGGTGCTTGGCTTTTTAGCGGCACTCGCATTGCCGTGTCTGCCCTATTTGAGAACCTAGAGGACGGTAGTAATGCCGAAGAATTTGTTGAGTGGTTCCCTGGTGTGACCATTCAGCAGGTACGAGCAGTTCTTGAGCACGTAGCTCGAAGTGCAGCGGCTGCTTAAATGCGTATTCTGTTTGACCAGGGCTCTCCTGTGCCACTTAGGTGTTTCCTGATTGGCCATGAGGTTGTCACCGCCTACGAAAAAGATTGGGCTAAGCTTTGCGATGGTGAATTACTCGATGCGGCTGAGGTGGAAGGCTTTGAAGTCTTTGTGACCACAGACCAGAACTTGCAGCATCAACAGAATTTGAGTGCCAGAAAGCTTGCTATTGTCGTGTTGAACACGACAAGTTGGCCACGAATCAGGTATCGACAGACTTAATTGAATCGGCAGTCAACAGTGCGATCGGTGGACAAATAAGTTTTGTACAAGTACCTCAATTTACAATATTGTTCTGCACCTACTGCTGAACTCAACCCTTAGCTATCCGTATGAACCTAGGCTTTTTTCCAGCATTGAAAGGTAGGGATAGTGTGTTGCTCGAAATGGCACCACGAGAATCTGAAAAACTCTCTTTACGTCTGATTAGGGTGGCTAGTTCCATCGAGAGAGTATGTGAAGTACATCGCTTAGCGAAGGTGTCACGGTTGTACCCTGCTCTTTTGTATGCCGTCCATAATGCATCATCTGACTACGACGGACATGTATGGCGCTGTTCGCCAGATTCTATTGCTGACATCTTAGAAAAACTAGGATCTTTGGCCGTCTGTAGCTGTGGTCATCAATACTTCGAATTGGCAAATTCGGAAACTCAGCTGATCATTTCGGTGGGAGAGTACGGCGATCACTGGTGGGCTGCAAATAGCTAACAGCGCGAATGGGGCGACAGATCTAGAATAAGGTCACATCCTTGCCTCATCTGTCCTACCCTATGCTCGACCCCCGCATTCCCGCTGGCCCGCTGAACCAAAAGTGGAGCGACTTCAAAGATCACTGTCGCCTAGTCAGCCCCAAAAATAAGGCCAAGCACACCATTCTGGTCGTGGGTACTGGCCTAGCGGGGGCCTCGGCAGCGGCAACCCTGGCGGAGCTGGGCTACAACGTCAAAAGCTTTTGCATTCAAGACTCGCCCCGCCGCGCCCACAGCATTGCCGCCCAAGGGGGCATCAACGCGACAAAGAATTATCCCAACGACGGCGACAGCGTGTGGCGGCTGTTCTACGACACCATCAAAGGCGGCGACTACCGCTCGCGCGAAGCCAATGTGCATCGGCTAGCGGAGATCAGCAGCGGCATTATCGACCAGTGCGTAGCCCAAGGCGTACCCTTCGCGCGGGAATATAGCGGGCTGCTTGACAACCGCTCCTTTGGCGGTGCCCAGGTGTCGCGCACGTTCTACGCCAAAGGACAGACCGGGCAGCAACTACTCCTCGGAGCCTATAGCGCCATGATGCGCATGGTGCAGGCCGGGAAGATCGAGGTGTATGCCCGCCGCGAAATGCTGGAGCTGGTGGTGGCCGACGGCAAGGCGCGGGGCATTGTGATGCGCAACCTGGTGACGGGCGAGTTTGAGCGCTACGCCGGGGATGCGGTGCTGCTGTGCACCGGGGGCTATGGCAATGTCTATTACCTGTCGACCAATGCGAAAAATTCCAACGTGACGGCGGCCTGGCGCTGCCATCGGCGGGGGGCCTACTTTGCCAACCCCTGTTATACGCAGATTCACCCCACCTGCATTCCGGTGTCGGGCGACTATCAATCTAAACTCACACTGATGAGCGAAGGCCTGCGCAACGACGGGCGGGTGTGGGTGCCGCTAAAGGTTGGGGATACGCGCCATCCCAACGACATTCCCGACGCGGAGCGCGACTATTACTTAGAGACCCGCTACCCGGCCTTTGGCAACCTGGTGCCCCGCGACGTAGCCTCGCGCAATTCTAAGGCGATGACCGATGAGGGGCGCGGCGTGGGGGAGACTGGGCTGGCGGTGTATTTAGATTTTCGGGATGCCATTAACGCCCAAGGCCGCGACACCATCGCCGCCCGCTACGGCAACCTGTTCGACATGTACCAGCGCATTTCGGGCGAAAATCCCTATGAAACGCCGATGCGCATTTACCCCGCCGTGCACTACACCATGGGCGGACTGTGGGTTGACTACCACCTAATGAGCACGATCCCCGGTTTGTTTGTGCTGGGCGAGGCGAATTTCTCAGACCACGGCGCGAACCGGCTGGGGGCCAGCGCGCTGATGCAGGGCTTGGCGGATGGCTACTTTGTGATTCCCTACACGCTGGGCGACTACATTGCGGGGCAGTCGTTGCCCACCGTGAGCACCGACGACGATGCCTTTGGGGAAGCTGAAGCTAGCGCTAAGGCCCGCATTACCAAGCTGCTGAGCATTCAGGGCGAAAAAACCGTGATGGAGTTTCACCGCGAGCTGGGCCGGATTGCGTGGGACAACGTGGGGATGGCGCGGACTCGCGAGGGGCTGGAGAGTGCGATCGCCCAAATCCAAGACCTGCGGGCCGAGTACTGGCAGAACCTCAAACTCCCCGGCGAGGCCAACACCCTCAACAAAAACCTGGAGTTTGCCGGTCGCGTGGCCGACTTTATTGACCTAGCGGAGCTGATGGCGCGGGACGCTCTGCAACGGGAAGAATCCTGCGGCGGGCACTTTCGCGAAGAGTACCAAACCCCCGATGGCGAGGCCAAGCGCGACGACGAGCACTTTGCCTTTGTGGCAGCGTGGGAATACGCAGGGGAGGGGCGATCGCCCCAACTGCACCGCGAAACCCTCGATTTTGAAAACGTGCAGCTCACCCAACGCAGCTATAAGTAAAACCTTCTACTCTTCTGAGGCAGCACCAGCAAACAATACTTGATTCGTCATTAGGAGTAATTGACAATAAAAAAATACTCACACCAAACCAAATAAATTTGGAGGAAATAACGATTTTTGAAACGATTTAATTTGCTTTAGAAAGCTTAGAAGGAGTTTGACTTGTTACTTAATGGCTTTGGATTTTCTAACTACCGAAGTTTTGGAGAAGAAACAGCAAAGATAGCTCCGCTTCGCAAAATTAACTTTATTATCGGCCAGAACAACTCTGGCAAATCCAACATCATAAATTTTCTAAAATATCAATACGCTTTTTTCTTGGACAGAGCAAAAAGTGGTAGGCAGGGGCTGAATTACAAACAAGAAAGCCCATTTAAGGATTTAGATCGCCATATAGCTAGCCAGAAAATAGATCATAAAATTTCTTTCCCTTTGTTGAATGGAGAAATAGAAGGGTATATCTCTCAAAAGAATATTGCGAATGATCCTAACCAACAAGAAATCGCTAAGAAAGTCTTGAAATCAGTCTTTTTAAGCGATGACAATTGCATCTGGTTTTCCTATAGTTCTAGATCGATAACAGATGAGTTCAAACCGGATTTTGACATTGTTAGTGCTAAGTCACTATTAAGAGAGCACGAATGGTGTCATCTTTGGAACGCATTAACACGTAAGCAGGGTGGTAGCATTGATCATTGGATATCTGAAGTAATTAATTCATTATCATATGTCCCTTCCTCACCTCCAATAGTAGAAGTGGTTCCAGCTGTAAGAAGGATAGGTTTATCTGGCAGTGAACCTCTAGATTTTAGCGGCGAAGGAATTATTGAGAGGCTTGCAAAAATACAAAATCCTTCGTTATCCAGCCAACAAGACAAAGAGAAATTTGTATCAATAAATGAATTTGTTCGAAGTGTCCTAGAGAATTCAAGTGCAAATATTGAAATTCCCTATGACAGAGACATGATCCTTGTCCACATGGACAACAAGACACTGCCTCTAGAATCGCTAGGCACAGGTGTTCATGAAGTCATTATCCTAGCATCAGCTGCTACTTTGCTGGAAAATACGATTTTATGTGTAGAGGAACCCGAGCTACATCTTCACCCTCTGCTCCAGAGAAAACTTATTAAATACCTATCCGACACAACCAACAACCAGTATATATTCACTACTCATTCTGCACATTTACTGGACGGTATAGAAGCAGAGATATTTCACGTTACTATGGAACCCGAAGGTTCTAGGATTGATGCTGTATTTAGTACAAAGCAAAGATCTCAAATATGTTTTGATCTAGGATATAAGGCATCCGATATTTTACAGGCGAATTGTGTTATTTGGGTAGAAGGCCCATCAGATCGAATCTACCTAAATCATTGGATTAAAAGCAGATGTGAGGAGTTAGTTGAAGGCATCCATTACTCCATTATGTTTTATGGAGGAAAATTGTTTAGCCACGTAACTGCTTTGGACAATGAGGAGATAGAAGATAAAATAAGCGATTTTGTGTCTTTGAGAGCTCTTAACAGGAATTCCGTTATCCTATTTGATAGTGATAAGGCAAGCGCTCAAAGCAGACTTTCAAAAACTAAGAAGCGCCTCAAAGAGGAATTTGATAAGGGGCCAGGATTTGCGTGGGTCACTCAAGGAAGAGAAATAGAAAACTACATGGATGTAGAAAAGATTGAAGAAGCAATTCGATCAATCCACCCGTCAGCCAACAAAATATTGTCAAGAGATAAGTGGTCAAACCTTCTTTTATATGAAAAAAGGGGTTCAAGAGAAAAGAGGACTGCAAGCAAAGTCAAAGTGGCTCAATATTATGTTCAACATAATGATGCCGACTTTAGTATTCTCGACTTAGAAAAAAGAGCTACCGAACTAACAGAATTTATCTTAAAATCGAATGGCAAATATAGCTAGCTTTAACGTATGAGCATTGGCTCAAGCTTTCTAGCCCATACTGTATGCATCAAAGAATTAAATAGTGTAAATTTATTACGATGTCTGACAATAGCAATGGTGCAATCTGATCGTTTTCAGTGAAAGTTTGCTCAAACTGATATGAATCGCCCTGTGGGTCTTGCAAAACAACGACCTGGCGTTTTTTGATATCAACAATCCAATATTCGCCAATATCAGCTTTGGCATAGATTTGGGCCTTGTGGGTGCGATCGCGCTTCAACGTCGAATCAGCCACTTCAATTAGCAGCAGCACATCCTGCGGCTGGGGGTGGCGATCGCGGTAGCAATTTTCGTCAATGCGAACAATTGCAAAATCAGGCTCCGGTTCCGACCCTGGAGCCAGAGTAATGGGCAGTTGCACCCGCACCTTTGCCCGGTTGGCAAAGAGAGCTTTGAGATAGTCGCCCCCGTCATCAATACGAGAAGCATGGGGTGGGTCTTGAGGTGCCATTTCAACAATTTGACCATCCAAAAGCTCCACCCGATCTTCTGGGGTCAAAATCCCAGCAGAAATCATGCGGTGGTAATCATCAACCGTCCATCGCTTGAGAAAAAGGTCAGTGCTAGTTAGAGAAGACGCTTGCACCATGCCGCCTTAATGCCCTCTAGGGATGGCTGAATACATCTTAAACCACCATACCGCAGCATTCCTGAGGTCGACCCAGGCCGATGATATACTTTGGATATCCAATGACCTAATCACAAGGACAGCGCAATGAAGTCCCAGATTGGCCAATGGGGCAATTCCCTAGCGGTACGGATTCCAAAATACATTCTCGAAGCGCTGCACCTCAGCCTAAACGATGCCGTAGAGTGCACCGTGGAAGATGGAAAGCTAGTGATTACGCCCATTCAAACCCTGCCTGAGCTAAGCCTAGACGAGCTTCTAGCCGAAGTCGTCGAAACCCCTGACTCCGAGATCGACTGGGGTAGCCCCGTCGGCAACGAGGCTTGGTAATGTACGTTCCGAATCGGGGCGATTTTATCTGGCTGAGCTTTGACCCCCAAGCTGGGCATGAGCAACGGGGAAATCGCCCCGCGCTAGTCGTCAGCCAAAGTAGCTTCAATGCAAAAATGGGGTTTGTCTTCGTTTGCCCCATCAGCAATACCCAGCGACGCAACCCCTTCTACGTCAAAGTGCCGGAGGGCGAAGCCGTCACTGGGGTAATTATGGCCGACCAGTTGCGATCGCTCGACTTTAAAGCCAGAAACGCCCAATTTATTGCACATTGCCCAGACCTACTGCTGCAAGACGTTCTCCGACGCATCAAACCCATCCTGTTCTAAAAACCCCACCCACCTATCCACTCACCTACTCCCCCACTCCCCTACCCCTCGCCCACCTGGGCCGCTGGGCGAATACTGCGGTAGCGATCTTGGCGAATCCAGTCCAGCACTGACTGAATTTCGACCGACTTTTCGCCCAGGGTATTGAGCAGGTGCGAGCCCAGCTCTAGGGCCGCCTCAAACTCGGGCTGCACCACCTCCCTCGCCCCGAGCTGGGTGAGTACGTCGATCTCTTCGTTGTTGTGCGATCGCGCAATGATATCCAGCTCGGGTGCCCGCAGCAGCGCCCGTTGCAGCACCAGGCGGGTGGTCGTCGGGTCGGGCAGGGTAATGGCCAGAGCCTTGGCGGTTTCTAGAGACGTTTTCTCTAGCACCAGTTCGCTGTCGGCATCGCCATAGACAAAGGGAATTTGCACCAGGGGCGCGTGGCGGTTGCGCAGGCGCTGAATCGCGGTTTCGCTATTGTCGATCACCAGCACCGAATAACCCCGGCTGAGCAGCACATTCACCAGCACCTCGCCCACCCGGCCATAGCCCGCCACAATCACATGATCTTGAATGTCGCCGGGTACCGACAGCAGCTTTGGGTCTTCGGCCTGGTTGAGAAAGTCCTTGAGCACCGGCAGGTTGTGCAGCCAGTCGGCCACCTTGGGAGCTAGGTTAATCCACAGCGGGGTAAGCATCAGCGAAATGGCGATCGTGCCCAGCAGCAGCGAGTAGCGCTCTTCGTTGATCAGACCCAGCTCTAGCCCCATCAGCGCCAGCACAAAGGAAAATTCACCGATTTGGTTAAGCCCAAAGCTCGCTTTCACCGCCGTTTTGAGCGAATAGCCAAACCCCAGCACAATGGGCAGAATAATCAGCGCCTTGCCCACCATAATCAGCGCCACCAGCTCCAGAATTCGGCCCAGATCGCTGACGATCAGGTGAGGATCGATCAGCATGCCGATGGAGGCAAAAAACAGGCAGGCAAAGGTGTCGCGCAGGGGCAAAATCTTGCCCAAGGCCTGGTCAGCGTAGTCGATTTCAGAAATCATCAGGCCCGCGACGAAGGCTCCCATGGCAATCGAGAGGCCCAGAAAAGAAGTGATCCAGGCGATGCTCAGGCAGAGGGCGACCACGGTGAGCAAAAACAGCTCGCTGCTCTCGGTGGCGGCAATGTGCTGAATTAGCTGGGGCACCACCCAGCGGCCCAGGGCGATCGCCCCCGCCAAAAACAGCCCAAACTTGAGCGCCGCGATCGCCAGGGCTGGCCCCAGAGCATCGGGCTGGTTGAGCACCGGCAGCACCGCCAGCATCAGCCCCAGAGCAATGTCTTGGGAAATCAGCAGCCCCAGCATGACCTGGCCGTGCACAGTGGCGGTTTCGCCCCGGTCGGTGAGAGTTTTGAGCACCACCGCCGTCGATGACAGCGACAGCACCAGCCCCAAAAAAATGCCCTGCAGCGGAGAATTGGCCGTACCCGACAGCAGCGACACCGAGCACACCAGCAGCGTGGTCAGCCCCATCTGTAAAAAGCTGCCCTTGAGGGCGATATCCTTCACCCGCTTCAGTTCGGTCAGCGAAAACTCCACACCCAGGGCAAACAGCAAAAAGGCAATGCCCACCTCCGCCAAGGCCTGAATTTGCTCTACATCGGTCTGTAGCCCCAGACCAAAGGGGCCGATAATCAGCCCCGTAACCAGGTAGCCCAGCAGCGCCGGCTGCTTGAGACGATGGGCGATGTAGCCGCCGATGGCAGAGCAACCCAGGGCTAGAGTCAAATCGAGAACGAAGTTGGGTTCAGCGGTCATACAGGGGCACGGTAGGGCAATGAAAGAACAGGGTCTACAAAACCCCCTGCACCAGTGGACGCAGGGGGTCAACAAAAACAGCAGTTTGGGTCAACGAGGGCTTGACGTTGTCCTGGCCAACCGCTCAGCCAATCAAAAGGAGTGCGATCCCCGTCTTCTATTGTCACTAATAAAGGGTGCGTGCGCTATCAACTGGGTCGAGTTAAATAGCTCTGGCTCTGGCCTCCAGGGTTGCGATCGCTCCTCATTACCCACCGTGTTTAGATCGAGCTCTACCGATCAGAGCGTTGAGCCCCCTTTCGCCAACCCGACACCCCAGTCCTTGACGAGGCTTTGCGACGCGGTTACTATGCGGGTGTTGTGCAATTTTGCGCCGTAGCTCGTTAATGTCTTCTTTGCAGCTAACCCTCGCCCCTCTCTTCAGCCTGCTCTTAGGGCTGGGGCTGCTGCTGCGCCTTGGGCGCAACTAACTTTTAAAACAAAGGCGAAATGCCCTGAATAGCTCGACTCCCCAGGTCACAGGTTTCCCCTAGACCTGACTACTGCTTGGGAGTTTAGGCAAGACCGCCTGTGCTGCTGCCAGGTACTTGCCCCCTAGCGTTAATGCACCAATCCCAAGCTCCGTAGGGTGGGCAATGCCCACCATCCCCATCAGGTGATGCTTAGAAATCACCTCAGTATTGCTATCTGAAACTAGAGAGATCTCCCCATGCTGACCAACCCCGCCGAAAAGTACCGTCCCTTTGCGCCGATCGCATTGCCCGACCGCACCTGGCCCAGCCAGGTAATCGCCAAGCCCCCCATCTGGCTCAGCACTGACCTGCGTGACGGCAACCAAGCACTGATCGAGCCGATGTCGGTAGAGCAAAAGCTGCGCATGTTTGAGTTGCTGGTGGCGATCGGCTTTAAAGAAATCGAGGTGGCCTTTCCCTCCGCCTCAGAGACCGACTTTAACTTTGTGCGCCGGTTGATCGAAGAAAATCGTGTGCCCGACGATGTGGAAATTCAGGTGCTCACCCAGGCGCGGGAAGACTTGATCCGCCGCACGTTTGAATCTCTCGCGGGGGCCAAGCGGGCGATCGTCCACGTCTACAACGCCACGGCTCCAGTGTTTCGGCGGGTGGTGTTTCGCAACGACCAAGCGGCAACCATCGACCTGGCGGTGAAGGCCGCTACGCTGATCCGCGATTTGGCAGCGGAGCGGCCCGAAACCCAGTGGCGCTTTCAGTATTCGCCGGAGGTGTTTTCGCAGACTGAGCTGGAGTTTGCGCGGGATATCTGTAATGCGGTGCTGGAAGTCTGGCAGCCCACCCCCGATCGCAAAGCCATCATCAACCTGCCCGCCACCGTGGAAAGCGCCACCCCCAACGTCTTTGCCGACCAGGTGGAATGGATGCACCGCCACCTCGCGTGCCGCGACAGCGTGGATCTCAGCGTCCACAACCACAACGACCGGGGCTGTGCGATCGCCGCCGCCGAGCTGGGCCAGATGGCCGGGGCCGATCGCGTCGAGGGCTGCCTATTTGGCAACGGCGAGCGCACCGGCAACGTCGATATCGTCACCTTGGCGCTGAATCTCTACACCCAGGGCATTCATCCAGGGCTGGATTTTTCGCGCATTAACGAGGTGGCCCGCGTGGTCGAAGACTGCACCCAGCTGCCCATTCACCCCCGCCACCCCTATGTGGGCGACCTGGTGTTCACCGCCTTCTCCGGCTCCCACCAGGATGCGATTCGCAAGGGCTTTGCCGCCCGCAACCCTGAAGACCTGTGGGATATGCCCTACCTGCCGCTGGATCCGGCAGATTTGGGCCGCTCCTACGAGTCGGTTGTGCGGGTGAATAGCCAGTCAGGCAAGGGGGGCATCGCCTTTTTGCTGGAGCGCGACTACAACCTCAGCCTGCCCCGCCGCTTGCAGATTGAATTTAGCCAGGTGGTGCAGCGGGCCATGGATGCTACCGGCAAGGAGATGACTGCCCCGATGCTGTGGGACTTGTTTGAGCAGGAGTATCTGCGGGCCAATGCACCGTTTAAGTACGTCAGCCACCACTGGCAGGATGATGAAACCCCGTCGGCCATTTCCACAACCTTGGAATGCAATGGCAGGGTATTTAGCCGCGACGGTCGGGGAAACGGCCCCATCGATGCCTTTGTGGATGCGCTAGAGCTAGGCATTCGAATCCACAGCTACGAGGAAAAGGCGATTGGCCATGGCAGTGATGCGGATGCGATCGCCCTAATCGAGATCGCCGCCGACTGGCTAGAGGGCACGATTCACGGGGTGGGCATTCACAGCAGCATTGTCACGGCGTCGCTACTGGCGGTGCTCAGCGCCGCTAACCGAGGGCTGGCAACCCTAACGCCGACTCAAGAACAGGGGGTTTTGCCCATGCCTCAAACGATTGTATAAGAGCGGGTCTGGGGGTGAATGTCGTCCGGCATTCACCTCTATATCTAGCTTTCAATCAAGTGATAATTAAGGAGCATGGGCGCTCACATAGTCGATGGCGAAGGGGGTGAGCCACGAAACAGCCTGCTCGGTGAGTTGGCGATCGCTCCAGCTCCACACGCGCGGTGCATCGAAAACGCAAGCTTGTAGAATGCCCCAGAGTTTCTGCCCTGAGCACAGATGGGCATGAATCAAAGCTCGATGGCCAAAGGTGTCCCGCTCAAAGTCGCGGTTCAAGACCCTGGGGCTGGCGGTTTCCACATCCTCTACAAAGATGCTGGGCTGAGCGTTGAGGGCCGCCGCGAACATTGGATCATCTTTGGCCAAAGCAGCATATTCTGGCTTCCAGTTGGGATCATAAACCTTGGGTATCGACGGTCGCGCTTGCCAGCAGAAGGGCACTCGCCCCAGGGTAGATTGGGGCGATCGCAGGTAGAGAAAGATGCGATCGCACTGTAAACGCTGCCCTAAGGTAGCCAACAGATCCGCCATCACCTGCGCCAAATTCTCGCTGTGGGGCGATGCTTCTAACACTTGGCAGACCAACATTTCAAGCTTATCGTCATGTCTTGGGCGGGCAGTCGATGTATTTAGGTAAACCATGGGTATCCATAGAGGTTATATCAGCACCTTAAAACCGACGCTTTGCATTCACCCCTGTCATGGTGAGGTTTTTAGGCTCATTCTTTAGAGAGAAATAATTTTCTGATAAGAAAAAATAAAGGTGATATTTCCTCTAGGATGCGCCGCTTTCATCACCTATTTCGGCACCTGTGAAGATATACCCTTTGAGCGATAAGCTTCCTAAACAAGTTACCTACCGTGTTGATCAGTGGATTAGCAAGCAGAACGCTTGCTGATTCTCAGTTTGAATTGACCCATAGGTGATTTGTGATGAAAGATATTTTTGTAACCTTAAAAGCAGTATTCAACCGTATTCAATGGAAACAGTTCGCAGTTGCTTGCTCTGCAGTTGTCATTTTGCTGACCGCTAACGGTGTCAAAGCCGATCAGAATATGGGTGGGCGCACCTACGCTAACGAACTGCCGCCCACGCAGGAAGTTGGTCGCCCCCGCACCATGGGCCAATGGGAAGCCGAAAATGAAGCCTTGGAAGGACAACCCGGCGAAAAGCTGAAGCGTATTGCCGAAGAATCGGCAGATGCGGTTAAAAACATGGCTGGGATTTATCCTCAAAACGTGAAGACCCTCGTTCCTGGCGTAGATAACGGCGAGTTGCCCAACGACGATAAATAGTCAGTAGTTTCAGCCATTTGAGGATCGCAGGGCGTTTTGCTGTAGATCCTCAAGAACACTATTTTGTTGTCTGGCCTAGGTCACAAGCTAATTGATTGACAAAGCTTTGAGCGTAGGTTGAGTGAGAATAAAGCACAATTAACCCATGCCACAACTGTTTTGCTGATCGATTGGCGAAAGTCGATAACATTGCAAGCAGGTAATTATTATGAACCAAGCCTTCAAACAGGGAGATAAGGTTTCTTGGAGCACTGCCCAGGGCAAAACTGTAGGTAAGGTGGTCAAAAAAATCACCTCTCGCACCGAAATTAAAGGTCATACAGTTGCTGCGTCTAAAGAAAATCCTCAATACCTGGTGGAAAGTGAGAAAACTGGCAGCCAGGCCGCTCACAAACCCGAAGCTTTAACAAAAGAAGATTAGGGAGTTTGACTGGCTATCCACTGGCGAAATTGTCTGATTAGGCTATTTTCGCCAGTGGTTGGTTGTAGTTGCAGAAACCGCTCGATATCGCTAGCGATGAGCGGGGGCAAAGCCAGGCTAGCTGGGCTGAGGATGTAGCGTTTGCCTTGCAGTGCGCAAATGGTCAGACATTCGCCATCGAACCGCCAAATTTCTGGAACACTCAGTGCTGAATAGATCGCCAAGCGATTGAGCGAGCTGCTGGTAATGTCGATCTCGACCGCCAGATCTGGAGGCGGATAGTTAGCTAGGTCTATTTGCGCCACGCCGCGCACCTCAGCCTCATGTCGGATGTAGTAGCACTGGTCGGGTTCTAGCCCCTTTGCCAGGTCTTCGCGATCGCAGGTGCGCGATCCCAAGCTGCGAATTTCCAGTCCCAATTCTTCTGTAGCCGCTTCAATCAGACGACCCAACAGCTTTTTAAACGTTTCATGGGGATCCAGGGGCATCCGAATTTCGAGAGTACCGAGATCGTAGGTGAGGCGAATAGCCGGTTCCTGCTCAAAATCATTCACCAGCGAACGGTAGGTTTGCCAGCTAATGTTGCGCAAGATGACGCGATCGGGGCTTTGAATCAGGGTGGCGGTCATGGCGACGCCTGGGGGGAGCGACTGCGGCTGGAGTGGACGGTGCCCTAAGAGGTATTGGGATATCCGTGCATCTATGATAAACCCCTGGACAATCGGTAGCGATCGCCCAGGGGTTGGCAAAAAAGCGGCGTTCTAGCGGCCGGTGGAGCCGGGGAGAATGGGTTGCTCGACAGCTTGACGATAGATTTCGGTTTCTTCGTTAAATTCGATCGGCAGTACGGCCACCACGTTTTCGTGGGGGCGGGGAATGATCACCCAGGTTTCGAGAATGCCGCCGGGGGTTTTTTCGGCAGCTTCTACCCCAGCGGCCATAGCGGCCTTAACTTCGGAGACATCGCCACGAATGTTGATGGCGAAGCGAGCACTACCGGCGCGAATGTAGCCGATCAGCGTAACGCGCCCGGCTTTAACCATCGCATCGGCGGCGGCTAGCACCGGGGGAAACCCTCTGGTTTCGAGCGACCCGACAGCCTGTGGCATGGTTGTACTCCTGAGAAAGCTTTGTGGGTAAAAAAATCAATCTTTATTGTACGGGGCGGTGGTCGCGATCGCGCCTTATCGATTTATTAAAGACTGTGGGGAGTTGTAATAGCAGAGCTTATACCCGAAACGGTTCTGAGGCTGGGGTAAAGCCGATGGGCAAAATCGCGTCGATGTTGTCGGTGGGGTTGGGGATGATCACGTGGGTGGTGACTTCGGCCAGGTTGGGGCAGGCGTTGGCCGCCACTAGTCCCGCTTCCATGGCGCGCTTGACCTCGGCCACCAGGCCGCGAATCACCACAAACTGCCGCCCGCTCTCGGAGCGGTCTTGCACCGAGACGGTGACGTTGCCCGCTTTGACCATGGCATCGGCGGCGGCCAGCACTGCCGGAAAGGTTTGGGTTTCGATGACGCCGACGGCAATGGCCATGGGGTGCTCCTAGGGAAAAGCTGCGTTATTCAACTGTCAATCATACCTTGATGCCGCTGGGTTCTCCGGCGGTGGCGATGATGCGATCGCACCCCGACTCTGGCTTGGCCCAGTCGCAATGGCAGTCTTTGGGGTCGCCCCAGCATAGGGTGAGATACAGCTCGGAGCGAGTTGCCGCTAGCTCGGCCCACTCAGTTTTTGCTATGCGTTCTTCCACTGCCTCTAGGGTGGTTGGTTGGGGAGCGCTGCCCGCCATCCACAGGCGCAGCCCGTCGATAGACTGTCGCCAAAACTCAACCACGGTGGATTTTGCCGTCACCAATGCTGCTTTATCTGCCGGAATCGCAATTAGCTGGGGGTGCAGCTCAGGTACGCGCAGGCTGCGGCCCCGAAACTGGCAGGTGTGCCACACCAAGCCCGACACCCCGTGCTGGTGCTGGTAGTCGTGAATTTGGGCGCGAAAGTCTTGAATGGCAAACACTTTACTCAGCTTGTCGGCCCCGATCGCCTTCGAGAGCACCGGGTTGTCGATGCGATCGGCGGATGACAGCACCACCCGCTCGCCCTTCCAGGTGGCGCGCAGTTCCTGATCGAGAAAGTCCAGGAGTTGTTCGGTGGTGTAGGCCATAGAGCTATCTTATCAAGCGCCATGGGGGAGTTTTGTGCCCAGCTATAGTTTCCCAAGGCGTTCTGTCAAAAGTGCATAGATGCCCTCGGCATCGACGGTTTGAATCACCGTGGCGTTGGCCGGAACAGCGGCGGTGGGGTAGGCGTTGGCGACGGTGCGCCCAATGCAGAGTGACCCTTCGGTTTCTATCGCCAGGCGCATAGGTCGGCCCGAGAACAGGTCGGGGCGCAGCAGATAGGCGATTATGCAAGGGTCGTGGAGGGGGGGGGCGGCTAGACCATGGCGCTCCACATCGAGCTGGCCGTAGTAGCGCAGCATGCCCGCAGCGGCTTTGCCCACGGGGGTACCGAGGTTTTCCAGGGCAGTCAGCCGCTCGGGAGTGGTCATCACCTGATGGGTGGCATCCAGGCCAATCATGGTCAGAGGCAGACCGGCATCGACGACAACTTTGGCCGCGTGGGGATCGACGTAGATATTAAATTCGGCGGCGGGGGTAACGTTGCCGCCCCCCAGCGCCCCCCCCATCATCACCACCTGGTCGATGCCCTGGGCGATCGCGGGGCACTGAATCAGGGTCACAGCCAAATTGGTGAGCGGGCCGAGGGTAGCCAGGGTAATGGGATGCGGGGTAGTCGTGAACTGTTCAATCAAAAACGCGACGGCGTGCTGAGCTTGCAGCGGAGTAGTAGGTTCAGGCAGTTCGGCCCCCTGCAAGCCCGTTGCGCCGTGGATGTCTTCGGCAGTGGTGAGCGATCGCAGCAGCGGCCTAGGGCACCCCGCATATATCGGCACGTCAGGGCGCTGGGCCAGTTGGCAGATGCGCCGAGCGTTAGCCGCCGTCAGCGCCAGGGGCACATTGCCCGCCACAGTGGTAATGCCCAGCAGGTCAAACTCAGCGGGGCTAGCCAGGGCGAGGAGGATGGCGATCGCATCGTCAACCCCAGGGTCGCAATCAATAATCAGCGGTCGAGGACGCATGGGCAAATTCTAGAGTTCTCTACAGGGGGTGGCACAGCGTAGCCAGCAGAGGCAGCAGGCGCTGTCCTAAAATACGCTGTGTAGGTACTGCATAGATTCTCCCGCTACGGAGGTTGCCCCTTGTCTGCTGCGCTGCGTCTCACAACTCTCATGGTATCTGGGCTAAGTCTGCTGTTTGTGGCGGGCTGCGCGGGCAGCTCCCTAGAACAGTCCCTTGAGGCCGATCCACAACTGCAAGATCGGCCCGTATTCACGGGTGAAGACCCCGAAACCCCAGCGGAAGCAGAGGCTGAACCCGACCCCGCCGAGCCCCCAGCGGCGGAGTCCGACCCAACCGAGGCCAGCGATCTCCCAGAGCCAGAAACCTCCCCCGAGGGCAGCGCCACGACCCTGCTCAACGAAGTGCCCGAAGACCTGCGGCCCTACGTGCAAAACTGGCTGGCCCTCGGCATTGTCGAACCAGCGAATAGCCAAACTGCCAACGGTAACGCTCCTTCCCCCGACTTTCAGCCCAACCAACCCATTACCCGAGGCGAGTTTGCCCAATGGCTGCTCACCGCCAACAACGCGTTTTATAAAGATGTCCCGGCCAAGCGCATGCGTCCCGCCACCGCTGGCACCACCCCCGCCTTTCAGGATGTACCGGCCTCGCACCCCTACTTTGCCGCCATTCAGGGGCTAGCCGAGGCCGGTATCATCCCCAGCGCCAAGACCGGCAACGCCACCGCCGTCACCTTTCGGCCCGATGCGCCCCTCACCCGCGAAACCCTAGTGCTGTGGAAGGTGCCCCTAGACCTGCGAGCCCCGCTGCCCACTGCCAGCGCCGAGGCTGTTACCACCGCCTGGGGGTTTCAAGACACCGCCCAAGTAGAGCCCCTGGCCCTGCGGGCAGTGCTGGCCGACCACCAAAACGGCGATTTTGCCAACATTCGCCGCGCCTTTGGCTACACCACACTATTTCAGCCCCAGAAAGGCGTTACCCAAGCTGAGGCCGCCGCTGCACTGTGGCGCTTTGGCAACCAAACTGAAGGTATTTCTGCTAAAGACCTGTTAGGACGATCGTCTACCGAGTCGGGTTCCTCAACACCGACCGACTCTACAAACTCTCTTTAATTTCCCGCCAATTATCAACCAATTGAATAAGAAACTCTCATCTACCCTTTCTCTTGATGAGAGGCTACACCAACGGCGATGTCCGAGCAAGTTCACTCACCCGTCCACGCCCCACCCTTAAATAACGCCGAACAGCGAAAGCCCCATACCCAGAAACGCCAGCACCCCCGCCACAATCATGATGGCGGCGGGCATAGCTTTGCGGGTCTGCATCCAGCGGCGAATGAAGATAAACACCAGGGCCACCGTTACCCCCATGGCCATACCCGCGCCGCCAGCAGAACCAGCCTGCCACAGCCAGGCTCCGGTCAGCAGCAGGGCGGCACTCACTAAACCGGTGCCCAATGACGCCTGACTGCGGGCCTGGGTATAACCCATCAGACCGCCGACCGCAGAGAGGGCGGCATAGGCGATCGCACAGAGGGCTCCAGTGGGCATAGCGGCTTGCACATGAGAACATTTCCAGGCTAGCGAGGTTTTTGCCGCCGCACAACCTTAGGCAGTAGAGCTGACCGTGAGAAGCAGCCGTAAATTTTGTTGCCCTGCCTTATAATTCCAGGCAATGTATTAAGCAACACATCGCGTATGTATTTACAAATACACACGCGATATTTAGGAAACAAATTGGGAAAAAATTGGGTCTTAAACTTTAGAAAATTTGACCATAGTTTGCTTACATCTCCCCAAAGATAGGCATTTAAAAATTCTCTATGGGAAAAAATAACCATAAAGAAAGAGTGAAGATGAGAGTTTTTTCATGATGTCGCCAAAATAGCCATGCTAGTTTCACTGATATAGAGCGATCGCAACCTGCCAAAACCTCTGATGCATATGCCTCCTAGATTTTCCTACAAATAGCCTTAAATCCTGCTAAAAAACATTTTTAATTCCTGAAATCGTTTCCTGCTCCGAATAAAGATTGGCAAATTTATTGCCGGTTTTTGATGTTTTTTCAAAGATCATCACTTATTCCTAGGAATAATGAGTTCATGAATCCCAGCCTAGGTCATGCATCCAGACGTTCCAATATTTCTGTCATTATCCCTGTCCACAACGGTGGCGATAGCTTCCGCCGCTGCCTCGAAAGTTTGAGGCAGTCTAGCCGCCAGCCCGATGAGGTGATTGTGGTTGCCGACGGCGACACCGACGGTTCGTGGGAGGTGGCAAAGGAGTTTGGAGCCAAGGTTTTTCGCTACGACTCGGCCGGTGGGCCAGCCCGCGCCCGCAACCGAGGCGCGGCAATGGCCCAGGGAGACATTCTGTTCTTCGTTGATGCCGATGTCACCGTCGCTCAAGACACTATTGTCAGTGTCGAAGCGGCCTTTCAAAAAGACATCAACCTGGCGGCGCTGATTGGCTCCTACGACGACCAGCCGGGGGCTCCCAACTTTTTGTCGCAGTATAAAAACCTGTTTCACCACTACACCCACCAGGTGTCTTCCGAAAAGGCTTCGACCTTTTGGGGTGCCTGCGGAGCCATTCGCGCCGAGGCGTTTAACGCCGTGGGCGGGTTCGACGAGCGCTACGTCAAACCCTGCGTGGAAGACATTGAGCTGGGCTACCGGCTGCGGCGGGCGGGCTACACCATTCGCCTGTGCAAGCACATTCAGGTCAAACACCTGAAATGCTGGCAGCCGGTTTCGCTGCTGCGGGCCGAGATTTTCTATCGCGCCCTGCCCTGGGCAGAGCTAATTCTCAGCCAGGGGCAGCCGATGAATGATCTCAACCTCGATCGCACCAACCGCCTCAGCGTAGTGCTCACCTATGCGGCGCTGGGCTGTCTAGTGGGCGGCCTGGTTGAACCCTTTTTGTGGATCGTTGCGATCGCCATCATGGTCGGGCTACTGATCATCAACCAGCGGGTTTATCGCTTTTTTTGGTATAAGCGCGGGCCGCTGTTTGCCCTGCGAGTCATTCCCTGGCACTGGTTCTATTTTCTCTACGGGGGCGCAGCCTTTGCCTATGGATTGGCGACCTACCGCTTTCGGCAGTTTTCTACCCTGGCCGACTAGCCAGCCACCTCAAGTTTTATCAGTGCAGTTACACCTGAATTTTTGGAGTTGAATTAATGCAGTCTTTACCTGTAGTAATCATTGGCGGCGGGCCGGCTGGTTTAACCGCAGGCTACGAGCTAATGAAGCACGGCAAAAAGTCGGTGGTGCTCGAAAAAGCCGACAAAGTGGGCGGCATTTCTCGCACTGAAACCTATAAGGGCTACCGCTTTGACATTGGCGGCCACCGCTTTTTTACCAAGGTCAGCGAAGTGCAAGCGGTGTGGAAAGAGATTTTAGGCGACGACTTTATCCAAACGCCCCGCATGTCGCGCATTTATTACGACAACAAATTTTACGACTACCCGCTGTCGCTAATCAAGACGCTCAAAAACCTCGGCCCCGTCACCAGCGCGCTGATTCTCTTTAGCTACCTCAAGGCCAAGGGCCACAAGTATATGAACCCTGGCATTGAGGCCGAAACCTTTGAAGAATGGGTGATCGACTGCTTTGGCGAGCGGCTCTATCGAATTTTCTTTAAGACCTACACTGAGAAGGTTTGGGGCATTCCCTGTAGCCAGATTCGCGCCGACTGGGCGGCTCAGCGCATTCAAAATATGTCCCTCAAGCAGGCGGTAATCAATGCGATTTTTGGTAGCCAAAATGCCAAAAGTTTAATCAAAAAGTTTGACTACCCTCGCCTCGGCCCCGGCATGATGTGGGAGCGCTGCCAAGAACTGCTGGATGTGCACGGTTCGCCAGTCCATCTCAACACCGAGGTGGTGCGGGTAGAGCGCCAGGGCAAGCGCATTACTAAGGTGGTAGCCAAACAGGGCGATCAGATTTTTGACATTGTGGGCGAACATTTTATCAACTCCATGCCCATTTCTCTGCTGCTCAATCGCCTCGATCCACTGCCCCCCGAAGAGGTGATGGCAGCGGCGCGGGGGCTTAAGTATCGCGATTTCTTAATTGTCTCGCTAGTTGTTGACAACCCCGATCTCTTCCCCGACAACTGGCTCTATATTCACAGCCCTGAGTTTAAGGTAGGGCGCATTCAAAACTTCAAGAACTGGAGCCCCGAAATGGTGCCCGACCCCAGCAAGACCTGCCTGGGCATGGAGTATTTTTGCAGCGAGGGGGACGACCTCTGGGAAATGCCCGACGAGCAGCTCATCCAGTTGGCCTCTAAAGAAATTGCTCGCCTGGGGCTGGGGGTGAAGCGCGAGGATGTGGAAGACGGCTGCGTGATTCGCCAGTTCAAGGCCTACCCGGTGTACGACGGTGAATATCGCCAGCATTTGCAGGTGTTAGAGGACTACATTCGCACCTTTGAAAACCTGCAAACCGTGGGCCGCAACGGCATGCACCGCTACAACAACCAGGATCACTCGATGCTGTCGGCACTGCTAGCCGCCAAAAACATCGTGGGCGAAAACCACGACATTTGGAATATCAACGTTGAGCGCTCGTACCACGAGAACTTTACCGATCAGGAGTGGTCGAAGCTGAAACCGGGGGGTGAATTGGTGCCCGCTGGGTCGTCACTCTCAAGCGCCGCCTAGGAGCATCAGCGAGGAAGTTATGAGTGGGTCTGAAGCTCCCTTTGTGTCAGTGATCATCCCCGTCTTTAACGACGGGGATCGGCTGCAGCTGTGTTTGGCAGCCCTGGCTGAGCAAACCTACGCGCGATCGCGCTTCGAAATCATCGTGGTCGACAATGGCTCTGACGATTTGGATCTGATTAAGGCCATGGTGGCCGACTACGATAACGCTGCGCTAGCCGTAGAGCCTATTCCTGGTTCCTATGCAGCCCGCAACCGGGGGCTGGAGGTGGCGAAGGGCGAGGCGATCGCCTTTACCGATGCCGACTGCATCCCTGACTCCGACTGGCTAGAGCGGGGGGTGGCGCGACTGTGCCAGGAGCCTAACTGTGGCCAGGTGGTGGGCCGAATCAATCTGTTTTTTGCCGATCCCCAGCGTCCTACGGCGGTGGAGCTTTACGAGAGCCTGACGGCCTTTCCCCAGGAGCGGCTGCTGCGAGAGCAGCACGGTGGAGCCACCGCCAATGTGCTGACCTGGCGACGGGTGATCGATCGGGTGGGGCCATTTGACCTTCGCCTCAAGTCAAACGGCGACCTGGAGTGGGGCCGACGGGTGTTTGAAGCTGGATTTCAGCAGGTCTACGCCGATGAGGTGCAAGTGGGACATCCGGCGAGGCGATCGCTGGGAGAGTTGCACAAGCGCACGGTGAGGCTAGCGGGTGGCTACTACGATGTGCAGCTCAAACAGGCTAAATCGCTAGGGCAGCGCCAGTGGGTGTTCGTGCAGGCTCTGCTGCAAAACCTGGTGCCGCCAGTGTTTTTTGTAGTCAACGCCTTTGGCGACGGGCGGCTTAAACATCTAGATCAAAAACTTAAAGTGTCATCGGTGATGGTGATGGTGCGCTACATCACCGCCTGGGAAACCCTACGGCTTAAATTTGGCGGAGCATCCAGTCGGAGTTGAGAAGAGTGATATGCGCATTGCATTTTTAGTGGCTGATTTCCCTTGTCTGTCAGAGACATTCGTGCTCAATCAGGTGACGGGGCTGATCGATCGCGGCCATCAGGTCGATATCTACACCAATCGCGTGGGGGATTGGGCTGTGTCGCATCCCGATGTGGGCCGCTACCGCCTGTGGGAGCGCACCTACCCCATGCCGGAAGTGCCTCAAAATTATATCTGGCGGGCTTTAAAGGGGTTCTGGCTGGCGCTAATTCACATTCATCGAGCGCCCTTACTAATTTTGCGATCGCTCAACCTGGTTGCCTATGGTGAACAAGCGCTCAACCTGTGGCTGCTCTACACCGCTGTGGCGCTGGTGGGGCGACCCCAAGCCTATGACATTATTCACTGCCAGTTTGGTACCCAGGGGTATCGGGGGCTGGCTTTCAAACGGCTACTGCGGTCAACCCCTCGGCTACTTCTGATGTTTCGCGGCTTTGATATCAGCCGCTACGTGCAGGAGGGGGGCGATCGCGTTTATCGCCAGCTATTTCCAGACGTTGACTACTGCTTAGCCAACTGCGACTTCTTTAGGCACCGCGTCTTGGCCCTGGGCTGGTCCAGCGATCGCATCGCGGTTCATTTCTCAGGCCTAGACACCAACAAATTCACCTTTCGACCGCGACAGCTAGAGCCAGATCAGCCCGTTCGCCTTGCTACTACAGGCCGCCTGGTGGAGAAAAAAGGCCTCGAGTTTGCCATTCGCGCCGTCGCCCAGCAGGCCCAGCGCTATCCAAATCTGACCTACACCATCATCGGCGACGGCCCCCTGCACCCCGCCCTACAACAGCTCATTATCGAACTCCAGGCCGAGTCCTACATTCACCTGGTGGGCTGGAAAAATGAGGCTGAAATCGTCGAGATTTTGGACAGATGCCACCTGTTTGTCGCCCCTAGCGTTACCGCCGCCGACGGCAACCAGGATGCCCCCGTCAATGTCTTGAAGGAGGCGATGGCGATGGGTTTGCCGGTGCTAAGCACCTACCACGGCGGCATACCCGAGCTAGTGGAAGATGGCGTGTCAGGGTTTTTAGTTCCTGAACGCGACGCTGATGCTCTGGCTGAACGCCTGGGTTACCTGCTGGATCATCCAGAGCGATGGCCTGAGCTAGGGATAGCTGGACGGCGGTTTGTGGAGCGTCATTTTGACATCCAAATGCTCAACGACCGGCTGGTGCAGGTATACGATCGGCTGCTGTCGCCGGTCAATCAATCGGGGCCTCGCTCCAGCGATCGCACCCCTCTGTCTCCCCCCTTGCCGTCCTCGTCTATGCGTCCTGCCTCCGTGGAGAAATAGGAGTAACCCATGACTGAACCTCTTGTCACCCTTGTTGTTGTACCCCGTGAGCGATTTAGCTACGCTCAAACCTCGCTAGAGAGCATCTACGCCCACACGCAGATGCCCTTTAATCTGGTGTACGTAGACGGCAATTCGCCCCACAAGCTGCGCCGCTACCTCGAAGAACAGGCTCTAGAAAAGGGCTTTAAACTTATCCGCACCGAGCACTACCTCTACCCTAACCAGGCTCGCAACCTGGGCCTGCAAGCCGTCGATACCAAGTACCTGGTGTTTGTCGATAACGACGTGGTAGTGTCGCCCGGCTGGCTAGATGCGCTGGTCACCTGTGCTGAGGAGGCTGACGCGGCAGTGGTAGGCCCGCTGATGTGCCAGCATGAGCCTATCCATGCTGAGGTACACTTTGCCGGAGGCGAATCCCACGTTTGGGTTGACAAGCTGGGCCGTCGCCGCCTGCGCGAAAAAATGTTGTATCAGGGCAAAACGGTAGAGGAAATTCGACCGGCCCTCAATCGCACCCCCACCGAACTAGCCGAGTTTCACTGCGTACTGGTGCGGCGATCGCTGTTTGACCAGATTGGCCCCCTCGACGAGGCCATGCTCAACACCAAAGAGCACCTCGATTTTTGCATGCTGGTGCGAGAAGCAGGTGAAACGGTTTACTTTGAGCCCGCCTCGCTCGTCACCTATGTCCCCGGCCCGCCCCAGGAGTGGGCTGATGTGCACTACTACATGCTGCGCTGGAGCAATCGCTGGACTCTGGAGAGCCTGCACCGCCTGCGCGACAAGTGGAACCTTGCCGAAGATGGCTACTTCAAGTCCAAATATAAAAAGCTGGGCTGGCGGCGCTACGGCACCCTCATCTATCCATTCACTCAAAAACTTACCTTTGGCGCAGGCAGCCACCTGCTGGCACGGGCGATCGCCAAAACTGAGCATGGTCTCAACCGCTACCTCACCCATCGACACCGCGCTTCCGGGTCAAATACCCACTATTCCAAAGGTTAAAGATTTTCCAGACCTAGCTAAACGCTTCGATCGTTGATGGAGTTGTCGAGTTGATGCCGCCCGAACTGATCTATACCCCCGATAGTCTGCTGCGCCGACCCCGGTTTTTGCTGTGGACAATGTGGCGTGACCTGCTGGCCTCCCGCGAACTGGCCTGGCGGCTGATGGTGCGCGACATTAGCGCCCAGTATCGGCAGGCCTTTTTGGGCGTGGCCTGGGCGTTTATTCCACCGATCGCGATGGCCGTGGGCTTTACCCTGGCGAAAGACGCCAACGTCTTTACCGTGGGCGAAACCGATATCCCCTATCCGGCCTTTGTCATGTTTAATACCGCCCTGTGGCAGACCTTTGTGGATGCTGCTACCGGGCCAGTGCAGGCGGTGATTATCGCTAAGCCCATGCTGGCGCGGGTCAACTTTCCGCGGGAGGCGATCATTCTGGCCAAGCTGGGGGAGGTGGGCTTTAACTTTGGCATCAAGCTGATTTTGATTATTGGGCTGTTTTTGTTCTTTCGGGTGCCGGTGAGCTGGACGGTGATCTTGGCCCCAGTGGCGCTGATTCACCTGGTGCTGCTGGGTACGCTGGTCGGCATTTTGCTGGCCCCGATTGGCGTGCTCTACCAGGATGTGTCGAAGAGCCTCAACATGATCATGGGCTTCTGGCTGTTTTTGACGCCCGTGATCTACCCCGTGCCTACCGAAGGAGCCTTTGGAGTGCTAGTTTCTCTCAACCCGGTGACACCGCTGCTGGTCACTACCCGCGAGCTAGCCACTACCGGAGTGCTGACGGAAGCGGTGAGCTTTTGGGTGGTCAGTGGGCTAACGCTGCTGGGCCTGCTGCTGACCTGGATCGGGTTTCGCATTGCCATGCCGTACGTGGTTGAGAGGGTAACGTCATGACAACACGGCTCAATACTGAATCACTAATGGAATCGTTTATGGCAACTCCTGAATCCGACAATCAGCCCGTGATTTCGGTGGAGGGGGTGTCGAAGAAGTTTTGCCGCGACCTGAAGCGATCGCTCTTCTACGGCGTGAAGGATATTGCTGCCGACTTAACCGGCGGTAGGCCCCACAGCGATCGCCTGCGTCCCCAGGAGTTTTGGGCGCTAAAAGACATCAGCTTTCAGCTGTATCGGGGTCAGGCGGTGGGGCTGGTGGGCAGCAACGGGGCGGGCAAAAGTACCCTGCTGCGCATCATCAGCGGCCTGATCAAACCCGACACGGGGCGGGTGCGGGTGCGCGGGCGGCTGGCCCCGCTGATTGCCCTGGGGGCAGGCTTTAACCCGATTTTGACCGGTCGCGAAAATATCTACGCCAACATGTCGATCTTGGGTCTCACCACCCAGCAGATCAAGCAGTGCTTTCAGGAGGTGGTCGAGTTTGCCGAAATTGAAGAGGCGATTGACGCCCCGGTGCAGACCTACAGTTCGGGGATGGCGGCGCGGCTGGGGTTTGCCTGCGCCATCTACACCGAGCCCAACATCCTGCTGATCGATGAGGTGCTGGCCGTAGGCGACGCCCGCTTTAAGGCCAAGTGCTACCGCCGCCTCTACGAACTGCGCCAGCGGGGGGTGGCCTTTATTTTGGTCAACCACAACTCCCAGGCCATTCTCAACATTTGCGACCAGGCCATCTACCTGACCCGAGGGGCGTTGGTGACCCAGGGTGAGGTCAATGCGGTGGTTGATCATTATGAGCGCGATCTGTTTCTCAACAGCATCGAGCGCTCCGAAAACCGCATGGTCTTTCCTCCCAAAGCCGCCGAGGAGAGCAACGGTATTGATTTCCGCGACCTGTTCTTTCGGGACGGCGACGGGCAGCTCACTCAAACCCTGTCTACGGGCGAACCCCTCAGCCTGTGCGCCACCTGTGAGGCCCACGACAGCTATAGCGGGGTAGCCCTCGACCTTCGCATTGCCAAGGTGGGCGGCATCGAGAGCACGGGCTACGTGTTGTCGCTGCGGGGGCAAAACGACGATGCCTTTTTCCAGCTGTCGCCGGGGCTGGCAGAGATTCGGCTGCAGATGCCCTATCTGGGGCTGACACCGGGGGTCTACACCGCCCAAATTCGCCTGCGCAAAGACGCGGTTTACACCTTTGATCTGGTGGAGTCGTTTCGCTTTACGGTGACATCGCAGCAAAACGTCAACAAGTGTCAGTTTTATCAGCCGCGCAGCTGGTCAATGGTGCCAGTGGTCGCGCCAGTGTCGGTTAGTCAACCGCTGCCCTAGGGTTTGGCGGTTAGTTTGAGGCCTTTTTTTTAGAACGGTTAGATAGGAGGGTTAAACCATGGTTCAACCTCAGCTCAGCGTTATTATTCCGACTCACAATCGGCCTCATCTACTGCCCCTGGCGGTGCGCAGTGCTTTGCAGCAAACCTATTGTGACCTGGAGGTGGTGGTGGTGGATGATGCTTCTGACCCACCCGTGCAGCTGCCCGACGATCCCCGCGTGCGGATCATTCGCCTCGATCCAGGGCGGGGCGGCGCGGGGGCACGCAATGCAGGAACCGAGGCGGCGCGGGGCCGCTGGGTTACTTACCTCGACGACGACGATGTGCTGCTGCCCCACATGGCGGCGGTGTCGATCGCGGCGCTGGAGTCCGCTCCACCGGGATCGCCCCTGGGAGTGTTGTCAGGGTTGAGTAAGGTGGATGCCCGCGGAAAGGTGTTGCTGACCCGCCTACCGCCTTCCCGCTGTCCCAGGGGCGGTCACTTCTTTTTGGAAGATCCGGAGCCGAGGCGATCGCCCCACACCAAGCAGACCCTGGTAGTGGAGCGCGAGGTAGTGCTGGCGATTGGCGGCTGGGATGAGACCTTTCGATCGCGGGTGCATTCGGAGTTCTTTTTGCGGCTCAACCCGGCCTGCACGCTGATTGGCCTGCCCACGGTCACCTATCATCTGCTGACCCACACGGGCACGCGGGTGTCGGGTAACCCCAAGCTGCGCCAGGAGAGTTTTAACCGGCTGATTGACAAGCATCGGGCCGCCTTTGAGGCTCACCCCAAAATGTTTGCCGAGTTTGTCTACAAGCACGCCCAAACCTCCTACCAGATGGGCCAAACCGGGGCGGCGCTGACCCACTGGCTCTGGGCGCTGCGGCTGCATCCTCGACATGTGGGTGCGATCGCCGTCTACAGCGCGATCGCCCAGCTGAAGCAGAGTCTGCGGCGGGTGGCGACGCCGACCCAGGCACTACCGCCCGCCTAGGGCAGCGCCGAGTGACGCCAGGGATTTACTACAGGACATTCTATGATTACCGATATTCTTGACCTGGGCGAACAGACCACCCTGCGGGGGCAGGTGGTGGTGGTGGGGTCTGGCATTGCCGGGGCCGAGGTGGCCACCCACCTGGCCCGCCACGGGCGCGATGTGGTGCTGCTGGAGAGCGGGCGCGATCGCTTTGACCCGGCCATTCAGGCCCTCAACGACGTGGTGTTTTTGGCCAAGCGCCACCGCGAGCTGGATCCCGACTCCTACTATCATCGCTACCTGCCGCCTGAGCTGCGGGGGGTGAGCCGGGTGCGGCAGTTTGGCGGCACCAGCAACGTCTGGACTGGCAAGTGGAAGTACCTGCAACCCTCTGACTTTGAGCCGCGATCGTGGGTGCCCAACAGCGGCTGGCCGATCGCCTTTGATGAGTTGCTGGAGCACTATCGCTCGGCGGCGGCAGACTACGGCTTTGGTGACCTGGAGGCCGAGGCCCAGCGGGCGGAGGTGGTGGCGCTGCGATCGACCCTGGCCACCAGCGGTCTGAAAATGAGCAGCTTTTACTGGGAAGAAACCCCCACCCGCACCGCTAAGCGCTTTGGTGACGAAATGCGCCAGTCGCCAAACCTACGGGTAGTGCTGGGGGCCACGGTCACCGAGCTGCGGCTCGACCCCACCGGCCAGCGAGTGACCACCGTGGCCTGCAAATCTCTGGAAGGGCGCGAGCTGACAGTGGAGGCCGACGCCGTGGTGTTGGCTACGGGTGCCCTGGAGGCGACTCGCATTCTGCTGGCCAGCGATCGCCAGCGGCCAGGGGGCCTGGGCAATGAGCACGACCTGGTGGGGCGGTTTTACACCGACCACCCCAAGCACCACACGGGCGTGCTGCGCCCCGGCCCCCTGGCCCGGCAGTACGCTAACGAGCTGCGATACGCCCCCAAGCCTCGGTTTTGTATCTGCTTTGCCCTCGACGACACCACCCAGCGCGAGCACCAGCTGCTAGAGCATGTGCTGTACCTCAAGCCCATCTACGAAAAGCCGCTGGAGCGGCTGGGGCGAATTGTGCGGCGGCGGCCTCTGTGTCGCGATGGCAATGGGGCGATCGCCACCTACCGGGTCAAATACGTCACCGAGCAGGTGCCCCAAACCGACAGCCGCATCAAGCTGGGTACCGAGTTAGATCCTCTGGGCCAGCGCAAGCTCGAAGTTGACTGGCGCTTTACCGACCAAGACCATCGCTCCATCGACAAAACCCTCCAGCTGTTGATTCAGCGGTTTGCCAAGGTGGGCCTGGGGCGTTTTGACTTTGGCGACAACCCACCCAGCCTCGACACCATGACCGATGCCGCCCACCAGATGGGCACTACCCGCATGGCTAGCCACCCCAGCGGCGGGGTGGTCGATACCGACTGCCGCGTCTTTGGCACCGACAACCTCTACGTGGCCAGTTCGGCGGTGTTCCCCACGGGGCCGTCGTACTCGCCCACCTTTACCATTCTGGCCCTAGCCCGTCGCCTGGGGCAGCACCTACTGCACAAACATGCGCCCGCTGCGGGGAGCGACCTGCTGACGGCGATCGCCCCCGACCAGCCCTCAACGACCCTAGCGGGCCGCTAGCCACAGCTTCCGATCGCTCAACCCTGTTCCCTCTATCGACCCTAGCGGGCCGCTAGCCACAGCTTCCGATCGCTCAACCCTGTTCCCTCTATCGACTAAAGACTAAACCCATGAGCTACCCAGCCCTAGAGTTCTCCATTGTGATTCCCACCTACAATCGGCCCGAACGGCTGGCCAGTTGTTTGCGCAGCCTGACGCGGCTCAACTATCCCCGCAACGGCTTCGAGGTGATCGTGGTAGACGACGGCAGCGCCCAGCCCATGGCCCCCACGGTCGAGCCCTTTGAGTCGGTTCTCAACCTGACGCTGCTGCGGCAGGTCAACAGCGGCCCCGCCCAGGCCCGCAATGCCGGAGCCGACCGCGCCCAGGGCCAGTATCTAGTGTTTACCGACGACGACTGCCAGCCCCACGCCAACTGGCTCAGCGCCCTAGCGGCCAAGCTCGATCAGCAGCCCCTGGCCCTGGTGGGCGGCCACACCCTCAACGCCCTGCCCCACAATGTCTTCTCGACCGCCAGCCAGCTGCTGATCGACTACCTCTACGACTACTACAACAGCCGCCATCAGCCCAGCTTTTTTGCCTCCAATAACTTTGCTATGGCCGCCGAGCAGTTTCGGCAGCTGGGGGGGTTTGACACCTCCTTCCCGCTGGCGGCGGGGGAAGACCGGGAGTTTTGCGATCGCTGGCTTCAGCAGGGGTTGCCCATGGCCTACGCCCCCGAGGCGCGGGTTGACCACAGCCACCACCTGTCGCTGCGACGGTTTTGGCGGCAGCACTTTAACTATGGGCGCGGTGCCTACTGCTTTCACCAGGTGCGGGCTCGCCGGGCCGCCGCGCAAGTCCAGGTCGAGCCGCTGGGGTTTTACTGGCGGCTGCTGACCTACCCCCTGGTGCGGCAGCCCCAGCTTCAGGGCATGCTCCTGTCGGGGCTGCTGTTTGTGTCGCAGGTGGCCAACATGGTGGGCTTTTTTTGGGAGCGCAACCAGCAAAAACTGCCCTCGACCTCAGCCCCCGCTACCCCCTGCTAACCCGACTACACCACTAGCCCGCATACCTAGGGATTCCACCATGAAACTGCAATCCTTTAGCCATTCCCAGCAAAAAGCCTTCTTTCTGGTCGCCATTACAGCCATCTATGTGGCGATCGCGGCCTGGCTCGATTTTTTGCAGGGTCCCGCCATTTGGGATGAAGCCGCCTTTTGGCAGTCGAGCCTCACCTTTAGCGACAGCCTGCTGCCGTCCCTGTCGGATCTGCGGGAGTACTACAGCCTCAACACCCCTCTGCCCTTCATGGTGTTTGGCCTGCTGGAGTACCTGTTTGGCCAGGGCATGGCGGCGGGCCGACTGCTAAATTTGATTTTGTCGCTGGGGATTGTGGCCACCATCGGCTGGCCAAGCAAAGACCGGGGCGGGCGGGCGCTGCTGTGTCTGCTGGGGCTGTTTTTGTGCCCCTACTTTCTCTTTCTCAGCGGGCGGCTCTACACCGAAATGATCGCCTGTACCTGGGTGCTGCTGGGGTTGGTCGCCTACGTGCGCGATCGCCACTGGGTGAGCTGCCTGGCCTTCGTGCTGGCGATCGCCTCGCGGCAGTACATGCTGGCCTTTCCGGCGGCGATCGCCACCTACGAGTTTTTGGCCACCGCCAACCAGTACCGGCTGGGGCAGCCCGTTAGCCCCGGTCAGCACCAGCGCTGGCTGGCTCCGGCGATCGCCACCCTGTCGTTTTTGGGCTGGGTGGCCCTGTTTGACGGCCTGGCTCCCGCCAATGCGATCGCCGACAAATCGCCCGATGTGCAAAAGAGCACCCTGGCCCTCACCCCCGGCGGGGCAATTAACTTTCTCGCCTTCGTCGGAGCCTACATTGTGATTCCAGAATTTTTGCTGTTTCGCCCCGCCGCCCCCCGGCAAGCCCTGGGCGACAACTGGCAGAAATGGCTGCTCATTGCGGCGGGCCTGCTCGTGGTCTGCCTGGTGTTTCCGCCCCTAGACACCCCCTACGGCAATATGGGCAAGGTCGCCGCTCTGCTGCCGTTTTACGGTTTAGTGATGGCGATGTACTACAGCCTGGCTCTGCTCACCTGCCTGCGCTTTGCCAAGCCAGATCTGCTGTTCTGGATCATTGCCTTCAACGCCTTGATCATGATGAAAGCAATCCCCTGGGACCGCTATGTGCTGCCCCTGGCGGTGGCCTTTTGGTATCTCAAGTCCATCCGCTACCCCGGCACCGATGCCCAGCGTGACATCATCCCCCATGGTTCAGAACGGCACGTCACATTAGGGCCAATGCCAAGAGATCCCTAGAAGCATTGGCTGCACAACCGGGGGCTTAAACCGGCCGCTGGTAAGCATTAGGAAACCGCCGGGACAGACTCATCGCCCGGGAGGTCAACCGCCCAATGGGCACCCGGAAGGTGCAAAGATGCGATCGCCACCTGTGCGACGACCTGTAATCGCCAACAGCCCCCAAGGCAAAAGATGCCGGTAGCGCACTACCGACATCCTCACTACCCCTGATCTCAGGCTAACTTTGAGCAACAACGAGCTAGGGAAAGGCTACAGCACGCCGAGGTTGGCCAGGCCCAAAATGGCTCCGGCACCAAGGATATGGCCAAAGCTAGCGGTGCCCAGTACCGCAGGCAGCCCAAACCCGCCAAACAGCTCGGGGGAAGGCATCGCTGGCGGCGAGCTGGGGTACTTGATGGTGAACTTGCCAATGGCGATCGCCAGAATGTTGCAGAGAATCATCACGATCGCCACCTTTGGGCTCCAGGCGAGCGTGTTCGGAACTGCGGCTAAAATCGGTAAAAATGCCAATGTACCAGCCTCCATAAAATGAATTGGGTGGGCAAGTCACTTGCCTAGGCTTACTGTTTCATGCAGCCAGGAAATTCTGTTGGGAGCCGTTGCAAGACTTTACAATTTACCTAGGGGCTAATCCCCGCTGAGAACCTGGAATTTTAGGCTCTTTGAGCACTGAGAGTTAAGCATTAGGATCCAAGCATAAGGCCATTGAGACTTTCAGCGATCTGCGGATGCTGAGGTTGACACCCCACAACCCTGTGAGCCGCGTCTCGGGGCTTTTCCCGCCCGCAAGCTCGCGCTGAGGTGATCCCCATCCGTTCGGCATCATTGGTCAATCAGTAAATTCAATCACGAACCAATCCCAAAAAAGTAGAGATCGCCCTATGGAACGAGGACTGCTGTGGCTGCCCCTGCTGGCGGTATTTATTGGGCTGGCCTGGGCGGGCTGGCACGAATTTCAAAAGGTGCAGGCCTACGAAGCCTGGGCCACCGGGTTCGATCGCAGCAAGTACGACATCCGCTCGATGCTGGGGCAGCGGGGCGACGACCTCACCTGGGGTCGCCCCACCCGCCAGGGGCCCATCGACCTCACCACCCTGTCGCTCCAGCAGGTAACCACCCTGCGGCTCGAAGTCAATGGGGAGGTCGTACCCGCTGACCAGGCTAGCCCTACGGGCAAATCGGTGGAGCTGGCCCTAGCCACCACCAGTGGCGAAACCTATCGCATCCCCTTTACCGACAGCGATCTGGCTCGCCGCTGGGAAAAAGCGTTGCATCAATCTCTTCAGGCGCTAAAATCGGCATCAGCTTAACGGCAGCCCGGCGTTGTCGGGGATTTTAGCCCTTTCTAGCCCCTGAACTGTGTTTTTGCGGCAGCTCCGATCGCCGGGCGACTGCGCCCTCACCCCCGATGCCATGACCCGTGTTTCTTCCCTGTCTCGCGACGAACTCAAGACCCGGCGCAAAAGCCTCCGGCGGCGGCGGCGGGTTTCAATTAGCCAGGCGCTCTGGCGGTTTTGGGCGCTCTCTGGGCTGACGGCGGCCATTTTCTGGGGAGCCACCCGCCCCGTGTGGCTGCTCCACAGCCCCAACCAAATTAATGTGACCGGCAACGAACTGCTCAGCGACGAGATGGTGCAGAGCCTGGTGCCGCTGAGCTATCCCCAGCCGCTGATGAAGGTGGAGCCCGAGGTGCTGGCCCGACAGCTGCGCGATCGCGCCCCCATCACCGCTGTCGAAGTCACGCGGCAGCTCTTGCCACCGCGCCTCAACGTGCACGTGCAGGAGCGGGTACCAGTAGCGGTGGTGCTCCCCGTAGGCAAGGCCAACAGCACCGATGCTCAGTATCTCCAGGCCGGGTTTCTCGACGCCCATGGCGCTTGGATGCCCCTGGCCAGCTTTGGCCTGGGCACCGCCTCGCCCCAGCTGCCCACCCTACAGCTGCGAGGCATTCAGCCCCACTACCAGCGCTACTGGCCCCAGATCTACGAAACCATCGTGGGCAGCCCGGTGGCCATCACCGAGATCGACTGGCACGACCCCAACAACCTGGTGTTTGAGACCGCCCTGGGCACGGTCTATCTCGGTCCCTACAGCCCTGAGCTAGAGCAGCAGCTAGCCACCCTCGACAAAATGCGCAACCTGCCCGATCATCTAGCCGAGTCTGAGGTGGCCCGCATCGACCTCAGCAATCCTGACGCGCCCTCGATCGCCGTAGTTGACAGCGCCGATCCGACGGCGGGTTCAGCGCAGACCGGCTCACCCACCAGCCCATAAACCGCTAAAGGCATCCTGGGTTCCTAGAGCGCTACCGCGTCTGAATAGATATATATAAAGGATGACGCTATTGACGCCAAGCGGTTCGTTTTTCCTAGTTCAGTGATTAAATCAAGTAGTTTAAGACTTGCCAAGGCAGTTTGGTTTTTTCCAGTGAAGTACTCTATAGTTGTCTAGCATCAGCCGGGGTTTAGATTTTTAGGGCTTAGGTGTTATCTTCGGTTATCTAGTACGGGTAATTACTATATTGTCTACGGCCTCAACCTCTATGACCCCCGACGATCCCCACGGCAATGGTGCTGGCCACAGCGACGCTGACTACGAGTCTTACTCGTCCCATCAGGCTGAGGCTTCAGCCTCTGACCTGGTTCCGGTAGCTGATGCTGTGACCGCCTTCGCTGGCCCGTCTAACCCGTTTAGCCACGGCGAGCTTAACTCCAGTCAACCCCACAATGCCAGAGCTATGCCCGGAGAAACGTACACCAACAACACGGCTTTGCCCAGCAGCGTCGCCCGCATTAAGGTCATTGGGGTCGGCGGCGGCGGCTGTAATGCCGTCAACCGCATGATTAGTAGCGGCCTGTCGGGGATTGAGTTCTGGTCTATCAATACCGATGCCCAGGCCCTCGACAACACCACCCAAACCAACAGCCTACACATCGGTCAAAAGCTAACCCGCGGGCTGGGCGCGGGGGGGAACCCCGCCATCGGCCAAAAGGCCGCCGAAGAATCGCGCGAAGAAATTGCAGCGGCCTTAGAAGAATCTGATTTGGTCTTTATCACCGCCGGCATGGGCGGCGGTACGGGCACTGGCGCTGCCCCAATTGTCGCCGAGGTGGCTAAGGAAGCTGGCGCACTAACCGTTGGCGTAGTCACTCGCCCCTTTACCTTTGAGGGACGCCGCCGGATGAACCAGGCCGATGAGGGCATTGCCGCTCTCCAGGGCCGGGTCGATACCCTAATCATCATCCCCAACGACAAGCTGCTGTCGGTGATCTCAGAGCAGACCCCGGTGCAGGAGGCCTTTCGCACCGCCGATGACATTCTGCGTCAGGGGGTGCAGGGCATCTCTGACATTATTACGATCCCCGGTCTGGTCAACGTTGACTTTGCTGACGTGCGAGCGATCATGGCCGACGCGGGCACAGCCCTGATGGGCATTGGCATGGGCTCGGGCAAGTCGCGGGCACGGGAAGCGGCGATCGCCGCCATCTCCTCCCCATTGCTCGAATCCTCCATCGATGGCGCGTCTGGGGCGGTATTTAACATTACCGGCGGGTCAGATCTCACCCTCCACGAGGTCAACGCCGCCGCCGAGATCATCTACGAAGGGGTAGACCCCAACGCCAATATCATCTTTGGCGCAGTGATCGACGAGCGCATGCAGGGCGAAGTGTGTATCACCGTTATTGCCACCGGCTTCAACACCCGCGCCGGAGCTCAGCCAGAGCTGGAGATCGCCCGCGTCACCCCCTTTAAGCGCACCCTGGCTACACCCCCCATTACCCCTCCCGCCAGCGGTGGTGCAGGGGGCTTAGGGGCCGGGCTAGATATCCCTGAGTTTCTGCAGCGGCGGCGACCTAACGGCAACCGCTAGCTATGACGATACCGCCCCCCTGGCCTGCGGCCCTGACCATCGCTGGTTCTGACAGCGGCGGCGGGGCGGGCATTCAGGCCGACCTGCGCACCTTTGCCTTTCACCTCGTCCACGGTACCTGTGCCCTGACCTGTGTGACCGCCCAAAATACCCTGGGCGTCACCCGGGTTGATGCGCTGCCCCCCGAAGCCGTCACGGCCCAAATCGCAGCGGTGACCAGCGACATTGGGGTGCAGGGGGTCAAAACCGGTATGCTGCTCAACCAGGGCATTATTCAGGCGGTGGCCGATGCGCTAGGGTTGTTGCCCCCCGCTACCCCAATAGTTGTGGATCCGGTAATGGTGTCGCGTACCGGGGCACAGCTGATTGATGACGATGCGATCGCCACCCTCACCCGCCGCCTGATTCCCCAGGCCCACATTCTCACCCCCAACCGCTACGAGGCTCAACTGCTCAGTGGTTTAGAGATCGCTACCCTCAGCGATATGGAAGCGGCAGCCCGCAAAATTTACCACCTCGGTCCCCAGGCCGTCTTGGTGAAGGGGGGCGGCATGGCAGATGCTCTGCGCAGTACCGATGTCTGGTTTGACGGGCGCGAGGTAGTGGTGTTAGAAGCCGAGATTGTGGAAACCCGAAACACCCACGGCACCGGCTGCACGCTGTCGGCGGCGATCGCCGCCAACCTGGCCCTGGGCAAAGAACCGCTGATCGCCGTCAGAGCCGCCAAAGACTATGTTACCAATGCCCTTAAGCACGCCCTGGCGATCGGTCAGGGCCAAGGCCCCGTCGGCCACTTCTTTCCGCTTCTAAATAAATAGGCGGGGTTTGGCCTGTGTCAAACCCCGCCTGCTGTCTACTGATCCTTGGTTTGCGGCCACACCGATTCCCAGTCGGGGCATTGGCGTTCTTCTTCGGGGCCAAAGGGGTGCATGGCGCACACCAGCGTGTTGCCACCGTAGGATTGACCGCAGAAATTACGACAGCCCACACAGGCCGGATAGTTTTGCAGCAGCGGCTCCACGGTGCTGTTAAAGGGGCCTGAAACCTCTTCAAACCACTGGTCAACGTCCGACAGCCCCGTCACCAGCGGCCCCAAAATTTCATTGAGCTCGTCGGCCACGTAGTTAATTTCAGCATTGAGCGTGACTCGAAACGGCTCAACCACATGGTTGAGCTCGACAACAATGCGATCGATCTCAGGGTCGATGGCTTCCTGCACCTGCTCAGCCCACTGATCGGTTGTCTGCACCAGGGCATCGGAAGCACTGGCTAACTGCTCGGTCAGGTTGTCTAGCCAGCGCTCGGTGTCTTCAGAGAACTGCTGGGTAAAATCCTGCACGGCATTGCCAAAGGCATCAAACAATTGCTTAGACCAGTCATCCATGGGCTAGTTACTCGACTTTTGCTTGAGGGTTTCTAGTTCTTGGCGCAGGGCAGCCACCTGCTCGCGCAGAATTGCCGTTTGAGCATCGGTGGGGTTTACTACGGTAGCGAGCGGAGCCTCGTCATCCAAAATCTCGATGGGTCGGGGCTGGGCCAGGTTCTCAGGCGTGGTAGCTGCCGCATCCTGAGCACGGTTGACCATTTCATTGACCAATTTCTGAGCGTCTTCAGCGGTAATTTCGCCCCGCGCCACCAGTTCATTGACAATGCCCTGGGTCTGTTCGCGCAAATCTTTGAGGGTGTCGCCCGCTTTCTCGCCCGCGTAGGAAGCGACCCCGACCCCTAGATAAAACGCCTTCTTAACCAAATCTCCAAAACCGGCCATGGTTAGCAGCCTCCCCGTTGCTCTGTGTACCCTGCCAGCTTAAAAAAGATGCTGGCCCAATGACCAGGGGCAATGGCACGCCGTCTCAGTCGGAAAACCCCACCCCCTAGCCCCAGACTAAGCAAAACCAGCAAAATTGAGGATAGTCAGAAATCTTACGTTACGCTGGCGGCTTGAACAATGTAGCGAAAGAACATTCAAGCGCCCAATTAAAAGACCCGGAGTCCACGCCTGTCACAAGCATCCCGTAATGCTGCTACCTTCCGGTCCTGACATGATTTGGGCGTTGCGACCGCATGGGTCCGAGTCACATACACTATAACACTTGCCCCCATGACCAACCAACGACTCCAGCAACAAATTGCCTTCGTAGTCGAAATCGATCGCCTCAAGCAGGTTTTGCGCCAGACCGTACTGATGGATGCCAGCCGCCGCGAGAACAGCGCCGAGCATTCCTGGCACCTGGCGATGATGGCCCTGGTGCTAGCAGAATACGCCCCCGCCGAGGTGGATATTCAGCGAGCGATTCACCAGGTGCTGATTCACGATCTGGTGGAAATCGACGCGGGCGATACCTTTTGCTATGACGCGGCGGGGCATGACGACAAGGCTGAGCGAGAACAGCAGGCCGCCGATCGCATCTTTGGCCTGCTGCCACGGGCGATCGCCCAGAACCTGCGCCAGCTGTGGGACGAGTTTGAGGCTCAAATCACCCCCACCGCCCGCTTCGCCGCCTCGCTCGATCGCATTCAACCCCTGCTGCACAACTGGCAAACCGGTGGCGGCACCTGGAAGCAGCACAGCATTAGCCGCGCCCAGGTGATGCAGCGCATGGCCCCAATAGAGAAGGGAGCCCCAGAACTATGGCCTTTTGTGCTGGAGGTGATTGAAGAGTCTGTCGCGAAGGAATATTTGACGGCATGACAGATCTCAAAGTTCAGGCTATGCCGCGACCAAGACTGGCTCATAAAACAGAGTCATCAGCTTCTCGATAGGCACTGTTTCCATGGCATAGGTTTGGCCTTCACCGTCAGAAAAATCAATTAAACAGGCTGCGCTGTCAAATTCCATCAAGACGGTGCCCACTTGACCGCGACGCAACAAGATCGGCGCTTTGGTCTCTGGATGAGTAGCGGGCAGATCTTCCGTCAGGGCGACAACGTCGTATTCACGAATAGTCATCTTGAACCTCCTGAGATCTAACAGGGTAGGCATTGGTCAGCCGAGGAAAATCTTCCCCGTGGCGGATAATCCAACAGGCTAAAACCCAGGCTTCGCCTAACGTCAGTCTGCATCAAGAAGCGGATATTGTAATGATAGCCATACTGATCTCGACTTCTGACTACGGCGTTGTTTCCGAGCGCGGCGGCTAGGAGGGCAGATTCAAGCACACCTCTGTTATTTAACGTGATTCCTAAACGATCGCGAACTAGAGCAGCTTTATCTTTATCCTTGCGATGGTCGGGGTTAAGGCAGTAGCGCTCTAGTTTGTCGCCGAGCTGGGCACGATCGCCATTGGGTAGCTTCATTGCATGCGATCGATGGTGCGGTACTGTATGGCTTCGGCGATATGGTGGGTTTGCAGGTGCTCAGCGCCATCCAGGTCGGCGATGGTGCGACCGACTTTGAGAATGCGATCCATGGCGCGGGCCGACAGACCCAGCTTGCGCACGGCCCCTTCCAGCAGGGTTTTGCTGGTGTCATCTAGCGGGCACCAGTGTTTGAGATGGCGGCTCTGCATGTCGGCGTTGCATTGCAGAGCGGGTTCGGTTTTGAAGCGATCGTGGGCGCGTTGGCGAGCAGCTTGGACGCGATCGCGCACGGGCTCCGATGCTTCCCCTGGCTGGTGCTGGGTCATCTCTTCGGGCTTGATGCGGCTGACCACCACCTGCAAATCGATCCGATCCATCAGGGGGCCTGAGAGGCGCGACCAGTAGTTTTCGCGGCTGCGGGGGCTACAGGTGCAGGGCTGCACCGAGTCGCCGTAGAAGCCACAGGGGCAGGGGTTAGTGCTGGCAATCAGGGTGAACTGAGCGGGGAAAACGACGGACTGTCGAGTGCGGGTGATCGTGACATAGCCATCTTCCAAGGGCTGGCGTAAGTACTCCAGCACGTCGCGCTTGAATTCCGTCAATTCATCGAGAAAAAGGATCCCACGGTGGGCGAGGGAGATTTCTCCTGGCTTGGGGTAGCTGCCGCCGCCCACCAGGGATGGTCCCGACGCCGAGTGGTGGGGACTGCGAAAGGGGCGGGTGTTGACCAGGGTGCCTTTCTCCTTCAGCAGCCCGGCGACGGAGTGAATCTGGGTCACATCTAGGGCTTCTTCAAACTGTAGCGGCGGCAGAATGGAGGGCAACCGGCGGGCCAGCATGGTTTTACCACTGCCTGGCGGTCCTACGAAAATCAAATTGTGGCCGCCCGCAGCAGCGATCTCCAGCGCCCGGCGGGCCTGGGCCTGACCTTTAACATCCCGCAGATCCAGCGCGTTGGGGGCCGCATTCATCGCCAGGGTAGTATCGACCGCCACAGGGTTGTGGCTTGATGGATTGTTGAGGAAATCGGCCACCTCAGACAGGTGGTTGAAGCTGTAAACCGTCAGCCCTGGCACTACGGCGGCCTCGCGCCCGTTGTCGGCGGGCACCACCAGGCCGCGAATGCCGAGTTTTTGCGCTGCGGCTGCGATCGGCAGTACCCCGGCCACCGCTCGCAAACTGCCGTCTAACGAGACTTCGCCTAAAAACATCAGGTCGTTGAGGGCGTCGGTATTCACCTGCTCGGCGGCGGCGAGAATGCCGACGCTGATCGGTAAATCAAAAATAGGGCCTTCTTTGCGCAGGTCGGCGGGGGTGAGGTTGATTACCACCTTGCGCATGGGGAAGGGAAACCCGGCATTCTTCAGCGCCGCTTTGACCCGCTCGCGGGACTCTTGCACGGCGGTATCGGGTAGGCCGACGACGACCACACCGGGCAGGCCGCCAGAAATATCGACCTCGACCCCCACTTTAAGGGCATCAATGCCCACCAGCGCCGCGCTCCAGACCCTTGCCAGCATCTTGTGTTTCCCCTGATTCTGGCTTTTAGAGTGCCCAGGGGGTGGGGTGCGATCGGCAAGGGAGCGCAGAGTGACTCAAGCCGAGTGTTACCTACACGCTGAATAGATACCCCCCCTATTTCCGGATCTATTACTGGATCTACCTTAAAACACTCCAAAAGCCTCGGGTTTGTCCAACGAACATTCTGTTTGATTTCATAGGAACTGAGCATTATCCTAAGAAATTGCTGAATAATTAAGGTCTTATTTAGCAAATTTTGACCAGATACAGGGTTAACCAACTTTAAGCAATTTATGGCCGAGCCACGTTAACCCAAAGTGCCCTATGGAGTGGATCAAATTTTCTAGCTTACTACTCCCTGATTTGGAGCATGACTGGGGCGGCCAAGCCGATTGGGTTCTAGTGCCTAATGCCAAGCCGTCAGTGAATAAAGCTTCTAGAGCCTAAAATCAGGGTCGTGGCCTTGTCGGCATTCAAATATTTTTACTGCACAGACAGCCAGAATGTTGCAGATTGAGACTGCTTTTGCAGGCCACACAAAATTTTTGGCATTTACTAATATAAACCTTGTATTTACACCCCTAATCCATCATATTGATAAGTTACGAGGATGTTCCGTAGCTATCAGTTAAGGATTAAGGGCCAGAGTATGACAATTCAGCGAACTGTCCTAGTGATTGCTGGCTCAGAAGAGGGGGATACCACCTATCAGCAGCAACTTCAGCAGGACAGGGGTATGGCCTACACCATCCTGTCGGGGCACAGCGGCACTCTCTTACCGACCTTATCTCAGGCTCCTCTGCAGCTAGATGGCATTCTTTTAGAGCTGGGCTCCCCACACAACCGCAGCCTGCAGCTTTTACGTCACTTAAAAGAGCAGACGAGTGCCCCTGTAATTGTCATCGATAGCGGCGATACGGAAGTTGCGGTGCAGGCGTTTAAGAGTGGGGCCGTTGACTATCTGGTCAAAGGCCGGGCGACACCGGATGATTTGCGCTTGGCCATGCGCACGGCGATCGAAAATGCAGAGCTGAAGCGGGAGCTACAGCGCAGCCAGGAAACCTTTCGCACCTCAGTGGAAAACATGCTGGACTGCTTCGGCATTTTTTCGGCGATGCGGGACGACACGGGGCAGATTGTGGATTTTTGCATCGACTACCTCAATGAGGCCGCCTGTGTAAATAACCAGATGCCCAAAGCTGTGCAGATTGGTCGAGGGTTGTGCGAAGTTTTGCCCGCCCATCGAGATTCTGGATTGTTCGATGAGTATTGCCGGGTGGTCGAAAGGGGAGAGCCACTCATCAAAGAGTCGCTGGTTTATGACGATACCTATAGCGATCGCCGCCTGGTTCGAGCCTTTGATATTCGAGCCACCAAGCTAAACGACGGGTTTGTGGCCTCCTGGCGGGACGTGACGGCCCGCAAACAGCTGGAGCTAGAGCTGAGCCAGACCGTTGCCGATTTGCGGGCCAGCCAAAAATACAACCGCGACCTGACCGAAGCCATGCCCCAGATGGTTTGGACGGCTGATGCAACCGGGGCGGTGACCTACTGGAATCGGGCCTGGTACGAGTACACGGGCTTGAGTGAAGCAGAGTCTTTAGGGACAGCGGGGGTGAGCACAGTTCATCCAGAGGAGCGCGATCGCGTCCTCGCCCAGTGGAGCCACGCGGTCACCCAGGGTCAATCGTTTGAGATAGAGTACCGCCTTCGGCACCGCGAGGGGGACTATCGCTGGTTCATCTGTCGGGCCACCCCTAGCCGCGATCGCCAGGCCCACGTCACCGGCTGGATTGGCACCATTACCGATATTGATCAGCAGAAGCAATCTGCCCTCGCCCTGCAGCAGAGCCAGGAGCGGCTTGAGCTGGCTATGAGAGCCGCCAGCATGGGCAGTTGGGACTGGAACATTCAAACCGGGGAGGTCAACTGGTCAACCAATCTGGAGCACCTGTTTGGCATGGCTGCCGGTAGTTTTGATGGGCGCTACGAAACCGTTCGGGCCATGATGCATCCCGACGATTTGCCGCGGATTGAGCAGGCCCTTCAGCGCGCCCTCTACGAGCGCGAAGAGTACAACATCGAATTTCGCTTTATCAAACCCGATGGCACCGTGCGCTGGGCGCTGGGGCTGGGGCGGGTTTTCTACGACGAGGCCGGACACCCCATGATGATGACTGGCGTAGATATGGATATTTCTCACCGGAAACGGGTAGAAGCAGCCCTGACAGCCAGCGAAACCAGGCTGCGAAGCATAGCCGATAACGCCCCCGTCAAGCTTTGGGTCACTGACCCGAGCGGGTATTGCACAGACCTCAACCGGCGCTGGTACGACTTTACCGGGCAAACAGAAGCGACCGCCCTGGGGTTTGGCTGGCTGGATGCAGTTCATCCTGACGACAGCGCATCGGCCAGAGCGACTTTTTTAAGGGCTAACGAGCGCCAGGAATCGTTTCGGTTGGAATATCGGCTGCGTCACCACAGTGGTGCATACCACTGGGCCATCGACGCCGCTAATCCCTATTTTGGGGACGACGGCGAATTTAAGGGCTTTATCGGGGCGGTGATTGACATTAGCGATCGCAAGCAGGCCGAAGAAGCCCTGCGCCAGTCTGAACGGGCTCTGCAAGAAAACGTGTCGCGCTTTCGCACCCTGGCAGACAATATTTCTCAACTCGCCTGGATGGCCAACGAAACCGGCTGGATTTTTTGGTACAACCAGCGCTGGTTTGACTATACGGGCACTACTCAAGAAGACATGCAGGGCTGGGGTTGGCAGCAGGTGCACCATCCTGACCACGTAGAGCGCGTGGTCGAAAAAATTAGCCGCTGCTTTGCCACAGGCGAAATCTGGGAAGACACGTTTCCTTTGCGGGGGAGAGACGGAGAGTATCGCTGGTTTCTCTCTCGGGCCATTCCCATTCGTGATCACCAGGGGCGAGTGTTGCGCTGGTTTGGTACCAATACCGACATTACCGATGTTCGGCAGGCGAATGCGGCACTTGAGGCCAATGAGGCGCGCTTGCGAGGCTTTGTTGACGCCAACGTCGTCGGAATTTTATACGGCGACATCTACGGCAATATCAATGCCGCCAACGATGAGCTGTTGAGAATTGTCGGCTATACCCAGGCAGACGTGCAGATGGGCCGTCTCCGCTGGATTGATATTACCCCGCCCGAATATTTCCCCCTGGATGAGCAGGGCATTGCCGAAGCTCGCCTTCAGGGTGCCTGTACACCCTACGAAAAGGAGTACATTCGCAAAGATGGCAGCCGGGTTCCGGTGCTGATTGGCTATAGCCTGGTTGGCGAGGCTCGCGAAGAAACGGTCGTCTTTGTGCTGGATTTGAGCGATCGCAAACAGGCTGAAACTGCCCTCCGCCAAAGTGAAGAGCGCTATCGATGCCTGACCGAATCCATTCCTCAGCTAGTCTGGACAGCCGATGGCGAAGGACAATTGCTCGATGTCAATCAGCGCTGGACAGAATTCACCGGTCTGACGTTAGAAACCGCTTGTACGGCGGGATGGGAAGCGGTCGTACATCCAGAGGACGTGCCTACCCTGACGCAGCGTTGGACAGCAGCCGTTCAGCAGGGTAAGCACTATCAGGCCGAAGGGCGAATGCGACGAGGGGACGGCACCTACCGCTGGTTTCTGCACCAGGCAATTCCGCAGCGGGATGAGCAGGGCCGAATTGTCAAATGGTTTGGGACCGCAACGGATATTGACGTGCAAAAACAGCTGGAGCTAGACCGCTATCGCCTGTTGCAGCAGGAACAGGCCGCGCGGGAGGCCGCCGAACGAGCCAACCGCATCAAGGATGAGTTTCTGGCGGTGCTCTCCCATGAACTCAGGTCGCCCCTCAACCCCATTCTGGGCTGGGCCAGGCTCCTGCAAAGCCGTACCTTTGACGCGGCTAAAACGGCAGAAGCCTTAGCCACCATCGAGCGCAACGCCAAACTGCAAACCCAGCTGATTGATGATCTGTTAGACGTAGCCAAAATTCTGCGCGGCAAACTGGTGATGGAGATGGCGACCGTCGATCTGACTTTTGTGATTGAATCCGCGATCGACACCGTGAGGGCGGCCGCCACGGCTAAATCCATCCAGCTGCATCCGGTTCTACCCTACGTCGGCCAGGTCTCAGGTGACTCGGTACGCCTCCAGCAAGTGGTTTGGAACCTGTTGTCTAACGCGATCAAATTTACCCCCCAGAACGGACGAGTCGATGTTCTCCTGGAACGGGTCGGCAGCGAGGCCCACATTACCGTCAGGGATACTGGCAAAGGCATTAACCCCAATTTTCTGCCCCATCTGTTTGAGTCATTCCGCCAGGAAGATGCGTCAACCACCCGCAATTTTGGTGGGTTGGGTCTGGGGCTGGCGATCGCGCGTTCTCTGGTAGAGGCCCATGGCGGTAGCATCGCGGCCGATAGCCCTGGAGAAGGGCTGGGAGCAACGTTTACCCTTCAACTCCCGCTGCTCGATGGTCAACCGGAAGTACCGCAGCCTGAGCAACAGGGGTCGCAAACGCTCGATTTAACCGGCATTCGAGTTCTGGCTGTGGACGATGAACCCGATGCCCGTGAGCTGGTAGTCACGGTGTTGACCCTGTACGGAGCCGAAGTCTGGTCGGCATCCTCGGCCACTGAGGCGTTAGTTGCCCTTGAGTCGTTTCAACCCGATGTGCTGGTCAGCGATATTGGCATGCCAGAACTCGACGGCCACAGCTTGATCCAGCAGATTCGAGCCCTACCGCCCGAACGGGGTGGACAAATTCCGGCGATCGCCTTGACCGCCTATGCTAGGGAAGAAGACCACCAGCGAGCCCTGACCAGCGGCTTTCAAATGCAAGTGACAAAACCCCTAGAACTGGAGCAACTGGTGCGCGGGGTCATGACCCTCGTCAACAGGTTGGGCTGAGCCAGACGTGGGAATAGTATGACTTGAGCGATCGCACTCCCTATGGCCCCTACCGCAGACATCATCATCATTGGCGCTGGCATCTCCGGGCTAGCCGCCGGGTGCTACGCCCAAATGAACGGCTACCGCAGCCAGATCTTTGAGGCCCACGACCAGCCAGGGGGCCTTTGCACCGCATGGCAGCGGCAGGGTTACACCTTCGACGCTGGCATTCACTACATCTTTGGCACGGGAGAGGGGCAACCCTTTTACGAGCTGTGGCAAGAGCTAGGGGCCTTTGAGGGGGTCGAGTTTACCAACCAGACCGAGTTCATGCAGATCCACGGTGCCCAGGGGGAGGTGCTGCGGGTGCACAGCCAGCCCGACGCGCTAGAGGCGCACCTGCTAGAGCTGGCCCCGGAGGATGCCAAGCTGATCGATGCCTTTTGCAAAGGGGTGCGCAAGTTCAAAGAGTTTGACCTGTCGATGTTGCAGCAAAAGCCCAAGACGCTGATGACGGCAGCAGATTGGGCGCGGTTGGGCAAACAGGTGCTGCCCTTTATGGGAGTGCTGGGCAAATGGAGCCAGCTGTCGCTGAGCGACCTGGCAGGGCAGGCCAAAAATCCCTTTCTGCGGCGGGCGATGCCCCACATGTTTGCCTGGCCCGATGTGCCGGTGATGGTGGGCATGTCGCTGCTGGCCTATTTAGACAACGGCAATGCGGGCTCGCCGGTCGGGGGGGCGATCGCATTTTCCCGCGCGATCGCCCAGCGCTACCTGGCCCTCGGCGGCGCAATCCACTATGCATCACCCGTAGATCGGGTGCTGGTGGAGCATGACCAAGCGGTGGGGGTACGCCTGACCAATGGCGAAGAGCACCGGGCCGCACGGGTCATCTCAGCCTGCGACGGTCGCCGCACCATCTTTGACCTGCTCAAAGGTGAATATATCAACCGCCGTATCGACAAGCTCTACGACGGGCACTTACCGATGCATTCCCAGTTTCAGGTGTCGCTGGGGGTAAATATGGATTTTTCGCCTCGGCCCCACTGGGTGACGCATTTATTAGAGGAGCCGATCGCGATCGCAGGCCAGCTCCATGCCGAAATCGGGGTCAAACACTACGGCTTTGACCCCACCCTGGCCCCGCCGGGCAAATCGGTCGTCAGCCTCATGGTCACCACCCACTACAGCGACTGGCAGGGGCGCGGCGATGCCACCCAGCAAGCCGAGCACCTGATCGATCGCATGGCAGCCTTTTACCCCGGCTTGCGATCGGCCATTGAGTATGTGGATGTCATCACCCCCCTCAGCTACGAAAAATTGACCGGCAACTGGCAGGGAGCCAGCTGCGGCTGGCTGCTCACCAAAGATACCCTGCCGCTGATGATCAAGGGCGTGCCCAAGCGCTTGCCGGGGCTGGGACAGTTCTATATGGTCAGCCAGTGGACCGAGCCCGGCGGCAGCCTGCCCATCGTGGCGCTATCGGGTCGCAACATGATCTTTGAAATCTGCCGCGAAGATGGACGGGTATTTGAGGCGACAGTCCCAGGTTAAGAGGAAGGTAGTTCTAAGTTTTGAATTTTGAATTGGTGCTTGATCGAGAGAACTTAAAACTCAACCTTCACAACGTCTAGTCTCCATTTCTCTGGCAGAAGGTAATGAAATGCGATCGCACGTCAAGCTTCGTTGCGTTCCTTCGCTCACCCCAAAACTCCGCAAGACAATGGAATTATAGGGAATCGGTTGCCAAGAACCATCCCTAAAGCCGCCATGCATCGGGAGGATCGACCCATGCTATTCCTAGCTCTGACCCACCACGACACGCTATATCTCGCAACCGAACTCGGTGCCCTGGCTCTGGTGCTCTTTCTCAGCTGGCTAACACCCCGCCTAGAACGCCATCGACCGCTGCCCTAATTCGTTTGCCCCACGACCCATCCGCTTCAGTTATCGGGAGGACACCCCATGTACCGCAAAATTTTAGTGGCTCTAGACAATAGCCCGGCCAGCGACGCCCTCTTTGACCAAGCCCTCGAGCTAGCCCAGGCCACCGATGGCGCGCTGCTATTGGTGCACAGCCTGTCAAATCAAGAAGAAAGCAGCCCCCTGCCCATGTCGGCCCGGCTCGACAATATCTACTGGGCTCCCGGCACCGAGCTTGATCTAGAGGCCTGGCGACAAGCCTGGACGCGCTACGAAAACGAAAGCCGCGATCGCTTACGTCGCCATGCCGCCACCGCCAATACGGCTGGAGTCCCCACCGAGTTCCGGCAGCTGATTGGCAACCCCGCCACCGTGATCTGCAAAGCGGCCCAAGAGTGGGGAGCCGACCTGATTCTGATCGGCAACCGGGGCCGCACTGGCCTAGCAGAACTGGTGCTCGGCAGCGTTAGCAACCACGTGATGCACCGCGCCCCCTGCTCCGTACTGGTGATGAAAGCCGAGACCCTCAGCCCCACCGAAACCCCTATCACCGCAGGCGTCGCCTAACTTCAATCTCCCCCATTTAACCTGTTGTAGCAGGGTTTCTTACTTAAACATCGCCGAGTGCTCTGGGCTTACAACCGTACGCCCCTGCCAGGGAAACTCTATTGCCCTCGATTCAAAGCGCTCAGAAAAAATTGTTCTGGCGAGAAGTTGAGGATCCAATTTAGTGAAATAAGCATCTTCTAATATCTAGGCAAAAGGTGTAGGATTGACTAAAAGCCGATGTTTGGGATCCCAAGCAAACCGCAGCTTTAAGGAGGTGTAACGATTCATGATCATTTTTTCAAATTTCCTTGGGGAAAACAGCGCAAAAACCGTGGAAAAGCCCCATCTTTAAAGGGGATAACCCCTCTCACCCAGGAAACATTAGTGCAGCGGCTTCCACGGGTGTGGAAACTCCAGACATTTTTCAGCCCCTTTTCCCCAGCGGGGTTAGCGGTGCAGCCCAGACTGGCCAAACTCTTCAGCGGTTCTCCCCAGTTTTCACAGGCTCTACTACTACGACTATCTTTTAAATTTTCTTCTTCCGGAAGGCAGACCTTGCTCAACAGGGGCAGCGTTGAGGGGGGTGAAAAAGGGTGGTAGGATGAACGCCCAATCGAAAAGTGCCTGCTTTCAAAACCGCCAGAAAGCCCTCAAATAAAGGGATCCAGCCCTCAAGATTCTGCAAAAAGAGCGGTTTAACCGGGAATCCATTGCAAAGGTGAGATACTGCTAGTACGGAATCAGCCAGCCCTCGCAGATGACTCTTCTCGGGGGGCATTCCGCTCCAGTTGCGTTTCTTTTTCTCCGTTGCCATGAAGTTTATCTGCCCCCAGAACGAGCTGAGTGCCCAACTGTCGTCGGTGAGCCGAGCTGTGTCATCGCGCCCTAGCCGACCCGTGCTGGCCAACATTTTGGTCAAAGCCGATATCGAAAGCCAGTCGGTTACCCTGGTGGGCTTCGACGAAGTGCTGGGTATCGAAAGTCGATTTAGCGCCCAGGTCGAAGAACCCGGCACCTTAACGCTGCCCTCTAAGCTCTGGGGCGACATCGTCTCGCGCCTGGCCAACGAAGACATCACCCTAGAGTCTGAGGGCGATAGCACTACCGTTACCCTCACCTCATCCTCAGGCCGCTACGAAGTGCGCGGCCTGAGTGCCGAAGACTACCCCTCGCTGCCCACGGTAGAAGATGGCGAAGCCATTGCGCTCTCCGCCGATGCGCTGATTAACGGCCTGCGTGGAGCCCTCTTTGCCACTAGCGGCGACGAAACCAAGCAGGTGCTCACGGGGGTGCATCTGCTCTCTGAAACCGACACTCTAGAGTTTGCCGCCACCGATGGCCATCGCCTGGCCGTTGTGCAAACCACCGACGAGTCGGCCACCGATACCCCGGCAATGGATGTCACCGTGCCCGCCAAGGCCCTGCGCGAGCTAGAGCGCATGATTCAGGGCTACAGCTCTAATGAGCCGGTGGCCCTGCGGCTCGATGAAACCCAGGTGCTGTTTGACCTGGGGGCCCAGCGCCTCACCACCCGCCTGCTCGAAGGGCAGTACCCCAACTATCGCCAGCTGTTGCCCAAGCAGTTTGCCCGTCAGGTCACCGTCGATCGCAGGCTGTTGATGTCGAGCCTGGAGCGCATTGCCGTGCTGGCCAGCCAGAAAAATGACATCATCAAAATTACCCTCAACAGCGGCGATCAATCCATTGCGCTCTCGGTGGAAGCCCAGGAAGTGGGCAGCGGTCGCGAAGAGCTGCCCGCCCAGGTCACTGGCGAAGACCTCGATATCGCCTTTAACGTGCGCTACCTGCTAGATGGCCTGAAGGCGTTTGACACCACCGAGGTGCAAATGCAGTGCAATGCGGCCACCAGCCCGGCGGTGTTTGTGCCCCTAGGGGAAACCAAGATTACCTACTTAGTCATGCCCGTACAGATTCGGGGCTAGATTGTCGCCACAGGGCTTTAAGGAGATTGGCAATATCTTTGGTCAGTCTATCCAGGGGTTGCTCGTCTTTGCGGCAAGGTGTTGGCTTACTCTAGAGTTAAGCGTACACAAGCATCTGGCCGCATATGAGCTATCGCGACATCATTACAATCGAGCCCGATAAGCGCGGCGGCAGACCCTGCATTCGTCGGATGCGAATTACTGTTTACGACGTGCTGGGTTGGTTAGCCGCTGGTATGTCGATGGCTGAAATTATCGATGACTTTCCAGAGCTAACAGAGACCGATATTAGAGCCTGTTTAGAGTTTGCGGCTGACCGCGATCATCGTTTAGTTGCTTCAGTGAGTACTGCTTGAAACTGCTGTTTGACCAAAACCTAAGTCGAAGGCTGGTTAATCAATTGACTGACATTTTCCCTGAAGCCAGCCATGTGCAGTTTCAGGGGCTTGCCGAGGCGACAGATACCGAAATTTGGAATTTCGCTAAGCACAATGGTTTCTGCATTGTGACCCAGGATGCTGACTTTCCAGAAAGGAGCCGGCTATATGGGTCTCCGCCCAAAGTGGTGTGGTTACGGTGTGGAAATGCGCCCACCAACCAAGTTGAAGCGTTACTTCGCTCTGGAGAGCCCGCAATTCAATCACTTTTGAGTGAGACCGAATTGCACTGCTTAGAATTACATTAGTTTCTTAGTTTTAATCGTATGCCCTGTGGGTAAAAGGTGATCACTGGCTAACATCGCCATGCCTAGCAATCAGGTGGTTGAGGTCGTGCTGCATTTTGAGGTGAACCTGCCAGTAGCAGGCGTCTACGTAGGCGCGATCGCGCGCCGCCGCTGCCCCATAGTGCTCAAAGTAGATCGATGTGCCGACATGGGTGGCGATGGGCCGAGGCCAGGGAATATTTGGCAGCGGCCCAAACGCAATACCCCAAGGCAGCCCTAGGTAGATGGGGAACACCTCCGGATCGATACCCAGCAGCCAAGGCATGCCTAACTCGTGGAGACGCTCCATAAGGGGATAGATATCGGCCAGCACTAGCAGCGTTTCATGGGCACCCCAGGAAACCACCGGCACAATGGGAATCTGGCGCTGAATGGCGATTTTGACAAACCCCTTGCGATCGCCCAGCTGAATTTGATCGCGCTGATAAAACGGGCGAAACACATCCTGCGCGCCACCGGGATAGACCAAGAGGCTGGCACCGCGATCGAGGGCGGCTAGGGCCATTTTGGGATGGGCGGCGATCGCCCCAGCCCGTTCTGCCATCAAGGCCGCAGGCGGACAGGCCTGCCACACCTTAGAGTGCATCAGACCGTAAACCAGGCGATCGGTGCCAAAGCGCCGCACCCAGTCGTAGACCATCATAAACATGTCGGGTGCCCCCAGCCCGCCATTGTGCGAGCCCACCAACATCACCTGACCCTCAGGAATCTGCTCCCATCCCTCGGTCTGGACGCGAAAGTAATGCTCGTACAGCCAGGCCCAAAAGGGCTGAAAGGCTTCAATAAAACGAGGATCGCGACGATCGAGTGACCAGCCTGGTTGATGTTCCGCCCGATGGCCGTGATTCCTCATTTAATCGCTATTTCCTACCGTACTCCAGGCGAATGCATTGTATTACTAAACGCTGCACCTAGCCTGCCACATTCCACCCCGTCCCCGCTGCTCTACTCAGTACGGAGCCTCGATGGCCTCGAACACCATGTCATTGAAGTCGAACAACACCGTTTCGTTGGTCAGTCCGTTTTGGCGAACTTGGGCGGCGTAAAGCTTGCCTGCGGCGGCCCAGACTAGCCGTTGGTTGTCTAACTCGGCCCACTCCCAGGTAGGGCAGGCCATGATCGCGGTTGAGTCTGGGCCAATTAGCTCGTGCTCATCCCAGTAGCAGCTTTTACCCACCGGAGCGCCCACCTCGGCGTGGGCAATCTTGCGCAGCCTCCAGCCTTGGCCAATGGGCTTCTCAAAGATGTCTTTGTCTTGCCACTGTCTAATTTTGATGCGATCGACCCAAATCCAGCCATCCCGCAGCAGGCGGGGGTAATAGATGCTCAAACACTCGCCACCGCAGCCGCCCTCGGGCTGGTACTGGGTATCCCGCTTCAGGGATGGTGTGTTTGGCAATTCCGTATGGCCGTAGCCGTCATTCAGCCAGTACTTTGTCTTCCCAGTCCACAGGCCGCCGCCATGCCAGCAGTCACCCTTTGGGAAAAATGCGATCGCCTTCAGATACGGCACCCTCGAAATCGCCGTCCACGACCCCCGCGACTCCGACTGCCATTGACCATTCATAGCGAAATAGATGACATGTTTGCCGTCGGGCGAAATATCGCTGCGACGCTCATAGATGCGGCCCTTGAGCCACTGGCCGAGGTGGAAGATGTCGCGATCGCGATCCCACAGCATCGTCGCCACGCGCTTCGACGGCCCCCTGCGAATCACCAGCCCAACGGGTGCCTGGCTGGCCAGCAAAATGTGAATACGAGGCGGGAACTGTGACATCTGGGAACCACCGCAATCACTCTGGGTTGCTTCTTTTATGATGAGCTATAGATCGGCTTGCAAAATAGGCATACGCTATGGCCAGCCTTTATGAGACAGATTTCTACGCCTGGACTCAGCAGCAAACCCAGTTGCTAGAGCACAACCTTTGGGAAAAGCTCGATTTACCTCACCTAGTAGAGGAACTGCAAGACTTGGGACGGCGGGAACGGCAAGAACTGAGAAATCGACTGAGTGTGCTGCTGGGGCATCTGCTGAAGTGGCAATATCAACCTGAGCAGCAGGGCAATAGCTGGCGGGCCACCATTCGAGAGCAGCGTACTCAGGTTCAACTAGTGTTGAGCGATAACCCTAGTCTGAAGCCCTATTTGGCTGAAGCATTGGCGATTGCCTATCAACTCGGCCAAGACCTAGCCGTGCAAGACACTGGTTTCGACTACAGGATCTTTCCGGTGGACTGCCCCTACACCCTGGCCCAAATTCTCGACCCAGCCTTTTTCCCCAACCCCTAACCCAACAAAAAACGCCCCAGCATGCTGGGGCGTTCTTACCTTCATTCGACCTATTCACAGGATGGGCGAGGCGTAAACCCCGCCCAAGTTTTGTAACCTAGCCGAGGATTGCAGGAGCCTGCAACACAACGGGGGTAGCCTCACCAGCCGAAGCCAGGTCGAGGGGGAAGTTGTGAGCGTTGCGCTCGTGCATCACTTCCATACCCAGGTTCGCACGGTTGATCACATCCGCCCAGGTGCCAATCACACGACCCTGAGAGTCAAGGATGGACTGGTTGAAGTTGAACCCGTTCAGGTTGAACGCCATGGTGCTGATGCCCATGGAGGTGAACCAGATGCCAATCACAGGCCACGCACCCAAGAAGAAGTGCAGAGAACGGCTGTTGTTGAAGCTGGCGTATTGGAAGATGAGACGACCGAAGTAGCCGTGGGCTGCAACGATGTTGTAGGTCTCTTCTTCTTGGCCAAACTTGTAGCCGTAGTTCTGAGATTCAGCTTCGGTGGTCTCACGCACCAGAGAAGAGGTCACCAGTGAACCGTGCATGGCGGAGAACAGGGAGCCACCGAACACACCGGCCACACCCAGCATGTGGAAGGGGTGCATCAGAATGTTGTGCTCTGCCTGGAACACCAGCATGAAGTTGAAGGTACCGGAGATACCCAAAGGCATGCCGTCAGAGAAGGAACCTTGACCCAAGGGGTAGATCAAGAACACAGCCACAGCGGCAGACAGCGGAGCCGAGTAAGCAACGCAGATCCAAGGGCGCATGCCTAGGCGGTAGCTCAGTTCCCACTGACGACCCATGTAGGCAAAGATGCCGATCAGGAAGTGGAACACCACTAGCTGATAAGGGCCACCGTTGTACAGCCACTCATCGAGGGAAGCGGCTTCCCAGATGGGGTAGAAGTGCAGGCCGATGGCGTTAGACGAGGGCACAACCGCACCGGAGATGATGTTGTTGCCGTACATCAGGGAGCCAGCTACGGGCTCACGGATGCCGTCAATATCGACCGCAGGAGCGGCGACAAAAGCGATCACAAAGCAGATGGTTGCGGTGAGCAGTGTAGGGATCATCAACACGCCGAACCAGCCCACATACAGGCGATTCTCGGTGCTGGTAACCCACTTGCAAAACTGCTCCCAAGCTCCCGCACTGTCGCGGGCGCGAAGAGAAGTAGTCATAGTAAGAGTGCCAATGAATAACAACGAAAAATGGATAATGAATGGGCAGATACATTAAGTCCACCCATCCATATGCAGTGTAAAGTTTCTCTTTTCTCTAGAAAACGCTGAGAAACGAAAGTTTATTTCGTTGTACAAAAGTAAATAACCCAAGTTAACTCGGGGTTATAGCGCTATCAAAGGCCGCTCTCCACTTCTGGACTTGAGTGAGAGTTAACCTCAGCCTGGGGGCCAATCTAAGCTGCGCCCGCCCAGCAGGTGAAGGTGGAGGTGAAAGACCGTTTGACCGCCGTCGGCTCCAGTATTGATTACCACCCGATAGCCGTTTTCCGTTAGGCCCGCTTGATCTGCTATTTGCTTAACAGTCAGCAACAAATGACCCAACAGTTCTTTATCTTCGGGCACCGCATCCGCCAGCTTGGGAATGGGCTGTTTAGGAATCACCAGAATGTGGGTCGGAGCCTGGGGGTTGACGTCGGTGAAGGCTAGGCAGAGATCATCCTCGTAAACGATGTTGGCCGGAATCTCTTTGCGAATGATTTTGCCAAAGATGGTGTCGCCACTCATAGGAAAGCTGGGCTAAAAGACGCCGTTATTGTCGCACGGGCGTGGGAAATGGTTGCGAATTGTCCCCTGAGCGGAGTCGTAGGCCTTGCTGCCCTAAAGGGACTAGGGGCCAATTCCCTAGCGATCAATCGCACACTTTCTGTTCCAGAGACTTCACCGCAGGGCCGTGGAGGATCTCGCCGTCGCAGCTAAAGCGGGAGCCGTGGCAGGGGCAATCCCAGCTTTTCTCGGCCTGGTTCCAGGCGACGATGCAGCCCAGGTGGGGGCACACGGCTGACACAGTGTGCAGTTCGCCGCTGTCGTCTCGGTAGGCGGCGACTTTGCCACCCTTGTGGGTGACGAGTTTGCCTTCCCCAGGGCTGACGCTGTCGGTGGAGTCGAAGAGACCTTTGAAGCGATCGCCCACCCAGTGCGACCCCACATCCAGGTTTTGCTGAATCGAGGTCGTGGTGACAAAGGGGGTGGGGCGGGTAGCGTCGTAGAGGTCTGCCCAGGGGTTCTCGCGGCCCAAAATGGCGTCAGACAGCACCATGCCTGCGATCGCCGACTTGGTCATGCCCCAGAGGCTAAACCCGGTGGCGACGTAGGTGTGCTGGTGAGCCGGGGTGAGTTTGCCAATGTAGGGCAGCTTGTCAAAGGATTTGAAGTCTTGGCTCGACCAGCGGTAAGCGGGCTCAACCCCGAACTGGCCGCGCATATAGTCTTCTAAACGCTGGTAGCGCTCGTCGGTGGCGTCGTCTTTGCCGACTTTGTGGCCCTCGCCCCCTACTAATAAAAGCAATCCGCCGTCGTCGGTGGGGGTGGTGCGAATCGAGCGGTAGCCTTTGCCGACGCCAATGTACATGCCCTGGGGAGCACGGTTGGCCTCAATGCGGCCCCCTACCAGGTAAGACCGCTGGGGATAGCTCTTGGCAAAGAAAAGCCCAATATCCAGAATAGGCAGGTTAGTGGTAACTACTACATCCTGGGCGATCACCGTAGGCCCATTTTGGGTAATGACGCGGCAGGGGCCTTCGTCTTTAACGGTGTCTACGCGGGTTTGCTCAAAGACATAGCTGCCGTCGCCGGGCAGGGTGGCGGCGATCGCCAGCATGAACTTGCGCGGGTGAAACTGGGCCTGATCGGGCAGCATGATAGCCCCGGTGACGGCTAATGGCAGGTCTACACTCTCTACAAAAGTGGCGGGCAACCCCAGGCTCTGGGCTGCTTCTAACTCATCTTTGATCTGTTTGAGGCCGTCTTGATCGGTGGCAAAGGTGTAATTGGCCTTGCGCTCAAAGTCGCAGTCGATGTTTTCGGCGGCAATTAATTCGGCCAGGCGGGCGATCGCAGCCTGGTTAGACTCTCCATAGAGCCGGGCTTTCTCTTTGCCGTGCTGGTCAATTAAATCGGCGTAGATCAGCTGCTGCAGCGCAGACACTTTGGCGGTGGTATGGCCTGAGGCTCCTTGCCCAATGCGATCGGCCTCGATCAGCGCCACTGTCTTACCAGCCTGCTTGAGCAGCTTGGCGGTCATCACACCCGCCAAGCCAGCGCCGATCACCGCCACATCCACAGTGGTGTCTTGACTCAGGGCCGGGTAGGTAGAGGGCAGCGTTGAATCAATCCAGTAAGAAATATGCTGTCCGGTGAGAGTCATAAGAGAAAACCAGCGTTGGGGAGATAACGCTGATCTTCTTAAACTTAGCCCCTGCTCCCATCGCTCTTAGGGAGTGAATCAGCCTACGCCTTTTAGTAGAGCAATCTGTCGGTGGACGGAGGTTAGTTCTCTAAATGCTCTTTGGAATGAGCGATGCCAGCTCTCGCACCGCCGGTATGAAAGGCTCCTGAGCAGCTTTGGCGAATGGAGCAGAGACCATCGGTAGCAACCTATGCCGTTCTGGCTAGGTTGATTTTAGCCTTGAGCTTGCTGGGGGCGATCGCCGGGGCCAAAGTAGTGGGGCACAAAGCAGCCGTGCAGACCATAGGGTACGTGGTGGGGCAGCTTGAGCCGGGCCACCGGCCCAGCGGTGATGTCGCGCCCATCCAAAATCACCAGGTCAGAGCAGTGGCGCTCGGCATTGTACATCAGCACCAGCACCCAGCCGTCGTCTTCGCCCTGACCGTGGGGGCGGGGCACAAATAGGGGCTCGCCCATAAACCCGCGCGGGGCAGCGCTCCATATCTGGGTTTCACCCGTGTGGGTGTCGAGCTTGAGCAGGGCTTGCAGCGGCGCGTTGCCCTCAGCCCCGTGGGCCGTCCCTATAAATAGATGTCGGTAGGGGCGTCCCACAACTTCAGAGTGCAGCGTGGGAAACTCGACACAGCGAGTGAGCAGCTTTCTGACCTGGGCTGTCCCAGCCGCAACATCCACCGTAAAGCGCCAGAGCTGCCCGGCAGGAACGTGGTCAAAATCCACCTCAAGGAAATCGCTGCCATCTAGAGACGGGAAATTTTCGTAGCAAACCGAGTCGATCACCACCTGGCCGTCTTGTTCAAAAGCGTTGGCGTGGTGAAAGACAAAGCAAGGGTCGGTCTCAATCACCCGCATGGGGTCGCCATTGCGCGGCACCAGCAAAATTTTGGTGGGCTGCTTAGGGTTAAAGCGAATGCACTCTGCTGCCCCCTTCAGCCCCAGCAAAAAGGGCAGCGGCCCAAAGCTCACCGGGTTTTGAAAGAAAATGGCGTAGTTGGGCGTCAGGGCAAAGTCGTGGATGAAGGCAAAGCCGGGGATGGTGTGGCTGTGCTGGCTGAGGGCATTGCCCTGGGTGTCGAGTTCGTAGAGGGTAATGGTGCTGGAAAGGCCGGTTTTTACCGAAAAACCCACCAGCCGCTGGTCGCCATGGTGGCCAGGGTCAATTTTAGGATGGGCGGTGAAGGAACCGCCGGGGGCAATTAGGCCGTTCAGATAGTCTAACCCCAGGGTGTCGAGGGTAGATGGATCCAATCTATGGGGTTCGGCGGCTTCCCAGAGGGCCAGCAGCCTGTCGGCCCAGTAGATGATGTTGGTGTTGGCGATGTTTTTGAGCTTGAGGTCGAAGGCATTGGCCAAGGGGCCACCGGGCTTTTGGGTGCCAAAGACGCCTCTGTAGAGTGGCTTTTGGGCCTGCTGCTCGGCCACGTAGCCCGCCGTGCGCACAAAGCGGTTGCGAAAGTAGGCCCGTCCATCCTGGATGGCAATGCTGCTGATCAGGCCGTCGCCGTCGAAGGGGTGCTTGACGGGGTGGCCGTGAATATCGAGCAGGCCGGGGCCGTTGCGAAACAGGGTGCCTTCGAGAGCCGCGGGAATGGTGCCCTCAATGTCGTCGATCCAATAGCTGTACTCGTTGGGCTGCGAACGATAGCCGCTGCTCCAGTCCTCGACGGAGAAGGATTGAGGAGAAGCGGTTGGACGGGGGTAGGTAGCGGTCATGGTGGGGTAGTTGGAGGTAAGGGGAGATGGGGAAGGTGAGGGAGAAAGGCGTGTAGAACTGTAGGGTGCATCCGCGCAGCGATGCACCATTCCTAAGGAATCAGTCGTGCTTCGCGAAGCGTTCCAGGCCGGAATCGCCGACGGTTACCGGGTGCTCGGTCGCATGGGGTGAGAATAAACTGGTTGAAGCCACAGGCGTATCTGCCGGGGGTAGGCTTTCGGTATGGCCCTCGCCGCTATCGCCGACTCCCTGGGACGAGGAATTTGGCAGCAAAAACAGCAGGGGCAGGGGCAGCAGGGTGGTGAGATTGGTAATCAGCACCAGCTCCCACAGGTTGTCGAAGTTGGTTTCGGTAACGCTGAGCCAGTGGGTCAGCACCGCGCCCAGTTCGTGGGAGAGTAGCCCGGCTAGGTTCACCACCGACATCAGCAGGGCAAACAGGGTGGCCTCGACGCCGGGGGGGCAGAGCCGCGCCGAGAGCACCAACACGGGCATAAAGGCGATTTCGCCCATGACCGTCAGCACCAGGCTGTCGCCGAGGCTAAACCATTCGTCGCCAATGCCCAGGCTGCGGTTGACGTGGGTGACCAGCAGCAGCATGCTCATGCCCAGCACGCTGGAGAGCACCGTGGACCAGGCAAAAATGGTGCGAAAGGGGACAGTGCGCAGAAACCGCTGAAATACCCAGATGCCTAGCAGCGCGGCCAGACTGGTGACCAGCCGCACTCGACCCAAAAACTCGGGCTGAAAGCCCAAATCGTTGGTGGTAAAGAAAAAGAAGGCGGCGTCGGCGGTGGGGGTGGCCTGCCAGAGAAAGAGAAATAGAGCGGGCATCCAGATGGCGCGCTGGCGCACGGCCTGCCAGAGCTGCTTGACCTGGTTATTCACGATCGCCCAGCTGGGCGAGTCTACCGGCTCTTCAATAATGAGCACTGCGACCAGCGACACAATCAGCGGAAAGGTGGCGGTGATGCCAAACACGGCGCGGGTGCTGATGTGCTGAAGCAGCGCTCCCCCCAGATAGGCGGTCAGCAGGCCTCCTACCGCCGAGGTGCCCCAAGCGAGGGATTGCAGGGTACCGGCATTGCCGAGGGATTCGCCTCGGGCGCGTTCTACAACTAGCGAATCTACAATCACGTCGCCGATCGCCACGGAGAGCGAGCTGAGGGTAATGGCGGCGATCGCCGCCCACCCCGTCTGCACCACCGTTGCCAGCGCTAGCCATGCCCCTGCCCCCAACAGCCCTGAGAGAATCAGGTAGGGCCGCCGTCGGTAGCCAAAAATGGGCAGCCCGTCCGACAGCAGGCCAAATACGGGCTTGATCGTCCAGGGCAGGGTGGCGATACCCGAAAGGGCCGCGACTTCTGCCGGGGTCAGACCCAGGTCATCCTTTAAGAAGAAGCTCACCGCCAGCCGGGCTAGGCCGAGAATGCCCTGAACGAAATACACCAGCAAAATGGCGGCGAGTTCTGAAGTCAGGGGCTGGCCGAGGAGAATGCGACGCTCCACAAAGCCTTTAATGCCGCTGGTTGAGGGGGAAGAAGCCGTCATGAATAAATCAGTCTTGCTAAATAATCGTTCTGGAAATGGGTTGGGAATTTGTTAAGAAATGTCAATGGTTCCCCCATGATAACCCTCTGGTAGAGGGTGGGTAAGGGGGGTGACCGTGCCAGGGCGGGCTGTCGAGGGGGCAAAAACCCTGTCCTCGCAACCCGTATAGAGAACCCTGTGCCCGGGCAAAAGGTTTGCCATAAACTCTTTTCCCAAGAAAAAACTTGCACCAATTAGTCGGTAGAGCAGATCCCCCTCAGGTTTATTTCTGTAGAGGCGGGGCAGGGTTTTGGGGCGCTAACCGCAAATGATGCCGATAGGCTGCCGCTGGATAGATAGCTTGACCTGGGTTGGGGCTGGCGCTCGACAACGTTTTAAGCCCAGTAAAATCGCTGGTTTTCCGGAAAATCTAGGGATTTAGAGTCAAAATTTGCCCTTAGCTGCCGCTGCCCTCTGACCATTGACTCCCCTGGCGAATGCTGCAATAGTTGAGCGTAATTCTCGGGTACGCACCAAATCTGGGGTAATCAACGGGTTTTGCGAGATAGCATACGTCCGTTGGGCCTGTGGACTTGGTATATTTGCCTAGCCTCCCGTTCTTAGCCTCCCCCGTCAAACGATGCAGTATTCAGTCAAGCTTATCGTTGCCGCACTGTTTGCCCTTAGCCCGGCAGCTCATCCCGATCTGAGGAACTTTGCTCTGGCCCAGGTAGCTCAGAGCCCGGCATTTTCGCTGCCCGAAACCGTGCCTTCAGGTACCACGCTCTCGATTGAGAGTTCCCCAAATTTGGGCTTTGCGGCGGATGCCCTCAAGCAGGAGTTTGAGGCGGTCTACGACGGCACTGAAGTGGGCGTGGAGGTGACCAACAGCGATGAGGCGATCGCCGATTTGATCGACGACAACGTTGACCTGGCTGCGATTGGGCGACCTCTCACTGAGGAAGAGCAGGCCCAAGACCTCAATACCGTCGCCCTAGAACGGGCTAAAATCGCCATCATCGTTGGCCCCGACAACCCCTTTGACGGCAACCTGACCTTTGCGCAGTTTGCCGCCATGTTTCGCGGCGAAATTACCGACTGGGCTGAAGTCGGCGGCGAACCCGGCCCGATTCGCTTTGTCGATCGCCCCGAAAATAGCGACACTCGCCGCTCGCTGAGCCAGTACGAAGTCTTTCGCAGCGCTCCCTTTGAATCTGGCCCCACCACCGACACGGTGGCTGAAGACGACACGGCAGCGGTGATTCAGGCCTTGAACGACGACGGCATTAGCTATGCGATCGCCCCCCACGTCATCGATCAGCCTGCGGTCAAAATTGTGCCCATGCACCAGACCCTGCCCGACGACCCCCGCTACCCCTATTCGCAACCCCGTTACTTTGTTTATAAAGGTGAACCCAGCCCGGCGGTTGCTGCCTTCTTGGGCTACGCTACCTCTTCGGAAGGGCTGGCGGCCTTAACGGCTGCACAGGTCGCTGAAGTGGGCGATGTGGCGGCAGGGGTAACCGCCCCCGATGACCCGGTTGCAGAAGAAACGCCAGCGGCGGTGCCGGTACCGACTGAACCAGTCCCCGGTGACACCGCTACCGCCCCGACCGAAACGGCTCCAGCTACCGCAGATAATGACGGTGGCTTCGCCTGGTGGTGGCTGCTGCTGCCCTTGGCTGCTCTGGGTGGGTTGGCCTGGTTGCTCGGTCGCGGCAGAGGCGGTATGTCCTCTGCTCCGGGCGCTCCAGTCGCTCCTCCCCTGGCCGAACATCCTGTCCCACCCCCGGTTGAGCCTGTCGTCGCGCCGCCCCCGGTTGAGCCCGCCGGGGTGCCCCCCGTGGGGGTGGATGAGCCCGTTGTTGCCGCCATGCCGGATGCCCCCGCGCCCGTGGTGCTCCCCGAACCCGAGCCGTTGGTGCCCCCTGAGCCCAAGCCCGAAATTGTCCCTGTAGATGAAGTGCCTCCAGCTCCCGAGCCGGTGGTTGCTGCCCCAGAACCCCAACCAGCGATGCCCGCTGCTGTCCCTATGGCTCTGGGGGCTGCGGGTTTGGCCGCTGGGGCAGCGGCCTCGCTGGCCTCAACCGAAGACCAGTCTGCGGTTGAGGCCAGTAAATATAATGTGGTCGGTCGCCCTAGCGATGGGGATTTTGACTTGTCTACCATCGACGATGGCCTGCCGCCCTTGCCCGATGGCTACGGCGACAGCCGCATTGTGCTAATGCCCCGCGACCCTCAGTGGGCCTACGCCTACTGGGATACGCCCCACACTCACAAAGAAGAGCTGCGCCGCCAGGGGGGCGAGCACTTAGCGCTGCGCTTGTACGATGTCACCGGCATTAATTTAGATAGTCAAGCCCCCCACAGTCTGCAACAGGTGGGCTGCGACGAGATGGCGCGAGAATGGTACATGCAGATTCCGGTGAGCGATCGCGATTACCAGGCCGAAATCGGCTACCTAACGGGCGATGGTCGCTGGCTGGTGCTGGCCCGCTCCAACACCATTCGCATTCCTCCCGTCTACCCCTCCGACTGGACGGAGGAGCACTTCCTCACCGTTACCTGGGACGAGAATTTGCGCGGCAAGACCATCATGACCCTGGTTGACCCTCGCATTGAGAGGGTCGATGCCGGTGGAGGATTGCACGAACAGCTCTATGCTTTGGCCCAGGGGGGCGAAGCCCTGCGCGTTGATGGTTCCCTGTTTGGCTCGATGCAGCATGTGGCGGGGTCGATGGCACCGCCGGTTAGCTCCTTTGTCTTTGCTTCGGGGGCTGGGCTGGGCGCGGCAGCGATGATACCTGGTCTGCCGACCATGTCTGGGGTATCAGGCATGACCATGTCTGGCATCTCAGGTTTAACCCTGTCGGGAGCGGGCCTAGCGGGCCTGACAACCTCCGGAATTGGGGCATTTACGATGTCGGGCTTCTCTGGGCTAACTATGTCTGGAGTCGGTTTGGGTGCTCTGTCGCCCCGCAAGTTCTGGTTAGTGGCCGATGCCGAGCTGATTGTATATGGAGCCACTGAGCCCGATGCTACGGTAACCATAGCTGGCGTTCCCATCGAGCTTTCTGAGGATGGCACTTTCCGGTTCCACCAATCATTCCAGGATGGCATCGTTGACTACCCGATCATGGCCGTAGCGGCAGACGGCGAGCAGAGCCGCAACGTGCATCTGAACTTTGAGCGGCGCACCCCCGATCGCAACACCAACACTAAAGACGAAGCCCAAGATGAATGGCCAAGCGTGTGAGGCTGATCGGTCGTTTTTCGCCCAAAGCCATGGAGAGATTCTATGGATCAGACATCGCTGCTGTCCATCCTCCGCGAACTAGAGTGCGAACTTCATAAGCCGCAGTGTCGAGGCGATCGAGAACGCCTCGCGCAGTTACTTGCTCCTGATTTTAGAGAGTTTGGTCGCTCAGGGGCCTCCTACACGCGCAACGACATGCTGGCGAGGTTGTCGCTAGAGACAGAAGCACCACAGATTCATGCCCAGGACTTTGCTGTGCAAGAGCTGGCAGACTCGGTTGTCTTACTTACGTATCGGTCAGCCCATAGAAGTCTGTCGGGAGAGTTGCATCGCCACACGAACCGTTCATCCATTTGGCGGCTTAATTTGACAGGCTGGCAGATGGTGTTTCATCAGGGTACGCCCACGGAGCCTTTTGACTAATCGGCAACCTAACCATTCTTGATAGATCGCAAAGTCTCTGTTAGCTCGACTTTATCCAAATATCCGTATTCACTGAACGAGGCACCAAGGCTTTTACAGGATGTAGCCAGGTCTTTTTCCAGGATTGCTGCCTAGGGCTGACATCTGAAAACTCAGAAGCCTTATGGGGAGAGGGCTTTGTCTTCTGAACTGCACCTAAATCCAAATGGATAAAGTCGAGGTTAGAAGATGTTTGAAAAGTCCTCTTTCTTGTAGCAGAAGTGAGGATCCCCCTTAAATCCCCCTACCCTGCGGGAAGCCGCAAGCGTCTATAAAAAGGGGGACTTTCAACCCCCCTTTTTAAGGGGGGCAGGGGGGGATCAGCAGGTGACTAAAGCTATAGCAACTCACTTTTCAAACGCCCTCTGAGCCCTCTCCCCCAGCCCCTCTCCCCCCTGGGAGAGGGGAGCCGGAAGTCGCTCAAAGTCCCTCTCTCCCAATGTGAGAGGGATTTAGGGTGTAGTTGCTACAGCTTTGTAGGTTGGGTTGAACGCAGGAAAACCCAACTCCGTTGAGGAGTTTTTGGGTTTCGCCGAGCTTCAACACCAACCTACAAATTAAGCTGGCCGCGCTGCTACGAGCGAGAACCTGGACTTGGATCTAGTGATGCTATGCAATCAGCAGCGTTTTGGTCAAAATCGCCATCCACTGGCCGGGTTTTTCGGTAGGCATGGGTTCGCTCCAGTCGTTGGGGTCGGCGTAGCCGAGAGCGTGGAGGATTTTGATGGTGCGATCGATGCCTGCCAAACTGCCAAAGAGCATGTGATGCACTTTTTCGGGGTTGAGGGGCTGGCTCGCTCTGGTGTTTGCGCCAGATGGCGGCAGCGGCAGGGACTTGGCCTCTGGGTTGGTGTCTTGGTGGTCGCTGGCTTCTGGTTCTTGATAGTCAAACATCGGTTCTGTCTCTTTGTATTGGGTACGGAAGAAACAGAACGCGAAAACCCTAGCCGCCCGCAGTGCAAGTGCAAACTGGGGGGGCTAGGGTACCATGAGCCTAGCCTCGCAATCTGCCTCAGAGATTTGCGGGGTTAGCTGTCGGTTGGTGTCGCAAGCACCTTCCGGCAGCGTCAAGATTTTCGAGTTCTGTGTGGCCACCGCTCTGCTCGAACGGCTTAACGCAAGATGATAGTGGTACAAAAGCTCCCCGTCAACCGTATGGAGCTACCAGTACATAACCACCTGATTAACCATCCAGCGGACTTCTCACCCCGTGCCCGCCTCGATTTAAGACATGGGTATAAATCATGGTTGTTTTGACATCCTTGTGGCCCAGAAGTTCTTGTATCGTGCGAATGTCATAGCCAGCTTCTAAAAGGTGAGTGGCAAAGCTATGGCGAAATGTATGGCAACCGACCTTCTTAGTAATTCCTGCCTGCCGTACGGCCTGTTTGACCGCCTTTTGAATTCCACTTTCATGTAGATGGTGCCGCCGCATTTCTCCACTGCGAGGGTCTTTCACAATTCGGCCTGCTGGGAAAACGTATTGCCATATCCAGTCTCGATTGGTATTGGGATACTTCCGCTCTAGAGCAAACGGCAGGTAGACTGAACCAAAGCCACGTCCCAGGTCTTGCTGGTGTTGTCGCCGAATACCAACTAAATGATCTTGAAGTTCTGCGAGGGCGCTTGCTGGCAGCATCGTTATCCGATTCTTCCGCCCCTTACCGTCTCTGACAACAATTTGCTGTTGGGCAAAATCAAGATCTTTAATACGCAATTGTAGTGCTTCAGAAAGCCGCAAGCCGCTGCCATAGAGAAGCTTGACCACGAGTTGGTGAGAACCCTCTACCCTTTGAATGATGGCTAATGCTTCGACCTTGGTGAGAACGACTGGCAAATTGCGCGGTTGGTTTCCCCTGACAGCGTTGATGCCAGCGATCTCAATTCCTGAAACCTCACGGTACAGAAACAATACAGCGTTAAGGGCTTGGTTTTGAGTCGAGGCCGCAACTTGCCGACTGACAGCCAGGTCTGTCAAAAAAGCTTCAATCTCAGGCCGCCCCATTTCTTTAGGATGGCGCTTGTTATGAAACAGGATGTATCGCCTAATCCACTAAATATAAGTTTCTTCAGTACGGTAAGCATAGTGCTTCAACTGTATGGCATCACTTACCTGGGCTAACAATTTTTTGGGTCTTTTCTGGAGGGGAGGTTCATGAGCCATCAGTACATCACGTGATAAATGCTACTTATAGTCTATACGTACTATGACTAAAATATACGGAAAGTTTCTGGCTATTCACCCAGATCCAGATAATATGCGGAAAGTTTCTAGCGATCTGGCGAATTGAGGTGGATATGCCGAAACTTTCTGCCTATCTGCCCGGATAGAGATAATAGGCGGAAACTTTCTCTCTAATAAGATTGTTAGCCTGCACGTACTTGTCAGAGTTGGGGGCGCTCTCTGTATCAAATGTATCTGAGCAAGGAGAAATGTAGAGGAGGAAGCTATCTTAAGAAAGAACGCCTTGATACAAAGTAGAACCCATGAAATTTATATTTGCACCAGGTTAATATAGGTCTGGTCTAGACGCTAGATGTCTAATTTTTCCCTAAAAGGATCTGCCTAAAATCATTTCTTAAATCACATTATTTGGAGAATGTATTTGAAATTATGTGTTCAGCAATACCTTCGAACCAAGATCGATCAGTTTCAGTTGGTGGGTCTGTGACCAATGGAGTAATAGTAACGGGGGACGGAAATACTGCCTCGGTTCAAAACCAACAAACAACACTACCCCAAGTGGAGAACGTTGATATTCAGCACGAACTTGCTACTTTAAGAGATTTACTTTCGAACTTACAAACAGCAGACCAACGTAAGATTGAACGTGCACTTGAAGATATCGAAGAAGAGCTTAATAAGGTTGAACCTGATAAAGATGAAGTTGGACAAGCTCTAGACCGTGCATTGAACTATGCGCAAAAAGCAAATGGTTTTGCTGAGGCAGTAGATAAACTCCGTCCTCATATCGAGAAGGTAGCAGCTTGGCTCGGCAAGAATTGGTACAAGCTTTTATCAATAGTTGGGTCAGCAGTCTAGTTGCAAAGATATGGATGAAGAGCAATCTCGTGGTGATCGCAACATCTCAGTTCATAGAGATGCAATCAGCAGTGCTATCGTTTCTGGGAATGGCAATAAGGTAATCGTTTATCATTATCACTTAGAAGCAGCACCTTCAGAAAGGGTTCAGGTTGCCTCACAAGCTCTGGGTGCAAATCCATACCGAGGTTTAGCATCTTTTCAAGTAGAAGATGCTGAAGTCTATTTCGGTCGAGAAAGTCAAGTTCAGCGTTTATGGAATCACCTGAGAGATTTGAGTAGATACAACCAAGTAGAAGCAGTGCCGACCCGCTTTTTGCCAGTGTTGGGGCCATCAGGTTCAGGTAAATCTTCGCTAGTGCGAGCAGGACTACTTCCAGAACTAGCTCATTGTCCACTACCAGGCTTCAAACAACCACGTGTAGTGGTCATGACTCCCGGCTCAACCCCCTTGGAATCTCTAGCTGTTGTCCTTGCCCGAATTGTAGAGAATGATGCTACCCCGGTCAAGAAAACTCGTGAATTTTTGGAAGAGTTGAAACTAGCAAATACCGACGGACAATATGATGGACTCCGACGAATTGCTAATGCGTTTCCAAACATCGAATCCTCTCCTCTCATTCTACTAATAGACCAATTTGAGGAAGTATATTCACTTTGCAAAAAAGATACAGAACGCCATATATTTATTGAGAATCTTTTGGAAGCAGCTACAACACCTGAGGCAAAAACCCTAGTCATCGCAACCCTTCGTAGCGATTTCTTGGGAGAAACCCAACAGCACCAGCACCTAAATCAGATCATCGGTTCAGAACAAAGTATAATCATTCCAGCAATGTCTACGGAGGAGTTAAGGAAGGCCATCGCAGAGCCTGCAAAACATGCAAACCATTCCTTAGATGAAGCCATTATTGATTTACTGATTGAGCAAACAAAGGGACGGGAAGGCGCACTGCCTCTATTGCAATTTACCTTAGCTCAGATATGGGAGGGTATAAAAAAAGATATCTCCCCTAACACTACCTTAAAGTCCATTGGTGGTGTTGGTGGAGCCCTGGCAGGAGAGGCACAACGGCTTTATGAAGCGCTAAAGCCTAACGAGCAAAACATTGCAAAACGTATTTTTCTAGGTTTAGTTGAGTTAGGAGAAGGTGCTCGAACTACCCGCCGTCGAATTGATTTAGATCGGTTAAAGGCGCAACAGGATGATGAGATAACTTTTAGGAAGGTTCTTAGGCTCTTTTCTGAGCCAGGACTACGCTTGATTACCTTAGCATCAGACTCCGAAGGAAGATATGCTGCTGAAGTCACTCATGAAGCATTGTTTGAGCACTGGAAACAGTTAAGAATCTGGATTGATGAAGGCCGTAATGATATTTACTTCCAACGTCGCTTAGACGAGGCCGCAACATTTTGGCTCCAGAGTAATCGTCCGGAAGGTAGTCTTTGGCGATCTCCTGACTTGGACTTAGCTAAAAGCTATTACAGCCAGAATTCTTATGAGATGTCATCTCGACAGATTGAGTTTTTCCAAGCTTCAATACAAGCATAACTTAAAGCTGAACGCAGAACCAGAAGAACTAGGTATGCGTTCATTAGTTTAGGCTTGCTTCTAACAGTTCTATCTATCTTTGCGCAACAACAATTTTCAGCAAGTCAGTTTCAGACACAATTTTCAAATGTTATTATTGGCGGCTCTACGGATCCGGAAAGCTTCAAAGTTTTACCTAAGGCACTTCAGATTGCCAAACGACAAACAGATGATAGTCATGTAGATGAGGCGATTAAAACTTATAAAGCTATTCTAAGAGCCGCTGAGAACTTTATAAATACATCATCTCCCAATAAAAATGGAACTCAGGCTGCAGAAGTCGAGCGAATTCAAAATACTGCCGAAGAACGTTTAGCTCAATTAATAGAAACGCACTTCATTAATCAAGAATTAGTTAGAGGATTGGAAGATGGATCTTTAGAAATTGGAGAGGTGGACAAGAATATTAATGACGTCATGCAATTTGAAAACCAGTATAAAGAAGGAGCTTTGAGAAGAACATATAGAATTTTGATGCGAGAACCCGGCTTAGGTTTGGATGAGGATGATAACGGCAGGCTTGATATCGACGAAATCATATATCTTCCTTGCGACACCTTGCAAAAATTAGAAGACTTATGGCGTCAATTAACTGATGGTAGGTGTGGTTTTTACGGAGACAATTTCTATTCAGCAAGTGATTGTAAAGAGCTTTCAGGTGAAACACTTTCCTTTCAAATTTTTCATCCGAATTTCGATTCTGTTCCGGCAATAGAGGAGCGGATTCAGCTTTGTCAGCTAAATCAAGGAGATAGCTAATGAAAGTAGGTACTTGGATTCGAGATCGAGCTAAGCGCAATCGGAATTCTTTACTGGAATCGCTGAGATTGGGAGTAATTTCCTTTTTAACCTTTATTCTCATCTTAGTTTTGGGATTCCAAGGTTATGCTCAAGTACGAGGGTCAGCAGTTGTTCGCACTGTTACCTTTGGTAACGGTGACAGGAATATGTTCAGACTGACACCATCAGCTACTGCGTCATCTCGACCAATTACTGAAATTCCTGCCAATCAAAGACGTATCGATGGGGAAGGTGAACTATCCGTTCCTAATGACGGAGAGTCACTAGCATCATTTTACTTTGAACGGGGAAGTGAGAGTAGCAGAGAGAGGGATTATGGCGGTCTCGTTGTTCAAACCAGACCAGATCGACGTACTACCCCCCCAACAACAAATTATAAATATCCTTGTAGATTCAATGGTCAGTTAATAATTGCGTGGCCGAGTAACGGTAGTGCTAGGACTTGTGACAATGAGCAAGATGGAAGAATTGAAATCGTAACAGATCCACAACGTCTTCTGTCTTACACTCAGTCTCGCGAACTTGCATCAAAGTATAATTACAGCACTGTCAGGAAGCAAGATACTTCAGAAGAAGCATCTGATGAAAATCTTGCAGTTAGTCCTGGGGATGGAGCAACTGTAATTCGAACTACTGCAAGAACATATACTGAAGTAGTGCCTGGCCCTCCTGAAAGATGTGATAGAGACTTTTTTGGTGATTATTGTCAAGTAGATATTACTCAAACAAGGCAAGCTATCAACATTGAAGTGTTGGAAGGCGATGTACTCATAGAATCTGAACAAAAACCCTCGGGCACAAGAGTTAGAAAAGGAGAACGATACTCTTATCCGTCGGAGGATTTAGTAGAATTTAATGTTAACGAAGCCGCCCTATCTTGTGAAACCTTAAGATTTCTTAATCCTGCTTATTGGCTAGATTCTGATACACCTCCAAACGTTGCAGATGGCATTACTCAACAACTGAAAGGGCACCGAGACTCACTGGGTATTTCTGGGCAACCACCTAACGACCTTTCTAATTTAGAGAACGCGCTTATTGCAGAATTAAATAGTCTTCGATCTGATCCTAATGCTTATGCGGATTTGCTAGAGCAGCAGAAACAGTTCTATTATGACAACTGGCTAAGATTACGAGGAGAAACTTTAGACATAAGTGTAAGGAGAAGAGCTGTGGATGAAGCCATCACTTTCCTTCGTTCTCAAAGAAATTTATCTGAATTTAGTGTTTCTACTGGTTTGTCTATGGCGAGTAAAGACCATGTTAATGATCAAGGACGAACTGGTATGAACTTTGGGCATACGGGCGATGATGGTAGTGGATATTGGAATAGGATACGCAGACATGGAACTGTTGAGTGTGGGATGAATGAGAATGTTTCATACTACGATTCACGACTTGCAAGCAATATTCAATCAGAAGCTCAAATTGTCTTGATAGAGCTAATAATTGACGATGGACAAAGACAGGCAGGAAGCCGAGATAATATCTTTAATCAAGACTTCCAAGTTATTGGCGTCGCATGCGGTCCTCATGGAAACTTTCTCCGCCAAATGTGCGACATAACATATGCCAATGGATATTTGGAGAATTAGTTAAAGCAGTCTGAAGTATACTCTATTTTTTCTGTGCGGAAAGTCAGCGATGCAGGCTAACACTGCGTGGCAGCGGACGGACTAAAGGCTTCTTGTGTTGAGTTCAAGAGTAATCGCCGCCGCTGCACTTCACCGTTATCACGATCGCTACCAAAGCAGTATAGCTGCGACATTTTGACAAGCACATAGAGACGTCTCGTCATCGATCGCCGTAGGGCAAAGACCAAAAACCCCAAGGTAGAACGACAGGGTCGCCAGAAACCTTAACTCTATCTAAAGGGCCATCGACTTCCGTTTGCACTGCGTTGACGGAGAAAAATATAGAATCGACAGTACCCCAAACAGAAGCGACAGAGAAAAACATAGAATTGACACTACTCCAAGCAGGATCGATAGAGAAAAATACAGAATCAACGCTGCTTCAAACAGAATCGATAGAGAAAAACATGAAATTGGCGGTGTTCTAGAGCGAATTGGAAAGGCTTGCCACCAGGAGCCTACGCCATTTTGCCTATTGATAGCTTGATACATATACACTCCCGTATATTTACAGAAGCTAGACGAAGCTTTCATAGAGGATGAATTGAAAAGTGCATCACGGGATGCGTCATCCCTTATTTGAAAATCCAAAATGAACAACCAAACTGTAACAGCTACACTGTCTACCCAAGAAGCTTTAGAAATTGTTGCTCAGCTCAAAGAAGTCCGTGAGCAGCTTACCTTTTTGATCGGTTTAACCCCCCAAGAGCGGCGTCAAATACCCAAGATGGGCCTTAAATCTCAAACATTTACAACCCGCGCCCTAGACATGGCCGCCCAGCATATCGACATGATGCCGCGCCATCTCGATGTCGAAGAAGCCCGCCGCGATCTGGCTCTCTTCGAAGCGCTGAACCCTATTTTGCAAGCAGTAAACCACTTCAAAGAACTGCTAGAAGATACGCAAATGCTGGCGGGTAGCGAGGCCTACGCAGCAGCCCGGCTGGCCTACAACTCCGCCAAAGTGACAGGCAAAAATAGAGGACTCGATGACGTCATCGAAGATCTCTCTCAGCAGTTTCGCAAATCGCGCCGACAAAGCGCGATCGCTCAGTCGCCCGCTCCCCAGTCGCAGACGGCCTAACTAACCCTGTATAGCGCTGCACAATTCCAACATCCATCGCCCCGAGCGCTGCCTTACCGGCATCATCGGGGCGATGGTCTTTTTAGGCGACTTCTGTAAAAGAGATTTCCAAACGGTGGGCAGTGCCCACCCTACGGCTGACGAAAGTTCTAATGTAGGTTGGCGTTGAGCGAAGCGTTCGCGCAGCGTCTCCAGAGAAGAAAACCCAACACCAGTAACGGTTTTGTTGGGTTTCGCTAACGCCAATCCGACCTACGGCAAGATAAGGGTTTCAACAGTTTTGTCAGTTGACTAGGTATCTGACTTATCTGCTGTTGAGCTATCGTAAAGGCAGATTTCAGCTAGCAGTGCCATGATAACCCTCGAACCTGATCATCAATCAGCGATTATCCGTACAGAGCGAGGGCTGACAATTGCAGGCACCCGCATAACTCTCTATGACGTGATGGATCACGTTTTAGCTGAATATCCCCCTAAGTTTATTCAAGGATTATTCGAGCTGACGAAAGATCAAATTGACGCTGCTCTAGCCTATATTGAGGCTAACCGTGCCGAGGTGGAGGCTGAGTACCAGCAGGTCATTCAGGAAACTGAAGAACTCCGGCAGTATTACGAAGAGCAGAACCGGGAGCGAGTTGCTCGAATCTCTACCCTACCGCCTCCGCCTGGGCTGGAAGCTGCATGGGAAAAACTTCGGGCATCAAAGGCACGGCATCAGCTCCAGATGAAGATTTGCTAGAGCAGGTAATGCGCGAAGAAAATACTCAAAACTCTTTGCCAGTCGTGACTATTGGCAATGCTGATCGAGTGTTAAACGATTCAAGTTATCGCGATCGCTGTGTTGATCGGATTGTCGAAATTGCGATTTACCCTGCCAACTATACGGGTGCAAGACGGGTTTTCATCCCTTAATCAAGTGCGATCGCCGATCGCGTAGGTTCAATTGAGAAACGTAGCTTGCTTCCCGCAGGGTAACCCAACACCCACAAGCTCTAGCTAAGACTATCGCCGCTTCTCCAATATATCAGCGCCTACAGCACCCGCCCCGATGCGCGGCGCGGTAGATATTCGCCCATGCCCGATCGCCCCAGCCACTCATCCCCATCGACAATACACTGGCCCCGCAAAAAGACCTTTTTGACCTTGCCCGTCACCTCTCGCCCCTCAAACAGTGAATAGTCCACCAGCGAGTGGTGGGTGCTGGCGCTGAGGGTGTGGGTTTCGTTGGGGTCAAACAGCACCAGGTCGGCGTCGCTGCCGACGGCGATCGTGCCCTTGCGGGGAAACAGGCCAAACATTTTGGCCGGGGCGGTGGCGGTGAGCTGCACAAAGCGGTTGAGGTTGATGCGCCCCGCCCTCACCCCGCCGTCATAGAGCAGCGTTAGCCGCAGTTCTACCCCAGGGGCACCGTTGGGGATGCGGTTGAAATTATCCCGACCGAACTGTTTTGACTTGAGAATGCCCAGCGGATTTTCGTTCATGCAGAAGGGGCAGTGGTCGGTGGCCACTAGCTGGAGGTCGTCGAACTGGAGCCCGCGCCACAGGGCGTGCTGGCAGTCGTGATTTCTCAAGGGCGGAGTCATGACGTACTTGGCCGCCTCAAAGCCAGGGGCATCGTACTCTGACTCATCGAGAAATAGGTAGTGGGGGCAGGTTTCGGCAAAGGCGTGAATGCCGCGATCGCGCGCCTCCACCACTGCATCTAGTGCCTCCTTGGCCGACAGGTGCACAATGTACACCGGCACCTCCGCCAGCTCCGCAATGCGAATCACCCGATGGGCGGCTTCCCCCTCCATCAGGCTGGGGCGGGTGAGCTGGTGATACTTCGGCGAGGTGTTGCCCTGCTCCAGCGCCTCTTCAATCAGCGCCTGAATCACCACCCCATTCTCAGCGTGGAGGTTGACCATGCCGCCGTGGTCGCCCGTGCGGCGCATGGTTCTAAAAATATCGGCGTCGTCAACCATCAGCACGCCGGGGTAAGCCATATAGAGCTTGAAGCTAGAGACCCCATCCTGGTTGATCAGGTCGGGTAGCTCTGCCAAGGAGCCAGGGTTGATGTCGGTGAGAATGACGTGAAAGGCGTAGTCAACGCAACACTGAGGTTCAGCCGCCGCCAGCCGTCTATCCAAAGCCGCCTTGGGGCTGTCGTTGTGGAACTGCTGGGCAAAGTCAATGATGGTGGTAGTGCCGCCAAAGGCAGCCGATCGCGTGCCCGTTTCAAACGTATCGCAGGTGTAGACATCGTTGCCCATGGGGGTTTCCATGTGCACGTGCGCATCAATGCCGCCCGGCAGCACTAGCAGCCCGGTGGCATCGTGACATTCCGCATTCTCGACCGAGAGCTGGCGACCAATCGCCTCAATGCGGCCATCCTGAATGAGAATGTCACCCTGGTAGTCATCTACCGCTGTGACAATGCGACCACCCTGAATCAATACCGATGTCATAGCAAGCCCCGTTGAAGCAAAACTGAAGCGAAACGGCTGGCCGGTTGGCCTGGCTACCTATCCCCCCAAGGGGGAGCGCAGCGTTGCTATGACTATAGTGAGTGACCTAAAATTCGCCCATTAAATAAATGTGCAGTTGTAAGGGGGGGCTGTTCAGGGTTTAGGGTACGACGAGCCGCCGTGAACCCCAGATCCCTAGTTGCGATAATGCAGCTCTTCGAGCCAGGTGCGCAGCTCGTCGGCGGAGGCATGGTCGATCGCCATCTGAGTGATGGGGTCGTAGGCGTTCCACAGGGTTTGGCCAGAGGCATCGCTGGCTTGCCACACGCGGGGTTCGGTGGTGGCTTCGAGGTGGGCCAGCAAGTTTTGCCAGAAGGCACTGAGCTGAGCGACCAGGCCGGTGGTGTTGCTAGAGTTGTTGATTGGCCAATAGCTGCTGTTCATAAGATCTCCTTCTTTGTGCGTCGGGGGTTTTCACCCACAACCTAAGAATAGATTTCTGTAGCTAAAACTACAAAAGCTTTCTGTCATGGTAGATATGAATAACTTTCATGCCCGATTCGCGGAGCGTAAGCCTGCGGCATCTCAGAAACGGGAACCGCTCGAAACGAGTATCCGTTCCGGAATCACTTGCCGAGCGGCGCATATGCTCTCTATGTAGAATTGTCAAAAGCTGATATTTTCAAAAAACAGTAGCGTATTATACAGATATCAAGATAAATCGTTCATCTCCCCCTGATATTTATCGGGTGCATTCCCCCTCAGGCACCCCAGCAGGGAGACGGAAGTAGGGACACTCCCGAAGGAACGCGCCTCACTACGCCATCGCTTTTTGGAGGCGACATTATGAAACTCACCTATCGCGGCAATAGCTACGACGCTCCATCCAATCCCACCCCTGCCCCGGGCAAAACCATCGACACCGGCAACTATCGGGGTGCTCCCGTTGTTTTTAAGGCTGTGGCCGAACTGCCCGCTCAGCCCGCTGCCGATTTGACCTGGCGCGGTGTGCCTTACCGCACGGGCATTGCGGCTCCTGTAGCTGCGATTCCGGAACGGATCGCCCCGGTGGTCGTTGCAGAGATTCCTGCTGTTGCAGCTAGCCTGGCTGCCCCAGCTGTAGAGGCTGAAACTGCGCCCATCAACCTTTCTGACCTGGCCCGCAACCTGTTTATTCGCCGCCACCAGCGCAGCCGTCGGCGCGAACAGGGCATGATGGTGCGCCTAGCTGCTGAGGTCGGCATCCCTGTAGAAGACGCGGCCCACTACGAAAGCCACATTCAAGGCAAAATGCCCCACGATTTCTCTGGCTACGATCGCGGCTCAGCCTCCATGAGCTAGATGCGAGACGATACGGCAGATGGCCCGGCGCTCTGGCACCCCGGGCCATTTTTTTGTGCCAGGGCGTAGATCTCTCCCCATTCTCGCTGGGTGAGGGGTTGGGCAATGAGCTGGCAATTAAAACAGGCCTCTGCTGCCTGGGTTAGCGATTCAACTATTTTGGATGTGGTTAACCCCTGTTGCACGGCTAGCTGGGCCTGGTTTGTTGGCGGTGCTGGCGTTTGGAACACCTGCTGCCACAGCTCTACATCGGTCGTGAGTCCCATTGATCCATGCTGAAGCAAGTGAGAATCGCGTCGCAGCTGGGCGCTGCCGATCACTTTGTGGCCTTGAGCATCGACCAAATCAGCACTGGTAGCTAGGGCAAAGCAGTTATGCGAACGGCTATAGTCGCGGTTCGGATTCCCAAAATTTAAGGACACTCCTAGATCTGCCCAGCCTGCAATCAAGAACTGGCACAGCAATCTATAGGCTTGGTCGCGGCTTCCAGCAATGTTTGAACTGACTAGGGCATAGGTTAAATCGCCCTGGTGCAGCACCCCACGCCCGCCAGTCGGGCGCTGCACCAGATCCACCGTTCGCCCCTGCCAGACCAGATTTTTCCAGTGATCGGGCATTTGCCGCCGCTGGCTTGCCCCCAAAGAAATTGCTGACGGATTCCAGGTGTAGAACCGCAGTGTGGGCGGATGGCCATGGTGCTGATGCTGATCGAGCAGCCAGGTATCGATCGCCATCTGCACCGCGCCGGGGGCATCCAGCAGTGGAATCAGCCGCCAGATTGCATGACTCACGGGGCTTCCCCAGCATGGTAAGAGCTGCGAACTAATGGGCCAGAGCGCACGTGCTCAAAGCCGAGTTCGTGGGCAATTTCCCCCAGCCGATCGAATTCTGCGGGTGTCCAGTAGCGATCGACCGGGCGATGATCGAGGGAGGGGCGCATATACTGCCCGATGGTGATGCGATCGCACCCCACCCGCCGCAGATCTTGCATCGCCTCGATCAATTCCGCCTCGGTTTCGCCGTGGCCCACCATCAGCCCCGATTTCGTCGGTACCGTGGGGTCGAATTCTTTTACTAAAGAGAGGACGCGGAGGGAGCGATCATACTTGGCCCCGCGTCGCACCGGGTCTTGCAGTCGTCGCACAGTTTCGAGGTTGTGGTTGTAGCAGGCGGGCTTGGCGGCCACTACGGTTTGGACGCGATCGGCCTGCCCGGCTTCACGGGTCGGCCCACCCCAAAAGTCTGGAGTCAACACTTCGATTTCCGTCCCCGGATTCTCCCGACGAATCGCATTCATGACTGTGACAAACCAGCTAGCCCCGTGGTCGGGCAGGTCGTCCCGCGCCACCGAAGTCAGCACCACGTAGCGCAAGCCCAATAAACGAACGGACTCCGATACCTTCTCGGGTTCGTGGGGATCGAGGGTCATGGGCGCGTGGCCCTTTTCTACCTGGCAAAACGAGCAGGCGCGGGTGCACACCGACCCCATCAGCAAAAAGGTGGCGGTGCGGTTGGCGTAGCATTCCCCCCGGTTGGGGCAGCGGCCCTCTTCGCAAATGGTGTGAATCTGCCGCTCTTTGACAATGCGCTGCACCGCCGAAATCTCGCTGGCGTTGCCGATGGGGCGACGCAGCCAGTCGGGCATACGCTCCAGCTCAGCCCTGAGCTGCTGACGTGAGTTGGTTGTAGAAGTCATGAGCCACCGTAGGGTGGGCACTGCCCACCAAATGCTTTGCCGCCAGCAGGATTAAATTACCCTACAAGCTCAGGGCAAACGACCGTTTGCCCCTACAAAAGGTTTTTCCTTACTGGATTCTATCGCGGGTGATTTCTACCGCAACCTGACCGGTGTAGTCGGGGATGGGCGGCGTGAGCTTAGTGACTTTGACCGTGACCCGTTGCAGACGTGGATCAGAGTCGAGCGCTAGGGTGGCGATCGCCCCCGCCAGCCGCTCAATCAGCGCAAACTTGGCTGTGCGAATGATCTGCTGGGTGCCGTTAATCACCGTGCGGTAGTCGTGGGTATCGGCGAGGCGATCGCTCTGGGTGGCCTCTGCTAAATCTAAGTACAGAACAATATCGGCCTGAAACCACTGTCCCAGCACATTTTCCTCAGGCAGCGCCCCTGTGTAGCCGTAGGCGCGAATGTTGGTCAAATGGATGGCATCCATGGGCTTAGGGACGTTTTAGGTAGCGAGGTGCTTGTTTGCAAAGTTCGATTCCCTAGATACTTGCTGCCACCATTCCAACTAAAACCCCCCTTACTAAGGGGGGCAGGGGGGATCTGAGGAGAAAATTTTGCTATCAAACGGTTTGAATAATGCGAGGCTTTGAGGGCAAACAACCGTTTGCCCCTACTTGAGCCAGCCCTTGAGGCGGGCCGCCACCTGAGGCCGCCGCAGCTTGCGCATAGCTTTGGTTTGAATTTGGCGCACCCGCTCCCGCGAGAGGTTAAAAATACCGCCCACCTCTTCTAGGGTGTGGGTTTCGCCCGTAGCCAGCCCATAGCGCAGGGTAATGATGTCTTTTTCGCGTTCAGTCAGCACCTCGCCCAGCACGCTGGTAATTTCTTGGCGCATCATGTTTTCGCTAATTTTAGACTCCGGCGTTTGGGTGCTGCTGTCTTCGAGCAGCTCCATCAGCTCGGTGTCTTCGCCTTTGCCGACGCGGTGGTTTAATGAAAGCGATCGCCGCCGCACCTGCTGCAAACTTCTCAGTTGATCGACCGTTACATCTAACGCATCGGCCAGTTCTTGCTCGCTGGGGTTGCGCTGTAAGTCGCGCCGCAGATCGCGGTGGGCTTTCTTGAGCTTGTTCAGCTTTTCCACAATGTGGATTGGCAGGCGAATGGTACGGGCATCGTTGGCGATGGTGCGAGTAATGCCCTGACGAATCCACCAGTAGGCGTAGGTCGAAAATTTATAGCCCTTGTCGGGATCAAATTTTTCGGTGGCGCGGTTTAGTCCCAACGCTCCTTCCTGAATTAAATCGAGAAAGGGCACCCCTCGATTTAAATAGCGCTTGGCGATCGACACCACCAGCCGCAGATTAGATCGAATCATTCTTCGCTTGGCGGTGCGACCCTCGTGGAGTTTTTGGGTGAACTCCGCCTCGCTCACCTTCAACTTCTCAACTAGCTCTTGTCGGTTGGGTTTTCGCCCCAACTCCTTCTGAAGTTTTTCGCTGGTGGCTTCGACCTTAGATAGAAATCGCACCTGCCGAGCCAGCTCAATTTCTTCGCTTGGTTTTAGCAGGGGATAGCGCGCCATCTCTTTAAAGAAAGCACCGACCGCATCGTCGGTAAGGGTTTTGCTATAACCCGTCAACCCCATCTCCGACATGGCCTCCGACTGAGAAAACTTAGCCAGAACCTCCCGATCTTCGTCCCAGGCTGTGAGGTCAGGGGTGATCTGGCTATCGGTGGCAGACACCTTTTCGGCGACCCGATTTAAGTCGGTGTCGAACCCATCCATAGGCTCGTCGGCCCAAGCAATAGAACTGTCTCTGTCGGAGTTATATGTAGTAGCCATGGGGTAAATAAAACTGTATACCTACGGGTCGAAGCATGCAGATTGAAGGCATGTCTATTCGGATTGCCCTGCCGATGGCAACCCCTGACAAAACGCTTGATCCCGGAATTGGATCTTTGGACTTATTTTGTGAGTCCACAATACGGATTATTTTGTGAATTCCCAGGCAATGTAACATTTCTTAGGCAACTTGCGTAGTGTAACAGCCAATCCAAAAAATGAACCGAAAATTTAAGTGCAACCTCTATTATTTTTTGCTATCCTCAGACACTTTGCCTTGCTATTGATCGCTGGGTAGAGATAGAGGCAGGGGGCTCAGGTCGGGGTAGATTGCTGTTGGCGGGGGGAGATGATCTCTATAGTTTTCTTTTTATAGTTTGACTCCGTTTTCCACAGGTAGGGAAAAGTTTTCCACAGAATGTAACCTGTGGAAAACTCAAGGGATTGAGGGTTGAAACCCAATTCAAGCCCAGCGGTGGAGGATGGGCCGTAGGAAAACTACAGTTACAGGCTGGGCATGGTTGGATTCGGCTGGGGTGCGAGGCTGCCAGCGCTCTCTGAAAATAACCCCAAATTCGATCTTCCTGGTCGGGACGAATGATGTGAATCTGTCTTCAGTCAGCAGGTCAAACAACCTCTTACACTGGCAAAGGTAATGTAGGTGGTGTAAAACGCGTGGCCCTTGGCGAGAGTAGACCCCAGCCTCAGTGGGTCAATGTTTTGGTAGACTACGGCGGCCAGCCCGCAGAATATACCTATGAAGTGCCTGCCGCCTTAGAGGTGCAGGTAGGCGATATTCTAACCGTGCCCTTTCGTCACCAGAGCATTGGTGCGATCGCCCTCTCCCTTTCCCCAAGGTCTCCGGCTAACCTGGTGCCCCACCAAATTCGAGCGGTGGAAGGCATTGTGGAGCAGCGGTTTTTTGCCCCACCCTACTGGGCTTTGCTCCAGCGGGTCGCCGACTACTACCAGGTGCCGCTGATGCAGGTGCTGAAGACGGCACTGCCGCCGGGGGTGTTGGCCAGGTCGCAGCGGCGGTTGCGGTTGCGGCGCGATCGCCTGCCTCAGCCTTTGCCCTCTCCCCTATCGCTAGGGGTTGAGGAATTAGTGGACGATCTGCGGCGATCGCCCTCGGGAGACTACACCTGGCCCTATCTACAAAAACGCGGCCACAGCTATCGCACCCTGCAACAGCTTATCCAGCTCGGCTGGGCTGAGTCATACCTGGCACCGCCCCAGCCGCCCCAGGCCAAGCGCCGCCAGGCGGTCACCCTGGTGGGCGGCGACACCCTACCCCCTGATCTCACCCCCCGCCAGCAAGAAATCATCGCTACCCTGCGCCGTCAGGGGGGCGATCTGTGGCTTAGCGATGCTCTGCAACTGTGCCAAACCACTAGCCCCACCCTGAAACGGTTAGCCCAATCAGGCTGTGTGGTGATCGAGCCGCGCGAACAGCTGCGGGCCGAAACCGGGCCTGCGCTGCTGCCCGATCTGCCCAAGCCCCTCACCCACTATCAGGCTCAGGTGCTTGCTCCTATTAATAAGAGTCAGCAGGGGAGTCAGTTTTTGCTGCATGGGGTAACTGGCTCGGGCAAGACCGAGGTGTATTTGCAGGCGATCGCTCCCCGTCTCACCGCTGGCCAGTCGGCCCTGGTGCTGGTGCCCGAAATCGGCCTTACCCCCCAGCTCACCGATCGCTTTCGCCGCCGCTTTGGCGATCAGGTGTGGGTCTACCACAGCGGGTTAGCCGATGGCGAACGCTACGACACCTGGCGGCAAAGCCTCAAACCGTCTAAACCCCTCGTGATCGTCGGCACCCGTTCTGCCATCTTTATGCCCCTGCCCAACCTAGGGCTGATCATTCTCGACGAAGAACACGACAGCAGCTACAAGCAAGACGTGCCCCCCTGCTACCACGCCCGCACCGTCGCCCGCTGGCGGGCCGAGCTAGAAAACTGCCCCCTAGTGCTCGGTTCTGCCACCCCCTCCCTCGACACCTGGGTGCAGTGCCAAGGGCTAGGCGAGCAGATTTTCAACACAGAAAACCCAGTAGGGTGGGCACTGCCCACCATTAACCCAGAACTCGCTGATTCACCCGCAGTCCCAAACACCCCCTCAAATTCTGCACTTCATCTAAAATCGGTTACATCTTCTACTCACTCCCCCACTCCCCCACTCCCCCACTCCCCTACTCCCCCCTCTCTCCCCTGGACGTATCTTTCGCTGCCAGAACGGGTGCAGGCCCAGCCCCTACCTGAGGTTAAAGTCATTGACATGCGCGACGAGCTGCAAGACGGCAACCGCAGCATTCTCAGCCGATCGCTCCAAACCGCCCTGACCCAAATGAAAGCCGAGGGCAACCAGGGATTATTGTTCATCCATCGGCGGGGGCACAGCAGTTTTGTGTCGTGCCGCAGCTGTGGCCATGTGATGATGTGCCCCCACTGCGACGTGTCGCTGTCGTACCACCAGCCGGGGGCAAATAGCGCCATGACCCTGCGCTGCCACTACTGCAACTTTAGCCAAGCTCATCCCAAACACTGCCCGGAATGCAGATCGCCCTACCTCAAGCACTTTGGTAGCGGCACCCAGCGGGTAGTCAATGCCCTGGCTGAAACCTTTCCAGAGCTGAGCTGCATTCGTTTTGATAGCGACACCACCCGCACCAAAGGAGCCCACCGCGCCCTGCTCACCCGCTTTGCCGAAGGCGGGGCCGACCTGCTGGTGGGTACCCAAATGCTGACCAAAGGCATCGATCTACCTCAAGTCACCCTAGTGGGCATCATCGCCGCCGACGGACTCCTATATATGAATGATTATTGGGCCAGCGAACGGGCGCTGCAAATGCTAATTCAGGTGGCGGGGCGGGCGGGGCGCGGCACCCAGTCAGGGCAGGTCTTTTTGCAAACCTACACCCCCGACCATCCCGTGATCGAAGCGGTAACTCGCCATGCCTACGACGGGTTTATCGCCACCGAGTGGGCGCAGCGGCAGCTGTTGCAGTATCCCCCCGCCGGGCAGATGGTGCTGTTGCGGCTCAGCAGTATCGACCCAGAGGCGGTGGAGAAAACCGCCTCAATCTTGGCTCAGCAGGTGACTCAGCTATTAGAGGGGTCGTCTTACCAACTGCTGGGGCCTGCACCCGCGCCGATTCCGCGAGTTGCCCGCCGTTATCGTTGGCACCTGGTCGTCAAAGGGCCGATGGATGAGCCGCTGCCCAACCTGCAAGACCTGAAACGCCACTGCCCGGCTCAGGTGAGCCTCATCATTGATGTCGATCCGCTAAATTTGGCCTAAATTTAGTCCTTTTCAGTTTTTTAAGGATCCGAAGAGCTATTTTTTGTGGGGAACATTGTTATCATTGCTAACCCCTGTAACGGCGGGTAACGATCCATCAATCGCCTTTGCAGACCCCTTTGACTGTGATAGTTTAGGTATATCGAAAACAACTGAATACCCCGCAAGCCTAACTCGGTTAACAGCCTTTACGAGCTGGTGCTTAAGTTAGTAACAAACTAAAATTCGCTTCAAAACAATCCTCCTAGAGGTGGTCATTCTTGACCTTAACCTACCCTAACTGCCGGTCAGGCAACGGATTGTAAAAAGCAACTGTAGTTTAGCGAGTTTGCCCATTCTGTTTGATTTCTGGTTTATTCTTGAGGTGTTTAACTCAGTTAAGCAACCTAGCCTGGCCACGATAGCCCTTAGCTCGTCTGGCCAACGTACTGAAAAAAGACTTAACGGAGAGTGGCCACGATGGTCACTCTTCAGTTTTTTAAAGGGTACTGCTGCGATCGCCCCGCCTACCCAACTATTTAGCTACAGCAAAACGCAGTCCCGCCGACAATTGGAGCAATAATTCTTCTGCTCTGCCCGAAAAAATGAGACTATGGGAATAGGTGAACAAGGGCTCTGGCTCGCTTTGATCATTGGCAATAGCCGCTGGCACTGGGGTGCCTTTGAGGGCGATCGTTGGCTGGGTTCGTGGCACACCCTGCATCTAACCGAAGCCCAGACCGATCAACTCCAGCAGAGCCGCTTTGCGCTATCGGCTTGGCAGCAGTTAGGTATTGAAACCGTCCTACCTTCTAATCCAGGTGATGGAGGCCAGGAGCATCAAGAACTTTGGATGGCTTCTGTCGTCAACACGCCCGCAGCCTGGTTAGTCAGTTCTGCTCACGTTCACCCGATCGCAACTAAGCAGGTGCCCCTGCAAAACACCTACCCCACGCTGGGGGTAGACCGGGCGCTGGCGCTGGTGGGCGCTGGCGATCGCTGGGGCTGGCCCGTGCTGGTGATTGACTGCGGCACCGCCCTCACCTTTACGGCTGGGGCAGACCAGCGCTTGATTGGCGGAGCCATTTTGCCGGGGCTGCGATCGCAGTTTCGCGCCCTCCCAGCCCACACCGATCAACTCCCGGCCCTAGAGTTTGACCCCGATGTCTGGCCCCAGCGCTGGGCAACCAACACCTCCGAAGCCATGGTCAGCGGCATTCTGCATACTCAGCTGGCGGGCATTCGTGACTTTGTGGTCGCCTGGGAGGCTGACTGGCCCAGCGGGGCTGTCGTGCTTACAGGGGGAGATAGCGCAGCCATCTACCGCTACCTAGCAAAACAGACCCCAACCCTAGCCCAGCGAATCAACCACGATCCGGATCTGGGCTTTTGGGGCTTGAGGGTCTGTCGTCAGCAGAAGCTGGAAAAACCCAGCGCTATAGGCCTCTAATGCGGTTTTTGTAAGCGTTGGCATCCGTGCCCACGCCGGTGTTGGCATAGGTGCTAGCACTGTTCATGCTCTGTAGATTGCTTACCCGGTTGCCAGGGTTGGGGTGGGTACTGAGAAATTCGGCGCTATTGCCTCCCTCAAGCTTTTGCATAAAGCTGATAAAGCCCGTGGTGTCGTAGCCCGCTCGGCCCAGGTTGTTGAATCCCCGGCGATCGGCGTCGTACTCGGCCTCGCGGCTGTTGGGCAGCTGTAGGGCCAGCTGTACTCCTATGTTGACCAGGGCATCCTGACGCACTTCGAGAGCACCGGCCACACCGCTGGCCAGCGCCTGCTGCCGCATCTGGTTAATGGCGTGGCGACCCGTAATGTGGCCAATTTCGTGGGCCATCACCCCGGCCAGTTCGGCCTCGTTAGCAGCGGCTCTAATCAGGCCGGTTTGAATGTAGACAAAACCACCAGCGGTGGCAAAGGCGTTGACGCTGTTATCGTCTACGACTTGAAAGGTGTAAGGCAGGTTGGGGCGATCGCTGTTCGCCGCCAAGCGCTGGCCAATTTCGTTGATGTAGCTATTTATGGATGAGTTGCGGTTATAGACCCGCACCCCCTGGGCCTTGAGCTGGCGGTCAATCTGAGTGCCCAAGTTGACCTCATCCTGCTCAGACATGTTGCCCAACTGCACATAGCGAATGCCCTGAAAAATCAGGTCAAAAATGCTGGCTTGGGAAGCGGTGGGCGTTGACAAGCCAATGGTGACGGCCATAACGGCGGCGAGCAAACCATAGAGCCCACGGCGCAAAAAAGAATTTTTAGTCAATTGAGTGAGAGGAGAAAGCATAGGAGTGCTCCAAGTACCGCTGGGTACAGAACTACGTCCATTTTGCCCGGCTGGGAGTCTGGTGACCACAGCCAGTGGTCAATAATAAATTTGGCCTCGCTATACTGTGGGCCTACAAGCACAGATGCGATCGGGCCAGCACCAGGCGCTCGCCCCAAATGAGCCGCCCTGTGGTTCAATGGGATCGACATTCTGCTCTACTAAAACCACTCACCTTTTCCCTCCGCGAGGGCACCCCAGCTATGACCCTACTTGACGCTAAAGGCCGCCTGTTCGGCAAAGTCAGCATTTTAGATGTGGCGGCGGCGCTCATTATATTGATGGTGCTATTTGGTATTTTTCTGTATCCAGGCACCTCGGGGTCGGTAGCGCAGGTCGGGTCAACGACCAAGCCGGTGGAAGTAGACGTTATGGTGCGAGGCCTCACCTCCTCTGACCCCGAGCGGCTGTTTGAAACTATCAAGAATTCTGAAACCACCAACATCATTATTCGTAATCAGCCCTACGGTCAGGTCAAGATCAAAGATGCGGTGCTGCTTCCCCGCAGTACCGTTGTGCCCCAGCCCGACGGCACAGTCATTGCTCTGCCCGACCCTCGCCCCGAGCTAAACTACACCATCGACATGCTCATTACCCTCGAAGATGAGGCCCAAATTACCGACACCGGGCCGGTGTTTGGCAACAGCAAGGTCAAAGTGGGCACTCAGATTGAGCTAGACGGCGATCTCTACAATTTCAACACCAGCACCGTAGATGTGCGGGTTCTAGAAAACAGCTAGATTCACTGCTGCTTCAGCTTCTCCCTCAACCCTCGGTTGGCCTCCTGCCGACAGCCGAGCGTTGCTGCGGCTCAGATTTGTTGATCGGTAGGAGTCTTGCTGAGACCCTTCTGCTTCCTTCTCTCGGGAAAATAATTGCTTGGACAGCGAAAAGCCCCAGGGTTCTAATCTGAGACAATAGAAACCTCATCCCCTCAAACCCACCGACCTTACTGCTATGACGGCCACTTCTATTGCGACCTCCCGTGTCAATTGGCAAACTTTGGCAGACCAGGCTCTGGCTGGTGAGGTATTGGGCCGGGAACAGGCCCGCGCTGTACTCACCGCCCCCGATACTGAGCTGCTCGATCAGCTGGCGGCGGCCTACCGGGTGCGGCGGCACCACTGGGGCAACCGGGTGCGGCTGCACTTTTTGCTCAATGCCCAGAGCGGGCTCTGCCCCGAGGACTGCCACTACTGCTCGCAGTCAAAAATTTCTGCTGCCGAAATCGAAAAATATCCCTTTATGGCCCAGGAGACAATCCTGGCCGCTGCCGAGCGGGCCAATACGCTGAAGGCGGGTACGTTTTGCATGGTGATTTCGGGGCGATCGCCCTCCGATCGCGTCTTTGGCGAAGTGCTCGACGCGGTGCGCCAGGTCAAAGAACGCTACCCAATGAAGATTTGCGCCTGCCTGGGCCTGCTCGACGAAACCCAAACCCAGCAGCTGGCGGCGGCGGGGGTAGACCGGGTCAACCACAACCTCAACACCAGCGAGGCTAACTACGGCGAGATCTGCACCACCCACACCTTTGATGACCGACTAAATACCATCCAGGCGGTGCAGTCGGCGGGTATGACCACCTGTTCCGGCGGCATCTTTGGCCTAGGCGAAACCCACGACGACATTATTGATATGGCGCTAACCCTGCGGCGGCTGGCGGTGACCAGCGTGCCGCTAAATTTTCTGATTCCCATTGAAGGCACGCCCTTTGAAGGGCGTCAGCATCTAAACCCGCGCCAGTGTCTGCGGATTTTGTGCCTGTATCGGCTGCTGCTGCCCGCCCAAGAAATTCGGATTGCTGGCGGACGGGAAGTGCAGCTGCGGCAGCTACAACCCTTGGGGCTCTATGCTGCCAACTCAATTTTTGTGGGCGACTACCTAACCACCCCTGGGCAAGCCGCCCAGACTGACTACGCCATGATCCGCGATGCCGGATTTGTGCTTGAAGGCCCCGACGGTGGAGAAATTGAGCTGCCAAAAGCAGTCTCCAAAGTTCCGTAGGGTGAGCACCGCCCACCAATCCTGAGTTGTTTAGACCGATAAATCTTACTTAACCCAACTGAGCACCTGCTGAGATTGAGTAGAGTGGTGTGGGACCCGATCGAGGGCATCGGTGGACGATGAGGTTGGAAAGCTTAGACGGGCTGCGATCGCGTCACCAGGCTCACCAAACTATCCACCAGTCGCTGGGGTTCCATGGGCATGATGTGCTCGCCGTGCATCACGCTCTGGGTCATGATAAAAAAGATTGTTGCCCCCAGCACCACCCGCGCCGTAGCCTCCGGGTCGGGCAGATCGAGTTCTGGGCAGCCTTTTAGATAGTCGGTGAGCCGATCGGCGGCGGGCTTTGTGAGATATTCCACAAAGGCCTGAGCCAGCTGCGGAAACCGACCCGACTCGCCTGCCACTAAGCGCACAAAATTTTGATAGTCGAGGTCGTGCAGCTCACTCTCAATGGCGTTGGTAATCACTCGCCGCAGCACCACCTCGGGGCGACCCTCCAGATTGCCGTCACCCATTACCTGCTCACATCGGGCCTGGGCTACGTACTGAATGAGTGCCCGAAACAGCCCTTCCTTGTCTTTGAAATAGTTGTAGACCGTTGGTTTAGAGACCCCGGCGGTGGCGGCTACCTTATCCATGCTGGTGCCAGAGTAGCCATTTTGCAGGAACTCTTGCATAGCTCCCTGCAAAATTTGCACGGCTTTGTCATTCAGCACTGCCGGACTTTGAACCACGCGTTGCCACCTCTCTAACCCAACTGATTCATGTATAGCACCCGATCGCCGGGCAACATAGCAACTCAGCCCCTGCGATCGCATTGAGCCAAGTCGCTGCTTACCCCAGAGCATCCCCTAGGAACACAAGCAATAGAGTATCGCTCTATACACTCATTTTAACGAGGTATTGACTAATTTTACCAAACCGTTTAGTTTAGTTTTATTGCCTCCGGCAATTCTGGTAAGTCCGCCTATGCTGACGACAGACTCGAATCGGGATCTTGTGCTCCGCTTTTACAAAGCCTTTGACGATCGCACCATCGATCGTGCTCTAGATTTGCTCGCGCCCAATTTTGTTGCCCATCTGGCGGGGGTGCCTCAGCCCCTCGATGCAGAAGGCTTTAAGCAGTTTGGCCTGTCGTTTTATACGGCCTTTGGTCAGGGCCACCATGGATTTGATGAAATTGTTGTGGCTGGCGATCGGGTGGTTACCTGTGGCCGGTTTACGGCTATCCATATCGGCGATTTTCAGGGGCTGCCGCCTACTGGCAAGCAAATTAGCCTTGCGGTTATGCACATAGACCGAGTAGAAAACGGAAAAATTGTTGAACATTGGGGTCAGGGCGATGCCCTAGGGCTAATGCAGCAGCTGGGTGTTGTCTTTTTACCAGGGCCTAAACTGCTGCCCCGTCTATTGCGCAGTGCTGTATCTCGCTGGTTCTAGACAAAGGCTAGAACCCAGCTGAGACTCTTTTTATCTCCATCAATCAGGATTTTGGCCAAGTGAACCTGTAGTTGTACTGAGCCTTTCTGTGAATCCTATACCGGGATGTGACCCATGCAAGCTAGTATCTATCGCGACTTTAAATGGAACCGTCTGGCGTTTGCTCTGTTGGCAACGCTGATTGTTGCCGATACGGCTCCCCATCCCCAGCTAGCGCCAGGGCTGCTGCAAACTCTTGCAGCGCGGGTACAGACTTCTCTCCAGGATGGTCAGTAGCCGATCGGGCGATCGCCCGACCTAGCTAAGATTCCGTAAACTCTAGCCCCAGCCGGGCAGCTTGATGATTAAGCTAGGGGTTGCCCCCCGCTGCCCCGCCCATGCCCTCGTCTTCCAGTAGAACCAAAACGGCTGCCCTCGCCACTAGCTACCGAGTTACGGGCTGGGTGCAGCGACAGATTAAGCGAGACTGGGTAAAACTTTCGCTAGCTGGACTTTGGCTCAGCTTTGTTGCCGCCCACGTGGGCACTGACTCAGTGCCAGTGCGGTTTCTGGAGCGACAGGTACAGACCCTATTTTTTGAAATTCGCGGCCCCCTAGCGCCTCCAGATGACATTGTCATTTTGGCGATGGATGATGAGTCCTTTGGGCAGGCCGAGTATTACCGTAACAACCCTGAGCAGTACAGCTATTTTGCTCCGATCGCGGGCAGCCCGTGGCAGCGTACGGCCCATGCGATTGCCATTGAACGCCTCCTAGAGGCTGGGGCAAAAGCGGTGGCGGTCGATATTTTGATGTTTTCTGACAGTAGCTACGGCCCCGCCGATGATCAGGCCCTGGCCGATGTACTGGCTCGCTACGGCGATCGCGTTGTGCTAGCCAGCTCTGTTGACGATGCCCAGTTGCGCCAGGGAGCCTTGGTTCGCCCCACCCAGCCCTTGCCCAAACTGCTCAACACGCCCGTGCACACCGGCAACATCAACTTCTCCATCGAGCCCGATAGCCGTATTCACCGCCATGGGCGCACCTACTTAGATGGCCTGATCGCGAGCCAGGCTGATCTCGACCCTGGCGAGATCGGCAATGAGCCCGAGAATACCCAGTCCTTTGCTGAGGCCACCCTTGATGCCGCAGGGGTTGACCATCCCCCCTATCAGGGCGACTTTATGGACTTTTATGGGCCTACTCGCAGTTTTAACCACATACCCTTTTGGCAAGTCCTTGATCCCGACCCTTGGGCTAACTACCTCGATAACGGGCGCTATTTTCAAGACAAAATTGTGTTGATTGGGGGTACCGCCAAGTTTCTCCAAGACTTTCACCAAGCCCCATTTTCAGAAACCCTGCTGCACCCCGAGACCATGGCCGGGGTCGAAATATTAGCCACGGACATCGCCAACCTGCGCGATGGCCAAGCCCTGCGTATGGGGATTGTTGACCCCTGGCTGCGGGGGCTGCTGGTGCTGGGCGGCGGGGCCGGGTTCGTGCTGCTGCTGCGACGGTTCAATCGCCCCATCGCCCGTCTGGGGTGGACAGCGGCCAGCTTGGGCAGTTGGTTTTGGGTGAGCTATGGAGCCTTTGTGAGTCTGGGGCTGCTGCTGCCCACTGGCGCACCCATTGTGGGTCTGATGGTGCTGGGCAGCACCTACATCGTGGCCGATATTGTGACCGAGCAGCTGCGCAAACAGCGCCTGCGTCAAACCCTAGAGCAGTACGTCACCTCCCCGATTGTGCAGGAGATCATCAGCCAGCAAGATGACCTGCAAGACCTGCTAAAGCTGCGAGAGGCCGAGGTGATTGGCCTGCTGCTGGCCAACCGCTACCGCATTGTGCGACTGCTGGGGGCGGGGGGCTTTGGCGAAACCTACGTGGCCGAAGACACCCAGCGCCCCGGTTCGCCCATCTGCGTAGTGAAGCAGCTGCGCATTATTAGCAATGACCCCAGAGCGCACCGCATGGGCAAGCGCTTTTTTGAAGGCGAGGCTGAAACCCTAGAGAAACTGGGCCACCACCCCCAAATTCCGCGATTGCTGGCCTATTTTGAGGCTCAAAATTCTTTTTACTTAGTCGAAGAAATGATCGAGGGTCGCCTGCTTAAGGATGAGTTGGCCTCCCGTCGTCCGATGCCCCAGGCCTATGTGCTGGATTTGCTGCTGGGGCTGCTGCCGGTGGTGGCTTTTGTCCACGACCAGGGGGTGATTCACCGCGACATCAAGCCGTCTAACATCATTCGCCGCGAGGCGAATGGGCAGCTGGTGCTGATCGACTTTGGCGCTGTCAAGCTAATTTCTAACAAGCTGGCCGATACCGGAGTGAATCTCACCTCCACCTCCACCATTGGAGTGGGTACCCAGGGCTACATGCCCAGTGAGCAGTCGGCGGGGCTGCCCAAGTTTGGCAGTGACCTCTACGCTCTAGGCATTACCGCCGTTGAGGCGCTAACGGGTATTCCAGCCTATGCGCTGCGCCGCGACGTCAATGGTGAACTGCTCTGGCGCCATGAAGCCCCCAACCTCGACCCTAAGTTTGGCGACATCGTGACCCGGCTGGTGCTCTATGACTTCACCGATCGCTACCAGCGGGCCGAGGAAGTGCTGGCTGATCTCAGCGGTGTGGAGATAGTAGTGCGATCGCAGCCCCAGCCCGAGGGTATCCCCACTTTCGATAGGGATACAGACATGGGCCAGCCCCCCTATGGTATGCGCATCGACAGCGTCGCCACCGACAACATAGATGACCCCGAGGCCGCTACCGATTCCACTCAAATGCTGCCCGGCGACTGGTTTGCCACCGCTGGAGAAGTTTCCTCCAGCGATACCGACACCGACAGTACCGAAGCCAGTTCCTGAGCTATAGCTGTCGCCAGTCTAATTGAGATATGTCCCCTTAGGACGTTCAAACGTTTGAACGTCCTAACGTTTCAAGGGTTTACTGGATGTCCCAAGCAACAGATCTATGGCTATCGTGCCCCCTTAGACCTGCGGCTGGGGAATGGTGATGTCGATCGGCGTGACGGCAGTATTCGGAGCTAAGGCATCGAGACCCGGCTGAATTTCTGCCGGATTGCCAACTACTAAAATCACCAGCTGATCTGGGTTAAGCCGAGCTTGGGCCGCTGCCTGTACCTGAGCCACCGTCGCCTCGCGCACCTGATCTTGAAACTGAAATACAAAATCTCGGGGATAGCCGTAGTACTCGTAGCGAATCAGCCGAGCTAGGGTTTGGCCGGGGCTTTGAAAGTTAAACACAAAGCTGTTGAGCACGGCATCCTTAGCTTGCGCTAGCTCTAGCTCAGTAATGGGTGCGGTGCGGATACGGTTGATTTCGGCCAGCGTTGATTGAATAAAGGGCACCGTGGCCTCAGAACGGGTTTGCCCCCCGCCAATAAACAGTCCCGGGTGGTCGTAGCGAGGTGCCCAGTAGGCGTAGACCGAGTAGGCTAGGCCTTGGCGCGATCTCACCTCATTAAACAACCGCCCGCTAAAACCGTTCATCACCTCGTTCATCACCGCCAGAGCAGCGTGGTCAGGGTAGTTAAGCTGCCCGCCCAGGTGACCCAGCTCAATATAGCTCTGCGTTAGCTGAGGTTGCGACACCATAAACACACCGGACTTGGCCTGTTCTACCGCCGGCAATGAGCCTTCTATTGCCTCGCCAATGCCCTGCCACTCCCCAAAATAATCGGCAATCCACTGCTTCATCTGGGCGCTGTCAAAGTCGCCCACAATGCCCAAGATGGTCTGCTCGGGGCGAATAGAAGCCCGGTAAAACCGCTCAATATCCTCTCGACCAATGGCCGCCAGCGTAGCGTACTCGGTGGTGCGAGCATAGGGGCTATTGGCCCCGTACACCAGCTTGCGAAACTCGCGGCTAGTAATACCATCAGGGTCGTCGTTGCGACGAGCAATGCCGCCCCCATACTGGCGCTTGAGTAAATCGATCTTGTCGTCGGCAAAAGCGGGCCGCTGCACCACATCGGCAAACAACCCAAATACCGCCGCAGTGTCCTCACTCAGGGTGCTAAAGCTAGCGCTGCCTTCACTCAGGTCAATGCTGGTTTCAATTGACGCCGCCCGCTGCTCCAGCTGCTGGTTGAGCGAGTCAGCGTCCAGACGAGTAGTGCCTCCCAGCCGCATCGCTTCGCCAGTCAAATTGGCCAGCCCGACCTTGTCCGCAGGCTCAAACCGCGCTCCGGTACGAAAGGTGGCGCTGCCGCTCACTAAGGGCAGCTCGTGGTCTTCCAGCAGATACACTACCAGGCCGTTGGGCAACGCGTAGCGCTCATAGGCCGGAATCTCAATATCCCGCAGGTTCGGAAACTCCAGCTCATCGAAGTGACGCGGGGTTAGGGCACTGGCCGATGGCTGCCAGGCTAGCAGCAACACCCCTAACAGCCCAGTCAAGGCCAGCAGAGGCATCATGCCCCGCCGTAGAGTTCGACGGCTACCCATAAACCAGCTGATCGCGTTCATCACTGTGCTTTCCAATACCGTAGGTCTTGACTGTGGATGTCTCGAAAGTCAACTATTTAAGCTACTCGTCCGTTCTCCGGCTGGCTTAAATCAACCGGACTTGTGGCCTATTCAGCAGACGGAGCCTGGACTAGCTTGCCGACGGTGCGATTTTCGGGCCGAAACAGAGTTTTCGCTACCCGCTGAATGTCCGCTGCTGAAACCGCCTCAATGGCTTTGAGATTGTTGAATATATTTCGCCAGTCGCCGGTTTTAGCCTGATATTCGGCCAGCAGCGAGGCCATACCGCCGTTAGAGGCCAAACTCTGTAATAGTCCCGCCCGAGCCTGGGTTTTTACCCGGTCTAGCTCATCAGGGCTGACGGGCTCCTGCTTGATCCGGTCTAGTTCCTGGGCAAAAAGAGCGCCAATTTCCTCGGGAGTGTGGTTGGGGGCCGTGAGGCCATAGATCAAAAAGATGTTGTCGTAGCGATCGCCCGGAAACCCATTCAGACTGCCAATATCCAAGGCAATACGGGCATCGTCTACCACGGTTTTGTAGATTCTAGACGTCCGCCCACCCACCAGCAGACTCTCAATCATGCCGTAGATCACGTGATCGGGGTGGCGCAGGCTAGGCCGGTGATACCCCTCTAAGTACCAGGGCTCCGAGGGCAGGGCCAGCGAAAATTCCTTAGCCGCAGTCTGGGGTGGTTCGTCAATAGTAGGCTCGGGCGGCACCGCCCGAGGAGTATAGCGGCTAAAGTAAACCTCGGCTAAACGCTTCACCTCAGCGGGGTCAACATCGCCCACGACCACAGCGGTCAGGTTGGCAGGGCCATAATAGGTGTCGTAAAACGTTTGCACATCCTCACGGGTGGCCACAAAGAGGTCGTCCTGGTAGCCAATCACCGGGCGACGATAGGGGTGGCTGACAAACGCCTCCTCCAAAAACCGCTCAATCATGGTGCCAATGGGGGAGTTATCCACCCGCATGCGCCGTTCTTCCAGAATTACATCTTTTTCTTCATAAAATTCGCGAAACACCGGGTCAAGAAACCGCTCCGACTCCAGCGACATCCAGAGCTCCAGCTTATTGGCGGGTAGGCTGTAGAAGTAGCGGGTTTCATCGGCCGAGGTAGTGGCGTTGAGGCCGACTCCTCCCGCCTGCTGAATAATCTGGCCGTACTGGTTTTGCTCCACAAAACTGGCGGCTTCTTTTTGCAGCCCCACTAGTTCCTCCTCCAACTGGGCGGTTTTGGCGGTATCGCCTGCCGTCTGAGCAGCCAACAGCTGGTCAAACACAGCGTCTAGCTCGGTCATCACCCGCTGCTCGGCGGCAAAGTCTTTAGTGCCAATGCGGCTGGTACCTTTGAAGGCCAGGTGCTCCAGATAGTGAGCCACTCCAGTCTTGCCATCGGTTTCATCTACCGCGCCTACGTTGGCGTGAATCATAAACGACACCACCGGGGCCTGGTGCCGCTCCAGCACAATGAACTTCATACCGTTGTCGAGAGTAAACTCGGTAACAGCGTCCGCTACCCGATCCAGATAGGGCTGAATGGCCTGGGCGGTTTGTAAGGGCTCTCTCGCCGCTGCCGGGGCAATGGGCCACCACACCCAAAGGCTAACTAACGCTACCAGGCCGACTAGAGCAGGGCGTAGGCGGTGTCTTGCCCCTGCCCAAAAGCCTCGGTCGGTCGGCGGTGTTCCATTCATAAGCTGCACTCAATCAGGATGGGCTAGACTCCGCTTTCCAGGATAGTGGAGTCTTACAGACAATGACCACACCCTATATTCCCGACCCTCGGGTTCAGCTAGGCCTTGAGGCGGTTGTTAAAGCCTTAAATCCTCAGTAGAGTTCCTACATAACCCGCAATTGGATAAGCATCAGACCCTACTAGCGATTTGCCCTCAAGCCAAATCACTCCCAATGTGCTCAAGCAACACAGTACTCTTTAGGGGTAGGCCTTACCCAGGCCGTCAGCGAACTGGGCTTTCAATATTACTAACGTTCCACCAAAGAGGTTAGACGTTGACACAGGCAGCGGATAGCTCAAACCTGAAACAGTGGGCCCAACGAGCCCTAGCAGCGACCTTTTTGTCAGGACAGGTCGTCATTCACCTGATCTCTCGTCCAGTGCATCGGCGCAATACCCTAGAGCAAATGGCGGCTGTGGGGCCTGAGTCATTGCTCATTGCCCTGATTACGGCAGCCTTTGTGGGCATGGTGTTCACTATTCAGGTGACGCGAGAGTTCCTCAGCTTTGGGGCGGGGGCTGCGGTGGGTGGCGTGCTGGCTCTTACCCTGGCCCGAGAGCTAGGCCCAGTGCTGACAGCGGTGATTATTGCTGGGCGGGTGGGGTCAGCTTTTGCGGCTGAAATCGGCACCATGCGCGTCACTGAACAAATCGATGCCCTGCAAATTCTCAAAACCGACCCTATTGATTACCTGGTGATTCCTAGGGTGATCGCCTGTGCCCTGATGCTGCCATTGCTAAATGTGCTGTCATTTATCACCGGTATGACGGGTGGTCTTTTGATTGCCACCAATCAATACGGCATCACTTATTCAGTCTTTTTAGATTCCGCTAAAAACTTTCTGTCAATTTGGGATCTGGTGAGTTCGCTGATCAAGGCATTTTTCTTCGGCATCTTAATTGCCATCATTGGGACTAGCTGGGGGCTGACCACTACGGGTGGTGCTAAAGGGGTCGGGCAATCTACTACCACGGCGGTGGTGACAGCACTGCTAGCTATTTTTATCAGCAACTTTTTTCTCTCGTGGCTGATGTTCCAAGGCACTGGCAGTGCTGTTATGAGCAACTTTTAGGGGGGCCTGGTCAAGAGGATGTACGTCTAGCGTGAGGGTAGATTCTCCTATACTTTTGGTTAGTTTTAATCTCTATGAGCCTCGTGAATTGTGACTTCTAGTACTACAGCGACCTATACTGATCTGCCGCGCAGCTACCGTATCCCTTTGGTGGTGATGGGCCTCGGCCTATTGCTAGCGTTCGGAAACATTTGGCTGGGAGCGTTGGTGGGTCTCTTCGGCCTGTTCTTGCTGGTGCAGACCCGAATGCTGCGGCTGCGGTTTACCGACAGCGCCCTCGATATCTATCGGGGAGACACCCTGATTCGCCACTTTCCCTACGCAGAATGGCAACATTGGGAGATTTTTTGGGAACCAGTGCCAGTGCTGTTTTACTTTCGCGAGGTTAATAGCATTCACTTTTTACCGATTATATTTGGCTCCAGCGAATTGCGCACCTGCCTTGAAACCCACTGCGCAACGGCCCAGGAGGAAGAGTAACGGGCTGGTGAGAGGCGAACTAAGCCCTCATCTGATAGGCTGACAACAGGGTCTATGGAGCCATTATGACCGCAGAGGAGCTATCGAAATCAGGCCTGGGGCCGGAGAGTGGTGCCAGTGGCCATGGCAGTCCGGAGGCTAGTTCTGCTTTTGGTTCCGCCGATTCAGCGGGTCTTAAGTCAGACTGGAGTACTCGCATTGATGCTCTGCGCCAGCAGGAGACTGACCTCAAGCGCAGCATTGCTGATCTGCAAACGACCTACAACCGTCTTACCCAAGATCAGTTTCAAAAAATTCAGGCTGATGTTGGCCGCATGGTACAGCAGGGGACAGCAGACCTAGAGCAGCGTAAGCGTACTCTCCAAAAGGAAATTGAGACCCTGGAGCGCCGCCAAGAGCGCATTCAGGCGGAAATGCGCACTACCTTTGCCGGAGCATCCCAAGATTTAGCGGTACGGGTGCAGGGCTTCAAAGACTATCTAGTGGGTAGCCTGCAAGATCTGTCGGTGGCGGCAGAGCAGCTTGATCTGTCTCCAGCGGCGCGGCCTACCGCCGCGCTGGAGATGGCTGCTCGGGGCGATTTCGGGACGGAGCGGTCTGCGAATCGTTCTTCACCCCGCCGAACTGCTGAGCCTGCCTCTGGGCAGCCGGCCTTTGCCTCTAACGCCTTTCAAGATCAAACCGAGCGTATTCGCAGCCTGCTCGACCAGTACCGCATGCGGCCTGACTATTACGGCCCTCTGTGGCAGCTGCGTCGCACCTTCGAACCTATTCATGCTGAGCGGGTGTCTAACTGGTTCTTTGCCCAGGGAGGACGGGGAGCGGTTAAGAGTATGGGCAGCCGCCTGCAAAATGTGCTGGTGGCTTCCTCTGCGCTGTCGATTTTGTATGCCCTCTACGGCAATCGTCTGCGGACCCTCGTGCTCTCTAACAGCCCTGAGCGCTTGGGAGAATGGCGTCGGGGTCTGCAAGATTGCCTGGGTATTTCTCGTGCTGACTTTGGCACTGGTCAGGGGGTAATGCTGTTTGATGCGCCAGAGCCTCTGGCCCAGCGGGCCGATCGCATTACTGCCGACAATGGCCTGCCCTTCATTGTGGTGGATGAAGCTGAGTCGGTGATTAGTCTGGCATTACTGCAATTTCCGCTGTGGCTGGCTTTTGCCCCCGACCCTATGAACCCGGTGGCTGAGTATGACTACTAGCATCCCTCATGGTGATGAGAAACTGACCCTAAGCCTGTAGGGGATGATCGGGTTGAGAATGTGGTTTAGCCTAGGAATCTGGGGACTTTGTCAGGATCTCGACTACTTGGTCTAGGGCCACCGATCGCGACGCTTTGAGCAAAACGCGATCGCCTGGCTGCAGCATGCCTTGCAGATGCCGGGCTAGAGACCTATGATCGCTGAACCCCACAGTCTTGACGCCCGCCGATCCCTCCGCCAGGGCTAGGGATTCATCAGGGTCGGCCAGGGTGAGCAGGGCATCTAGCCTCAGATGGCTCACAACCTGCCCAATCTGGCGGTGCAGATCGACCGATCGCTCCCCTAGCTCTTTCATGGTGCCCAGCACGGCAATCCGTCGTTGCCCTGGCGTTTCGGCCAGTAGATGGAGGGCCGCCGTCATCGACTCTACCCCAGCGTTGTAGGTCTCATCGAGCAGCATAATATCGTTGGGTAGAGAAATTTGCCGGGCACGACCGCTGGGCAACTCTACAGCAATGCCTTGGCTGAGCACCCGCCAGTCAAGGTTGAGGGCCTGCATAACGGCGATCGCCGCCAGCAGATTCAAAGCATTATGGCGACCTGGCAGTGGCAGGGGCAGGCTTACTCCCTGCACTTCAAGGGTTTGAGGATTGACTAGCTCGCCCTGCACGTCTCCGCCCTCTAGGCCAAAGGTGATGGTGCGCCCGGCCCACACGGTGCTGGCCGTGGCTATGAGCCTGGCGTTGTCATGGTTGAGCACTGCAATACCCTGGGGTGGGAGTTCAGCCAGCAATTCGCACTTGGCGTCAGCGATCGCCTGCTCTGACCCCAGTCGGCCAATGTGCGCTGTTCCCACATTGGTGATGACGGCCACATCGGGGACGGCAATGCGGGCCAGCCGGGCAATTTCTCCTGGCCCCCGCATGCCCATTTCGATCACCCCAAAGGCGTGACTGGGCTGTATCTGAAGCAGCGTTTTCGGGACGCCAATGTCGTTGTTGTAGTTGGCCTGGGTTTTATGCACCGCTCCTTGGGTGCCTAGGGCCGCCGCAATCAGCTCTTTGGTGGTGGTTTTACCCACCGACCCAGTAATGGCAATAATGCTGGCCTGCTGTTGGGTACGCCACCAGTGCCCTAAAGATTGGTAAGCCCCAAGGGTATCGGCCACCGGCAGGCAAGGCAAATTAGGTAAAACCTTACCTTGCTCTACCACGGCGGCTACGGCACCCTGAGCGATCGCCGCCTCAACAAACCCATGACCGTCAAAGCGATCGCCCGTCAGGGCAATAAAAAGAGCGTTTTCACGGATGTCGCGGCTGTCGGTAGTAATATTTGCTACCCAGTTTTCTCGGTGAGCAGGCGGCACATGTTCTAGAGGAGCCTGCATAGCTGCAGCCAGGGTAGCCAGAGATGAAAAGCCCATGAAGTCGGTGGTAGTAGCGATAGCGAGCCTGCGACCCGCCGGTTTGTGGCTAGGTGTCGCCGCAAAAGTGTTCTGATTGTAGAGGAATTCTGACCCCAGGAGTCGGGGGTCTGCCCATCAGATTTGGGTTAAATGAGAATTGCCTATGGACTGGGGCAAGCCTTCTTGAGATAGGGTTTTCAGTCTATAAACACCGTTTAGACACCGAGGGCTTTGAGGTGGATAGCCCTGAAGTATGGGTATCCTAACCCTATCAGGGTTCACTACTGCCTCATGATTGGGTAAAGAACTTTACCAGAGCTTTGTTAACGCTCTCGACATAATCCCAGAAACTAGGAAATTCACGCAGTAATCTTGAGATACGCAGACAACAGCCCAGTGTAAAAACTGACGCGAACAGGGTTATCGATCGACTTTAATGAACCCAAGGACTGTTACTGCCATCGAAACCGTGCATCTTTTAAGTTCGTACTTGAGTCAGTGAGTTTAGCATTCAAGTTTTTCTCATCGCAGTCCCTATGGGCTTAGTTGGCTGAGCACATCTGCTGGTGGGGCAAGGGCGGTAAAACGGTGAAGATAAAAGCGACCTATAACAATCGAATTACCTCCGCCGATGAGCAGCGTCTCTACAGTCATCTGCTGAACTGCGTGGGCGTTGAGTCGCCTGATGCCATGATTGATCGGTTTCAGGCACTGTTCCTAGACGGGTTTGGCTACCCCGATCGCGATGTCGTCGCCGCCCTCGATCGCCTGCTGGCTTCCCACGAGATCGAAGAGTATTTTCGGTTTATTCTCAACCGCTGCTGCCATATTCTCATCAACCGCTGGCAAACCAATACCCAGTCGCAGCCAGCTATTCCAATTCTGATCGAACTGCTGGAGTCGGTGCCTACTGGTCGGGTGCCAGAGCTGTCGCGATCGCGGTCTATTCGCCGTCTTCGCCAGGTCACCCAGGATTTCCACGATACGGAGCAGTATCTAGCCCTCAAACGCCTGGGCCGCATCATTGAGGCACGCCACTCGGCTCTGCCCCGCCATCGACAGGCCGAAGCCGTGCCTCTGGGGTCGCTGATCAACCGCTATCCCTACCTCTATGAGCACTGTTTGGTCACTGAAGACAGCGATCTTCAGCATCAGCAGTATGTGCGTCACATGCAGGTTGAGGCCCAGCACAAGTTTGAGGTTGACCTGAGTCACTACGTCACCTATCGGGTTCGTCGCGGGCGACTGCATAGCCAGGGCCAGACGAACTTTGCCGATCGGCTGCGGGTGGTGCACAATCCCACTCTGCTGAATGATAAAGAGCTGGTTTCGTCGCTGAAGCAGTTTGCCCGCCGCCGCGATCATGGCCAAAGCTACCGCGATGGGGCCCAGCGCTTTTTGCTCACCCACAACCACGGCGCTTCGTTTCGGCAGTTCAAAGAAGACCTGTTTGACTACATCATTGCCGATGTCGACGCTGGATACAGCCAGCGGCAGTTCAAAGCCATGCTGGAAGGCCACCTGCTGTCTACCTTTACTGACAGCGACAGCAAGCCGATGGATGACTTTCTCAAGGTGCGGACGTGCAGCAACCTGTTCAACTTCTTGGTGGTTGACCCCAGCGCCGGTCGGCAGCACTATGTATTTCTTGACCTAATCAACAACCTTGGGCCGGTGCACACTACGGGCCTGCTGCTGAGAATTTTGCTGATTTGTCAAAAGGTTAGGCCCTTCTTAGAGCGGCGGTTTTCGCTGTTGTTTAACCACTACGAAACGGCCTCCAGCGAAACGGTGGCCTGGTTGGTCAATATGTTTGAAAACATCAACATTGCCCTTAGCCTCAACTTTGGCAGTGTCGATCTGTCCCATGCCGGGGCTCGCTAGGGTGTTGCTGGGGCATAGCTGAGGCAGCGGCGATCGCCAGAGGGGAGAGTTGCCCAAGTCTAGCCCTGGCGCAAATGCTAGAGTCGTACCACGCGCCGATCTCCATTGCCTATCTATGTACGACCTTGTTTCTGCGGCCCTGAGGGCTCAGCAGCTGACCCAGGCAGCCCAGCTGATTAAGCAGTGGCAGCAAAAGACGCCCCAAGATCCCTGGCTGAAGCTGGCCATGGGGCAGTACTGGGAAGCCAAGGGCGAGCTAGAGAAGGCTCAGATCACGTACACCCGACTGCTGCAAAGCACTGCCAATTCTAAGGTGCTGAGCCAGGCGCGCGAGGGTGTGCAGCGGGTGCGCGATCGGCTGGCCCAGCGCCGAGAGCACGATCTGAGTGCTGCCAAGCAGCAGCCGGGGGCAGGGGCGACGGCGGTGCTGGCGCTAGAGCCGGTGACGGGCGATCGCCGCGAACCGGCTGCCCAGGGCCTAGCCCGGGTCATGCAGATTGATGTCTACACCGCCAGAACCCGACTTCCCAGCAAACACTGGCGTCTGCTGCGGGTAGGGACAGCGGGGGAAACGCAGTACTTTTGCGAGCAGCTTAAGGCCGAGGGCACGCCTGCTCGGTGGGCTACGGTGGATCAGGTTAAGGGGCTGGCTACCTTTCGGGTGCAGGCCATTCGTGCGGTGGAGCCAGAGCTGACGGTGGTGTGCCTGAATGACGCGGGTCAACAGGGCACTATTCAGCTCGCCTGGGGCGACATTACCCAGTGGGTGGTAGGGCAGCTACCCATTTATGAATCGGTAGTCGATCTAGATGTGCGGGGCAAGCTCAAGCGCAAAGATGCTACCCAGGACTACGGCGAGGTGATCGACTGGCACCTGCACGGGCGCGGATGCGTGCTGCGGCTATGCGATCGCACCTATAAATACCGCGAGGCGATACCGCTGCCCCCAGCGACAGCGTATCCATCCCCCTTGATTGCTGGCACCGCATGGAAGGCGATGAAAAGCTACTTTGAAGACCGCATCGCTCCGGCACCGATCGCCGATTTTAGCGGGTTCGGAGAGAGCGCTCTGGACTTAATAGAGCTACTCCCTACCTTTGAACACCAGATTGATCTGGGGCGATCGCTGCCCTCGCCCTGGGATGGGGCCTTTCACTTGTACAGCGGGCTGCGGTTTGTGGTGGAAGGAGACGCTAGAGGTTCTAAAAATTAAAGTTCAGAGGTCAGGGCCGATAATCAACCCTAACCTCTGAACCGTGAATCAACCCCTGTTGCCTACGTGGAGTCGCTGGATTAGCGGGTCTTGACCTGCTTAGCCATATCCATAAAGGGAGACAGGCTAGGACCGGGGCGGCGGCGACGGGGCAGGGCCGTACCCACGCTGGTCAGGTAGGTAGAGGCAAAGGCGGTAGGTACAGGGTCAGCGGGTGCTGTTGCTACAGGAGCGGGAGCGGGAGCAGCTTTAGCGGGAGCTTTGGTTGCTGCTTTAGCTGAAGCCTTCGCTGGAGCTTTAGCAACTGCTTTAGCGGGAGCGGCTGCCTCAGCCTTGGCTTCGGCGGGGGCGGCGAGAGCGGGTGCTTCCGGTGGGGCGCTGCTGTCAGATTCATCGAGCTCCATGAAAAATTCAGACTTTTTGCCCAGACCTACCAGGCCACTAACGGTCTTGAAGATGCCGCCAATCAGCCCAAAGATCGCCCCAAAAATAGACTTAATTAAACCCATGGGTATGTCCTTGATTTATCTGCGTTTCTGAATTGATTATCAAGTTCCGTTACGCCCTCTCACCAGGTAGAGCGACAACTAGATAAAAAAGTTAACACTGACGCTCAGAAAGTTTGAACGGAGCTAGTTATTCAAAGTTTGGGAAGTCGTTAGGGATCCATCCCTTGGCTTTAGTGCCGGATTCTAACTTCCGTGAACGCGACGGGGGGCTGGGGCATGACGCCATCGCGTTCACGGAGGGAAATAGGGCTAAGGCAGCAACCCTCGGCTATTAGCTTTGTCTAGATAAGCTACCGCGACAGCAGCCAATTTTGGGAAAAAGTCACCATTTGTTTTTCCCAGAGGAAATCGATCTGATCTGCATAGGTACCAATGGTGCCCCATTCGTTCTCGGCGGCAATGCCCTCGACCTCGGTGACCTAGGATGTCTAATGTCTTTGCCCATCGACTGCCGCCGGGCATAAGTAGACGACTCTGATCCCTAAGCTTCAGCTGTGAAGGATACCCGCAACGGCCTGCGTTGCAGGCCACAGAGGCACTATCGACCGAAGCCGGGATGGCGTCGGCTACCACAGACTACCGAACCAGTCGCCTGAAAGAGCAAGCTCGGCGATCGCGCAGGCAAATAAAGGTTATGCAGAGTTTCTGGGGGCTAATGCTTTGATTTTGCTGCTGTTTCCCTATATCTCTGCGAGGCAATCCCATGGGGGTTATCTCCGCCAATTGCCGTGGGACATATTTTTTAGCGAGAAGAGTAAAATGGCAAGAGCAGATCCTTTACTCTTCTAAAAACTTCGTTAGGATAATTAATAACAACGTTAATTTTTCTTAATCACTATGATTGCTCAGCAACGCATCCTATCCCTGGGCGGCCTTGCGCTTCAGCCCAATCAATCCACCAACACCGCTTTTCAGATTTCTTGGACAATTCTGAGAGTCGTCGCCGGTGTCGTAATGATTCATAACGGTCTTGACAAGCTAGCCAATATCGAGAGCTTCGCCAATGCCTATGTGGCTTATCTGGGTTTGCCGTTCCCCATTACCCTCAGCTATATGGCGGCCTTTACCGAACTGATTGGCGCTCCCCTAGTTGCACTAGGGCTGTTTACCCGTCCCGCCGCGATGGGTCTGCTTTTTACCATGCTGGTAGCGATGTACCATCACGTTAAGGTCGCAGGTCTCAGCATTCCTTATCTGGAGCTGTCTGCCCTTTACGCCGCTACTTTCCTGTTTTTTGTGATCAATGGTGGGGGGCGGTTTTCAGTGGATGCGCTGTTGGCCAATGTGCTCAACGGGCTGCGCACTAACCAGGCCGACGGCAAGCGGGCTTCCCTAGAAGACGTGTTTCAACGGTCGGACGAGGCCAAGTCTGGCACCAAGTCGGCGCTTTAGTCGGTCTGGTCAGGTTTTCAAAGCCCCCTTGCCTAGGCAAGGGGGCTTTGGTTTGGGGCTAGGTATGAGGTTCGCCAAATAGCACCAGGGAACAGGCGGCTTCGTCGATTACCTGATGGGTGACATTGCTCACGGCCAGACCGCCAGCGGTGCGCCGCCGCATCGATCGCAGCACAATCATGTCGTGGGTTTGGGCCGTTTCGAGAATCACTTCGGCTGGGTTGTCGTGGCTCAGGGTGAGCAGTGTCCAACTGACGGACGGGCCTTCGGCCATGACCTTGGCTAGGGCGGATTCTAGAGCCTTGACTTGACTCTCGGGGGTGTGGCGATCGCACACGTGCAGCAGGGTCACTTCGGCCTTGTGGGTGTCGGCAAACATTTGGGCAAAGCGCACCGTGCGCACCGCTTGGGGGGTGATGGTCTTCATCGGCACCAGCACCCGGCGAATGTCGATGGGCTCGGCGAGCAGTCGAGCTACGGCTACCGGGCAGTGGCTCGACCAAAATACCTCGTCAACTAAGGTGCCAAAGAGTTTGGCTCTAAACCCTTGGCGGCTCCAGCCCAGCAAAATGAGGCTGGCGTTTTGCTCACGGGCGGTGCGGGTAATGCCTTCCGACACATCGTCGTCAATGCGCAGCACCGAGTAGGCCTGGGCTTTAAACTCCTGGCTTAGGGCTTCGGCTTTTTGCAGCAGTTTGCGGCAGTGCTCTAGGGCGGTCACCAGCTTGGGGTCATCCATATGCACGTGGGCACGGGCCACCGTTACCGGTATGACATACCCTCCCTCGTGGCTGGCCAGCAGAGCGGCCATTTCAATCAAGTAGCGCTGGGTCACCGGATTGTAGATGGGCACGACCACTGTAAAGGGGCCGGTGATGGTAGAGTCTTTGCGGCTTTCGGGGGCCGCCCCGTAGTCAAACCAGAGCGAGTTTAACTCAGTCTCAGGGCGAGCCAGTTTGGGAGCCACTAGCCGCCCGGCAAATCGGGCGGTGAGCAGCGGCCCCAGCACCGAGGTAATCAACATCATCACAATGACAGCGTTGAATTCTAAATCTGAGATAATGCCCTGCTGCAATCCCACCAGGGCTGCGGCCAGGGTAGCAGCCACCTGGGGCATCGACAGTGACCACATGGTGAAAATCTGAGTCCAGCTGTATCGGTAAAAGGGTTTGGTGGCCAGGGCGGCTAAAAACTTACTGAGGATGAGTGTACCCGTCAGCGCCAGAGTAAAAGCCAGGTTAGTGGTCATCGAATCGACGAACACCTGGAGGTCGAGCAGCAGCCCCATGCACACAAAGAAAAAGGGAATGAACAGCACCCCCCCGACAAACTCCACTTTTTCTTTGACTGGGCCATTGCCCACCACGTCATTGACCGCTAGCCCCGCCAAAAACGCCCCCACAATCTTGTCAACATTGATCAGCTGTGACCCTACCGCGGCTAAAAAAACCGCCGCCAGCACAAACAAAAACTGATTGCCTTCGCGATCGCCGTTGCGCTTAAAGTACTGCTTGCCCGCCCAGTCGATGCCCACCAGCACCGCCGTGGCAAACAGCCCCAGCATCACCAGCTGCGTCACCACCGTGCGGGCTGAAAATTCTCCCGCCTGGGCGGCGACGCACATGGCCAGCACCAGCAGCGCCCCAATGTCGGTGAAAATCGTTGCTCCTACCGTGGCCCCTACGGAGGGCTCTTTGGTGATGCCCAACCGCATCACAATCGGGTAGGCTAGCAGCGTATGGGAGGCCAGCAGTGACCCCACTAGCACCGCCGCAATCCAATTAAATCCAAAGATGCGGCTCAGCAGGATGCCCGCAATCAGCGGCACGGCGAAGGTAGTGAAGCCAAACCCCAAGGAGCGGTTGCGGGTACGCTTAAAGTCCTTGAGGTCAATCTCCAGCCCAGCCACAAACATGAGGTAGATTTTGCCCACGTCAGACAGCAGGGTTTCTACATCCCCCGCTGGGTCTAAGAGCCCGGCCACACTCGGCCCCAATAGCACCCCCGCCGCCAACAAACCCACCAGCCCTGGCAGCCGCAGCCGCTCAAAAATGGGCGGAATAATTAATGTCACCAGCAGCAGCACCGTGAAGGCCACAATGGGACTGTCGGGCAAAAAGCTGAGCAGCCCTGCTGCGCTATCTCCGGTTGTCAATGCAGCCATGGGTGCTCCTGAAGTGAGAACGGGCGCTAAAACAGGCTGGCCTCTCCCAGGCAGGTGAGGCTAGGGCAATGCGCATTAACTATCGCAAACTCTCGCAAAAAAGTCTTGGTTTGTCTGGTCTGTCAGCTACAGGCCGAGCGATTTGGCTCAGATCCCCAGCCGTTGGTAAACCTGGTCGAGGTTGCGCAGGTGGCGATCGGGGCTAAAGCAGAGGTCAATCTCTGCCGTGGATAGATGGGCTGTAACCCGCTCGTCGGCCTCAATAAGGCCGCGAAAGTTGCCGTCGTCGGTGTTCCAGGCCTGGTGGGCACAAGACTGCACGATCGCATAGGCCTGTTCCCGTGCCAGCCCCTTATCCACTAGGGCTAGCAGTACCCCCTGGCTAAATACAACGCCACCATAGACGTTCATATTGCGGGCCATGTTTTCGGGGTAGACCAGCAGATTTTTGATTAGCTCGGTGGTTTCTACCAACATGAAGTGGGTGAGTATGCAGCTGTCGGGAAAAGCCACCCGCTCCACCGAACTGTGGGAAATGTCGCGCTCGTGCCACAGGGCCACATTCTCTAGCGCCGCCATGGCGTTGCCGCGCAGCAGTCTCGCCATCCCCGTCAGCCGCTCCGAGCGGATGGGGTTGCGCTTGTGGGGCATGGCCGACGAACCCTTTTGCTTTTTGGAGAAGAATTCTTCAACTTCCAGCACATCAGTGCGCTGTAGGTTGCGAATTTCGACGGCAAACCGCTCGATGGAGGCCCCGAGCAGAGCCAGAGCATTCATGAAGTCGGCGTGAATATCGCGGGAGATCACCTGGGTAGAGGCAGTGTCGGGGCGGAGGCCAAGGTTTTGGCAGGCCAGCGCCTCAATTTTGGGGTCGATGTTGGCGTAGGTGCCCACTGCACCAGAGATTTTGCCGACGGCGATCGCATCCTGTAGATGGGTCAACCGCTCCCGGTGGCGCAGCATCTCGGCCAGCCAGCCAGCCAGCTTAAAGCCAAAGGTAATCGGCTCGGCATGGATGCCGTGGGATCGGCCAATCATCACCGTATCGCGGTGCTCCTGAGCCCGATAGCGAATCACCTGAATCAGGCTCTCCACGTGAATCATGATCACCTGAAGGCTATCTACCAACTGTAGCGACAGGGCTGTGTCAAGCATGTCGGAGCTGGTCATACCCAGGTGAATATAGCGTCCGGCGTCGCCCACATATTCGTTGACATTGGTGAGAAAGGCGATCACATCGTGGCGCACCTCCGCCTCAATTTCGAGGATGCGCTTGGGATCAAACTTGGCCTTAGCCTTGATTTCCTCGACCGCTGACTGGGGAATGTAGCCCAGCTCGGCCTGGGCTTCGCACACCGCGATTTCGACCCGCAGCCAGGTTTCAAACTTGTAATCGTCGGTCCAGAGATCGCCCATTTCGGGCAGGGTGTAGCGTTCAATCAAGGCTTTGGTCAGAATACAACCGTCCCATTCTACCCGGCGGCCCAGGGCTGTGGAAAAATGCAGCACTATACTTCATGCCTGAGGCGCGGGATAGCGCTTTTCCGGCATCGGTTCGCCTGAAAGTGTAGCGCTGGCTAGAAATGCCAACGGGTAGAGGGGTTGACCATTCAACTTGCCCAAGAAAACACCAAACTTGGGCTTCTCGCTGGCAAAATTAGAGTTTTCCTAGACTCAGATCTTGCACCTTGGCTGGGGGGATGAGAGAAAAGGGCGTGAAACGTATAGACAGCAAGGACCATGGAGATTCTTGCCCACGCCCAAGAGCTAATTTACCAACTGTTGGACGGGATGCCGAGTGCTTATCAGCGCCAAAGCCTGAAAGCCTTCCTAGAACTGTTTTTCAAGGCACAATGGGCACCGCTGCCTGA